>DASXMW010000234.1:0-9802 GCA_036495425.1 Streptosporangiaceae bacterium | reverse complement strand
GGTGACGCAGTACGGCATGAGCGAGCGGCTGGGCGCGCGGAAGCTCGGCAGCGGTGACAGCGAGCCGTTCCTGGGCATGGAGCGGTCGCACGCCCGGGACTACTCCGAGGAGATCGCGTCGGCGATCGACGAGGAGGTGCGCGGGCTCATCGAGTTCGCCCACGACGAGGCGTGGGAAGTGCTGGTCGAGTACCGCGACGTGCTGGACGCCCTGGTCCTCCGGCTGCTGGACAAGGAGACCCTGTCCCGCAAGGAGGTCCTCGAGGTCTTCGCCACGGTACAGAAGCGGCCGCTGCGCGGCAGCTACACCGGCTACGGCAAGCGGCTCCCGTCGGACCGGCCGCCGGTCCTCACCCCCAAGGAGCTGGCCCTGGCGGCCACCTCGGACAATGGGTCCAGCAGTTCGGCCATCACCGGCAACGGGAACGGCTCTGCCCTGGGCTACAACCCGAACGGGGGGACCGGCGAGCTGCCCGGCTCGACGCCGTCGGGTGATGATTAACGACCTGCCGCCGGAGGTCGATCAGCCCCGGATCGAGAAGGCCGTCCGCGAGATCCTGCTCGCCATCGGGGAGGACCCGGAACGGGACGGCCTGGCCGACACCCCGGCCCGGGTGGCCCGGGCCTACGCGGAGCAGTTCGCCGGGCTGCGCCAGCGCCCGGAAGACGTGCTGACCAAGGTCTTCGACGCCGACCATGACGAGATCGTGCTGGTTCGCGACATCGAGCTGTACGCGACCTGTGAGCACCACCTGGTGCCATTCTTCGGCGTGGCCCACATCGGCTACATCCCGAACGAGAAGGGCCAGATCACCGGGCTGTCCAAGCTGGCCCGGCTGGTCGACGTGTACGCGCGGCGCCCCCAGGTGCAGGAGCGGATGACCAGCCAGATCGCCAACGCGCTGGAGTCGGTGCTGGAGCCGCGCGGCGTGATCGTGGTGATCGAGGCCGAGCACCTGTGCATGTCCATGCGCGGGGTGCGCAAGCCGGGCGCGCGGACGGTCACGTCGGCGGTGCGCGGGGTGTTCCGGGACAGTGCCCGCACCCGGGCCGAGGCCATGAGCCTCATCCACGACCGCCGCTGACCGATACAGGCCCCACGCCGGCCGGCAATTTTTACGGGCCCCAGAGCCGGAACCAATAATTCGGCGCACTCGTTTTTAACAATCAGAGTTCGCGTGCACAGCGCGATCATCTCTGACTACTCTCGATGCACGTGACCCTCGGGCCTGGAAATGCTTTGCCATGAGTAAGAGTGAATTTGCCATGAGTAAGAGTGAAACGGCCGAAGCCGTCCAGCGTGCCGCCGCGGACGGGGCCGACCCGGACGAGCACCCGTGGCTGGCGGCCCGCCGCGGGCAGCGGCGCTGGATCCCGTCCATCGCCAGCCTGCTCTGCCTGCTGATCGGCCTGTCCGACGTGCTGGCCATCTTCTCGCCCGGTTTCCACGCCCGGTTGCACCGGATCAACAGCTACGTGCCGGGCACGCTGACCAACGCGGCCCGCAGCACCGACGTGATCGTGGGCCTGCTGCTGATCATGCTGTCGCACGGGCTGCGGCGCCGGAAGCGCCGGGCCTGGCAGGCGGTGCTGGCCCTGCTGGTCCTGGACATCGCGATCCACGCCGTCCACGACCGCACCATGCACATCCCGACCACGGTGGTGGCGGTGATCCTGCTGGGGACGCTGCTGTACTTCCGCCGCGACTTCTACGCGGTCGGCGACGGTCGGACCCGCTGGCTGGCGCTGTGGGTGTTCATCGGCCTGGGCCTGACCGACCTGGCCATCGGGCTCGGGTACCTGGCGGTCAGCGCCCTGGCCAGCAGCTACTCCCTGCCCACCCGGCTGCTGGACGTGACCTCCGAGGTGGCCGGGGTCACCGGCAACATCGTGTTCCTGTCCGACGCGCGGGCCGACACCTACCACGCCATGACCACCGCGCTCGGGGTGTTCACCCTGATCGTGACCGCCTATCTGTTCCTGCGCCCGGCCGAACCCAAGGCCCGGCTGAGCCAGCCGGACGTCGAGGGCATCCGTCAGCTGCTGGCCAGGCACGGCGAGCGCGACTCGCTGGGTTACTTCGCGCTGCGCGACGACAAGAGTGTGATCTGGTCGCCCACCGGCAAGGCCTGCATCGGCTACCGGGTCGTGTCCGGGGTGATGCTGGCCGGCGGGGACCCGCTCGGTGACCCCGAGGCCTGGCCCGGGGCCATCCAGGCCTTCCTGGACCAGGCGGCCCGGCACGCCTGGGCCCCGGCCGTCATGGGCTGCAGCGAGCAGGGGGCCGAGGTCTGGTGCCGGGAAGGCGACCTGACCGCGCTGGAGCTCGGCGACGAGGGCGTGGTCAACGTGGCCGACTTCAGCCTGTCCGGCCGGTCCATGCGCAACGTCCGGCAGATGGTCTCCCGGGTGTCCCGGGCCGGCTACACGGCCGAGGTGCGCCGGGTCGGCGACGTACCCGGGGAGGAGATCGACTCCATCCTGCGGGTGGCCGACTCCTGGCGGGGCAGCCAGACCGAGCGCGGGTTCTCCATGGCCCTGGGCCGGGTCGGCGCGCCCGGCGACGAGGACTGCGTGATCGCCACCGCCTCCTGTGACGGGACGCTGCGGGCGGTGCTGCACTTCGTGCCGTGGGGCACCGACGGCCTGTCCCTGGATCTCATGCGGCGGGACCGCAGCGCCCAGCCCGGGCTGAACGACTTCCTGATCGTCGAGGCCATCAAGGCCGCCCCGGAACTGGGGATGAAGCGGATCTCGCTCAACTTCGCGGTGTTCCGGGCCGCCCTGGAGCGCGGCGAGCGCATCGGGGCCGGGCCCGTGCTGCGAGCCTGGCGGTCAATTCTTCTCTTTCTGTCCAAATGGTTCCAGATCGAGTCGCTGTACAAATTCAATGCCAAATTCAACCCGGTCTGGCTGCCGCGGTTTTTCGTTTTCCCGACCGCCAAGGACGCGCCGCGGATCGCGCTGGCCGCGCTGGAGGCCGAGGCGTTCCTGGTCTGGCCGACGCTGACCGCCCGCCGCCTCGCCCGCCAGCTGGGCCTGGGCCGGTTGCGCCGCCGGCTGCGGCGGAGCCGACGGCGGCGGCCCGCGTAGGGGCCTCATAAGGTAGGCGCCATGACCAGTCCCGAGCCTGCCCCGCGCCACCGGCTGGCCGGACTGCCCGGCCGGCCGCGCTGCCTGGTCATGGGGGTCGTGAACGTGACCCCGGACTCGTTCTCCGACGGCGGGGCCTGGCTGGGCGCCGAGGCCGCGATCGCCCACGGGCTCGACCTGGCCGCCCAGGGCGCGGACATCGTGGACGTAGGCGGTGAGTCCACCCGGCCGGGCGCCCAGCGCATCCCGGCCGACGAGGAGGTCCGCCGGGTGCTGCCGGTCATCACCGAGCTGGCCCGGGCCGGCGTGCCGGTCAGCGTGGACACCATGCGGGCGGCAGTGGCCGAGCTGGCCCTGAACGCCGGCGCCCGGCTGGTCAACGACGTCAGCGGCGGCCTGGCCGACCCGCACATGCCGCGGCTGGTGGCCAAGGCGGCCGTGCCCTACGTGGTCGTGCACTGGCGCGGCCACAGCCACGACATGAACTCGCGCGCGATCTACGGCGACGTGGTGACCGAGGTCCGGGACGAACTCCGGCGCCGGGTGGACGCCGTGGTCGCCGAGGGCGTCGACCCGTCCATGATCATCCTGGATCCGGGGCTGGGCTTCAGCAAGCTCAGCGAGCACAACTGGCAGGTGCTGGCCGCGCTGCCCGAGCTCGCCGCCCTGGGCCGGCCCGGCGGGTACCCGATTCTGGTTGGGGCGTCGCGCAAGCGGTTCCTGGGGCGTCTGCTGGCCGGGCCGGACGGCACGCCGCGCTCGTTCACCGGCAGCGACGACGCCACCGTGGCCACCACCGCGCTGGCCGCGGCGGCCGGGGCCTGGTGCGTACGGGTGCACAAGGTCCCGGCCAACGCGGACGCGGTCCGGGTCGCGGCCGCCTGGCGAGCGGCCGCCCCGCGGCCCAGCGGCCGGGAGAGCAGGGCCGATGGATCAGATTGAGCTGCGCGGGCTGCGGGTCCACGGCCGGCACGGCGTGCTGCCGTTCGAACGGCGGGACGGCCAGGACTTCCTGATCGACGCGGTGCTCAGCATGGACACCCGCCCGGCCGCGGCCACCGACGACCTCGCGCTGACCGCAGACTACGGGGCCCTGAGCGAGCGGCTGGCCCACATCGTGGCCGGTGAGCCGGTCCAGCTCATCGAGACGCTGGCTCAGCGGCTGGCCGAAGCCTGCCTGGCCGAGCCGGTCGTGCGGCGGGTGCGGATCACCGTGCACAAGCCGGACGCACCGATCAGCCGCCCGTTCAGCGACGTCGCCGTGACCATCACCCGGGACCGGCCGGTGCCGGCCGTGCTGGCCCTGGGCAGCAACCTGGGGGCCCGGCAGCAGGAGTTGCAGCGGGCCGTGGATCAGCTGGCGGCCACGCCGGGCCTGCGGGTCACCGCGGTCTCCCCGGTGTACGAGACCGACCCCGTGGGCGGCCCGGACCAGCCGGACTACCTCAACGCGGTCGTGCTGGCCGAGACCGGCCTGCCCGCCGGGGAGCTGCTGCGCCGGGCGCACGCGATCGAGGCGGCGGCCCGGCGCACCCGGGAGGTCCGCTGGGGTCCGCGCACGCTGGACGTGGACATCATCGCCTACGGGGACGAGGTGAGCGCGGATCCGGCGCTGACCCTGCCCCACCCGCGGGCCCGGGAGCGGGCCTTCGTGCTGGCGCCCTGGCGGGACGCGGATCCGGACGCCGAACTGCCCGGCTACGGGCCGGTGGCCGCCCTGCTGGCCGCGGTGGGCGGCCAGGGGGTACGGCGGCGCGATGACATAACGCTGCGCCGGCCGGCATAGCCTGGCTGGCGTGGCTGGACAACGCCGGGCGGAGCCGTGATGACCCCAACTCGCCTGCGGACCCTGTTCCTGATCGCCGCGGTGCTGGCCGTGGTGAGCTGGCTGCTGCTGCGGTCCGTGTACGGGTCGCTGCCGTCGTTCCCGTGGACCATGGTCCCGGCCCTGATCATCGCGGCCGGGGGCGAGGCCATCACCGCCCGCGGGCTGCGGGCCCGGATCCTCGGCCGCCCCGGCACCAAGCCGGTGCCGCCGCTGCAGGTGGCGCGCATGGTGGCGCTGGCCAAGGCGAGTTCGCTGGCCGCGGCGGTGATCGGCGGGATCGCGGCCGGCTTCGCCGGGGCCGCGGCCGGCTCGCTGCCGGCCCGGGCGGCCGGTCACGACGTGCTCACCGGCGGCATCACCTTCGGCGCGTCGGTGCTGCTGGCCGCGGCCGCGCTGTACCTGGAGTACTGCTGCCGGGTCCCGGAGAACCCGGACGCCGCGCGCTACGTGCCGCCACCCCCGCCGCCCACGGACCCCTTTCACTGAGAACAGAACTGAGAACGGTAGGACATGGACGCTGAAGCAGGCCAGCATCCGGCCCGGCTGAAGGTCGGCATCATCGGGCCCGGCCGGGTCGGCACCGCGCTCGGGGTGGCCATGACCCGGGCCGGCCACGAGGTGGTCGCGGTGGCCGCGGTCTCCGAGACCTCGGTCCGCCGGGCCCGCGAGCATTTCCCGTCGGCCCGGGTGACCGAGCCCGCTCGGGTGGTCGAGGCCGCCGACCTGGTGCTGCTGACCGTGCCCGACGACGCGCTGGCCGGGCTGGTCAGCGGGCTGATCGCCATCGGGGCCCCGGTCCAGGGGCGGCTGCTGGCCCACACCAGCGGCCGGTACGGCATCAGCGTGCTGGAGCCGGCCACCCGGCAGGGTGCGCTGCCGCTGGCCCTGCACCCGGTGATGACGTTCACCGGGCGCAGCGACGATCTGCAGCGGATGCGCGGCATCAGCTACGGCGTGACCGCGCCCGATCAGCTCCGCCCGGTGGCCGAGGTGCTGGTCATCGAGATGGACGGCGAACCGGTGTTCATCGCCGAGGAGCACCGCGATCTGTACCACGCGGCCCTGGCCAGCGCGGCCAACCACCTGGTCACGCTGGTCACCGAGGCCTGTGACCTGCTGCAGGCGGCGGGGGCGGCCAACCCGGCCCGGATGCTGAGCCCGCTGCTGTACGCGGCCCTGGACAACGCGCTCCGGCTGGGCGACGCGGGCCTGACCGGGCCGGTGGCGCGGGGCGACGCGGGCACCGTGGCCGGTCACCTGGCCGCGCTGCGGGACGCCGCGCCGGAAGCCCTGGCCGTGTACGTGGCCCTGGCCCGGCTCACCGCCGACCGGGCGCTGGCCGCGGGCCTGCTGGCCCCGCCGGACGCCGAGCGGCTGCTCGACGTGCTGGCCGGAGCGGGCCGATGACGGCACCGGCCCGGCCGGTGGCCGGTCTGGCCGTGGCCACCACCCGGGCCGGGCTGGCCGAAGCCCGGGCCCGGCTGACCGCTCCGGTCGTGCTCGTGCCCACCATGGGAGCCCTGCATTCCGGTCACCGGAGTCTGCTTCAGAAGGCGTCCGGAATCGCGGGCCCGGCCGGGTCGGTGGTGGTGTCCATCTTCGTCAACCCGCGCCAGTTCGGCCCGGGCGAGGACCTCGACCGCTACCCGCGTACGCTCGACGCCGACCTGGCCATGTGCGCCACCGAGGGCGTGGCGCTGGTGTTCGCGCCCGCGATGGCCGAGATCTACCCGGCCGACCCGCAGGTCACCGTGGACCCCGGGCCGCTGGGCCGGGTGCTGGAGGGCGAGTTCCGGCCCGGCTTCTTCGGCGGCGTGCTGACCGTGGTGCTCAAGCTGTTTTCGCTGGTCGGCCCGGATGTGGCGGTGTTCGGCCAGAAGGACGCCCAGCAACTGGCCCTGGTCCGGCAGATGTCGGCCGACTTCAACCTGGGGGTGGACGTCAGGCCGGTGCCCACGTTCCGGGACCCGGACGGGCTGGCCGCCTCCAGCCGCAACCAGTACCTGTCCGCGGCCGACCGCCAGGTGGCCCTGGCCCTGCCGGCCGCGCTGCGGGCCGGCGCGGCCCGGGTCGCGGACGGCCCGGAGGCGGTGCTGATGACCGCCCGGGCCTACCTGGGAGCCCACCACCTGACCTTCGATTATCTGGATCTGGTCAGCGCGCGCACGTTCCAGCCGGTACCGCCGGGTTTCACCGGCCAGGCCGTGCTGCTGGTCGCGGCCCGCGTCGGCAGCACCCGCCTCATCGATAACGTGCTGATCAGCTTGGGTGACACCGGGGAACGGGGGTAGCAGATGCTGCTGACGATCGACGTGGGCAACACCAACACCGTGCTCGGCATCTTCGACGGCGAGGAGGTCATCGAGCACTGGCGGATCGCCACCGTGCCCGACCGGACCGCCGACGAGATCGCCGTGGTGCTGCGGGGGCTGCTGACCCAGAGCGAGGTCATCAAGGATCCGGCCGACGGCGGCAGCATCACCGGGATCGCGCTGTGCTCGACCGTGCCGTCCGTCCTGCATGAGATGCGGGAGATGTGCCGCCGCTACTTCCGCGCGGTCCCGGCCATCATCGTGGAGCCGGGCGTCAAGACCGGGTTGCCGATCCGGATGGACAACCCCAAGGAGGTCGGCAGCGACCGCATCATGAACTCGCTGGCCGCCGTGCATTTGTTCGGCGGCCAGGCCATCGTGGTCGACTTCGGTACCTCGACCAACTTCGACGCGGTCAGCGCGCGGGGTGAGTTCGTGGGCGGGGCGCTGGCCCCCGGCATCGAGATCTCGGTCGACGCCCTGTCGCGCCGGGCCGCCCAGCTGCTCAAGGTCGAGCTGACCCGGCCGCCCCGGGTGGTGGGCAAGAACACCGTGGAGGCGCTGCAGTCCGGCATCGTCTACGGGTTCGCCGGCCAGGTCGAGGGCATCGCCCAGCGGATGGCCCGCGAGCTGGCGCCGGAGGACCCGGAGGCGGTGACCATCATCGCCACCGGTGGCCTGGCCCCGCTGGTCATCAACGAGGTCAGCATCATCGACGCCTACGAGCCGTGGCTGACCCTGATCGGCCTGCGGCTGGTCTTCGAGCGGAACGCGGTCACCGAGCCCTGATTCGCCCGGCCGCTGTGCCGGTAACCGTGTGCTGACGACCAGTCGGCCCCGGTAGCCTCGGGCAGGTGAACGACAACCAGCCCGTCGACGAGCGCGAGTCCCTGCCCGAGCAGATGCGGGTGCGGCTGGGCAAGCGTGCGGCCCTGCTGGCCGAGGGCCGTGACCCCTATCCGGTCCGGTACCCGCGCACGGCGACCATCGCCGAGGTCCGGGCGCTGCACGAGAACCTGCCCGCCGACACGTCCACCGGGGACGAGGCCGGCGTGGCCGGCCGGGTCATGCTGTCCCGGGTCGGCGGCAAGCTGTGCTTCGCCACCATCCGCGACGGCAGCGGCGACCTCCAGGTCATGATCTCGCTGGCCAAGGTGGGCGAGGAGGCCCTGGCCGCCTGGAAGCGGGACGTCGACCTCGGCGACCAGGTCGGCGTGCACGGCGAGGTGATCACCTCCCGCAGTGGCGAGCTGTCGGTGCTGGCCGACTCGTTCGAGATCATCGCCAAGAGCCTGCGGCCACTGCCCGAGAAGCACAAGGGCCTCAGCGACGTCGAGTCACGCGTCCGCCAGCGCTACCTGGACCTGATCATCAACCCGGACGCGCGCCGGATGGCCCGGCTGCGCAGCGACGTGGTCTGGTCACTGCGGGACCAGATGCACGACCGCGGCTTCCTGGAGGTGGAGACCCCGGTCCTGCAGGCGATCCACGGCGGGGCCAACGCGCGCCCGTTCATCACCCACGGCAACGCCTACGACAGCCAGCTGTACCTCCGCATCGCGCTCGAGCTGTACCTCAAGCGGCTGATCGTGGGCGGCATCGAGAACGTCTTCGAGATCGGCCGGGTGTTCCGCAACGAGGGCGTGGACGCCACCCACAACCCCGAGTTCACCATGCTCGAGGCCTACCAGGCCTTCGGCGACTACGACACCATGGCCACGCTGACCCGGGAGCTGATCCAGGGCGCGGCCCGGCGTGCGCTGGACGGCACCGTGCTGCGCCGGGCCGACGGCACCGAGACCGACATCGGCGGCGAGTGGCGCTCGATCCCGGTCTACACCGCCGTGTCCGAGGCCCTGGGCGACGAGATCAGCCCGGACACCAGCGTCGACACGCTGCGCAAGCTGTGCGCGGCGGCCGGCGTCCCGCTCGAGCCGAACTGGAACCACGGCCAGATCGTGCTCGAAATGTACGAACGCCTGGTCGAGAAGCAGACGGTCGAGCCGACGTTCTACCGCGATTTCCCGGTCGAGGTGTCGCCCCTGACCCGCGCGCACCGGGATGACCCCCGGCTGGCCGAGCGCTGGGATCTGGTGGCGTTCGGCGCCGAACTGGGCACCGCCTACTCGGAGCTGGCCGACCCGGTCGAACAGCGCAAGCGGCTCACCGAGCAGTCCCTGCTGGCGGCGGGGGGCGACCCTGAGGCCATGCAGCTGGACGAGGACTTCCTGCGGGCCCTGGAGTACGGCATGCCGCCCACGGGGGGCGTCGGTATCGGCGTCGACCGGATCATCATCATGCTCACCGGCGCCTCCATCCGGGACACGGTCCTGTTCCCCTTCGTCAAGCCGGAGTAAAGGGGAGGGGGCGTCGGCCTCCGGGCCGACGCGAGTCCAGGGGTGCGATGGCACCATTGCACCCCCTATAGGGGGCGCGAAGTTACCATCGCGCCCCTGTACCGCGGGCCACGGCGAGCCAGTCATCGTCGCTCGTCGTTTTTGACAAACATAGAAGTACAATATAGTTTTCCAATATGAAAGCGCCGACGACCCCCGCCCGCTCGGAGCGG
>DASXMW010000233.1:0-4966 GCA_036495425.1 Streptosporangiaceae bacterium | reverse complement strand
GGATCACTCATCAGTTGCTGTCTCCGTCGCCGTAACGCCAGCCCGTGGGATGGCCGGGATGATGGCTGAGATCGCGGTGCCGTGGCCGGGCTCGGACTCGATGGCCAGCGTCCCGGCCAGGCGGCGGACCCGCTGCTCCATCCCGGTCAGCCCGAACCCGCCCCCACTGCCGGGAGCACCGCGCTGGCCCGGCTCGAAGCCTGTCCCGTCGTCGCGGATGTCCAGCGACACGACGTCGTCCATGTAGGACAAGGTGATCCCGACCCGGGACGCGCCGGCGTGCTTGGCCACGTTGGCCAGGGCTTCCTGGGCTACCCGCAGCAAGGTGACCTCGACCTCGGGATGCAGGCCGAGCACGGTGCCGGTGGTGGTGACGTTCGTGGTGACGCCGCTGTCAGCCGACCACTGCCCGGCCACGTCGGCCACCGCCTCCGGCAGCCGGGTGTTCTCCAGCGCCTCCGGCCGGACCGCGCGGACCGACCGGCGCGCCTCGGTCAGGCTGTCCCGGGCCAGCCGGGCCGCGGTGCTGATCCGGCGTTCCCAGTCCGGGCCTGGGCCGGCCTGCTGGACCGCCTCGAGCTGAGTGATGATGCCGGTCAGGCCCTGGGCCAGGGTGTCGTGGATCTCGCGCGCCATTCGCTGCCGCTCCTCCAGCACCCCGGCCTCCCGGGCCTGGGTCAGCAGCTGGGCGTGCAGGCCGGTGTTCTCGGCCATCATCTCTTCGAGCTTGTGGTTGGCCTCGGCCAGGTCGATCACTATCCGCTTACGCTCCTGATTCTGGTCTTCGGCCTTCTGGCCCAGGTAGACGAAGGTGGTGACCAGCGTCGCGTTCAGCAGCGTGACGACCAGCCAGATCACCACGCCGGTCGCGGTGGGAGTCCGGAAACCGCCCAGCTGAGCCAGCGCGGACACGGCCGCGATCAGGATCAGGCCAACGTAGCGCAGCGGTCCCTGCAGGTACCGGAAGGCGTGCATGTACCCGATCCAGCAGAAGAACCCGAACCACGGGCTCCGGGCCACCAGCAGGCCGCAGCACAACACGAAGCCGGTGAAGTAGATGTGCATCAGCACCGGTCGGGTGCGCCAGCTCCGGTGCAGAGTCACCCACCAGAGCACCCAGGCGGCCGTGGCCGCCTCCAGGGCCAAGGTCCGGCCGACGTCGGCCATGGAGGGGCTCTGGGTCAGCAGGTACGGGATTGTGGAGATGACCAGGAGGGCGAACGGGGCCAGCTCCACGAACCTCTCCAGCCGCCGCTCCGGCTCGTCGAGCTCGGCGTCCGGCCGCAGGGCCCCGGCCCCGGCGGCTAGCCGCGGCGGCAGCTGCGTCGACATGTCAGTGGTCCCTCTGTGGCTTCCTTCGGTGCTTCTGCGCCCAATCCTGTCATTCCCAGCGGAAGAACCGGATAGCCAGCGCGCCGCAGACCACGATCCAGGCCACCAGCACCCCGAAGAACAGCCCGGAGGCCCAGTGGCCGGCCATGGCGTTCTGCACGGCCTGCACCCCGGAGCCGGTCAGGGTGGCGTCGCTGATCCCGCGCAGCCAGTCCGGCATCTCGGCCCGTGGCAGCCACAGCCCGGAGAAGAACATCAGCACGAAGAACAGCACCGCGCCCAGGGCGTTGGCCGCCTTGGTGGTGAGGCTGACCGCGGCCACCAGCAGCCCCAGCGTGCTGGCCGCCGCCGCCAGCAGGAGCAGGGCCACGATGAAGGCCAGCGGCGCGCCGATCGAGGCGGTGAAGGCGCCGGCGGCCA
Organism: Streptosporangiaceae bacterium; assembly: GCA_036495425.1. Lineage (GTDB taxonomy): Bacteria > Actinomycetota > Actinomycetes > Streptosporangiales > Streptosporangiaceae > Bog-532. Next base: position 3,214 of record DASXMW010000233.1, on the reverse strand, counting down.
GGATGACGATCAGCGCGGTGGTGGCCACCTGGGTGCCGAGGGTGAGGGCCAGGTCCGCGCTCAGCAGGGCCTGCGGCGTGACCGGGGTGGTGAACATGCGGCGCAGGACGCCGCGCTCCCGATAGCTGGCCAAGGTGGCCGGCAGGAAGTTCACCGAGGTCATGATGATCATGAAGGTGATGATGATGGGGAGGTAGGTCTCCAGCACGCTGATGCCGCCCAGCGACTTGACCGGCTTGCCGGTGCCGGGGATCGCGCCCAGCACGATCAGGCCGATCACCGGGAAACCGATCCCCCAGAACAGCGCGGCCGGGGTCCGGATGAGCAGCTTCAGCTCGATCAGGGTGAGGATGCGCCAGGCGCGCCTGGTGCGGGCGGCCCGGCTGGGCCGCGGCAGGGTGGCGGTCGTCGACATGATCATTTCCTCCGGACTCACTTGGACTCGGCGTGGTTGGCCAGATCGCGGCTGGTGAGGGCGACGAAGGCGTCGTCCAGGCTGGCCTGGTCGAGCCGCAGGTGCCGGGCGGTGATACCGCGCCGGATCAGCACCCCCATGACCGCCTGCAGCGCTTCCTCGTTGCCGGTCACCGCGAACTGGTCGTCCTCGCAGCGGACCGAGTGCACCTCGGGCAGCATGGACAGCTCGTCCTCGGCCAGCGGGGCCGACGCGGTGAACCGGATGTACTGCTCGCCCCCGGCCCGGCCGGCCAGGCCGGACGGCGTGTCGTTGGCGATGACCCGGCCGCTGTCGATCACCGCGACCCGGTCGCACAGCCGTTCGGCTTCCTCCATGAAGTGGGTGACCAGCAGCACCGTCACCCCGGTGGCGCGGATGTCGGAGATCAGACCCCACACCTCCCGCCGGGCGCTGGGGTCCAGGCCGGTGGTCAGCTCGTCCAGCACCGCCACCTTGGGCGTGCCGATCAGGGCCAGCGCCACCGACAGGCGCTGCTTCTGGCCGCCGGACAGCTTGTCGAACGGGGTGTCGCGCCGGTCGGCCAGGCCGAGCCGGGTGATCAGCTCCTCGGCGTCGGCCGGCTGCTCGTAGAACGAGGCGTACATGTCGAGCGCCTCTCGGACCCGGATCTTGTCCGGCAGCTGGCTATCCTGCAGCTGCACGCCAACCTGCTCCCGCAGCTCGTCGTGGTCCCGCTGCGGGTCCAGGCCCAGCACCCTGATCCGGCCCCGGTCCGGCTTGCGCAGGCCGGTGATGCATTCCACCGACGTGGTCTTCCCGGCCCCGTTCGGGCCCAGGATGCCGAAGATCTCACCGGCCTCGACCGTGAACGACACGTCGTCGACGGCGACCTTGGGCCCGTATTCCTTGTGCAATCCGTTTACTTCGATAACTGGCATACCACAATGGTCGCCGCGGGCCCCGGTCCCGGGCATCGCCCGGCGGGCCATACCTGGGCTCGCGGAGGTTGGAACGTGGCATCAGCCGATCGGTTGATGCGGGCTCATCGATAGCCTGGCTCCAGACAACATCCGCGACCCTCAGGAGCCGACGATGGCGCTGCACCAGCAGGTCGACGTAGCCGATCAGGACGGCGAAGTCGCCATCAACCCGATCTACGTCCAGGAGCGGGGCGTGCAGGTCCCGGTCTACCGGCTCCCCGAGGGCGGCATGCTGCCGACGACCGCGGCCCAGGTGGTCCGGGACGAGCTGATCCTGGACGGCAACGCCCGGCTCAACCTGGCCACCTTCGTGACCACCTGGATGGAGGACCAGGCCGCCGAGCTGATGTCCGAGTCCTTCGACAAGAACATGATCGACAAGGACGAGTACCCACAGACGGCGGAGATCGAGCGGCGCTGCATCAACATCCTGGCCCACCTGTGGCACTCCCCGGCCGGCGGCAACGCCACCGGCTGCTCGACCACCGGGTCCAGCGAGGCTTGCATGCTCGGCGGCATGGCCCTGCTGTGGCGGTGGCGCAAGGCCCGCCGCGCGGCCGGTAAGGACGCCACCCGACCCAACCTGGTCATGGGCAGCAACGTCCAGGTCTGCTGGGAGAAGTTCTGCCGCTACTGGGAGGTGGAGCCGCGCCAGGTCCCGATGGAGCAGGGCCAGCTGCACCTGACCGCGGACAAGGCCGCCGCCGCCTGCGACGACAACACGATCGGGGTGGTGGCCATCCTGGGCTCGACCATGGACGGCAGCTACGAGCCGGTCAAGGACATCGGCACCGCCCTGGACCGGCTGCAGCAGGATCAGGGCCTCGACATTCCCATCCACGTGGACGGGGCCTCGGGCGGGTTCGTGGCGCCGTTCTTGCAGCCGTTCCTGGAGTGGGACTTCCAGGTGCCCCGGGTGGCCTCGATCAACACCTCCGGCCACAAGTACGGTCTGGTCTACCCGGGAGTCGGCTGGGTGGTGTGGCGGGACGCCGCCGCGCTGCCCCAGGAGCTGGTCTTCAACGTCAACTACCTGGGCGGCGAGATGCCCACGTTCGCGCTGAACTTCTCCCGCCCCGGGTCCAACGTGATCGCGCAGTACTACAACTTCCTGCGGCTCGGCTTCAACGGCTACCGTCACGTCCAGCATGCCTGCCAGGACGTGGCCGTCTACCTGTCCTCGGAGATCGCCAAGATCGGCCAGTTCGAGCTGCTCACCGAGGGCAAGGAGCTGCCGGTGTTCGCGTTCAAGCTGCGCGACGACGTCACCACGTACTCGGTGTTCGACCTGTCGGAACGCCTGCGGGCCCGGGGCTGGCTGATTCCGGCTTACACGTTCCCGGCCAACCTGCAGGACACCGCGGTGATGCGGATCGTGGTCAAGAACGGCTTCAGCCAGGACCTGGCCTCGTCCCTGCTCGACGACATCCGCAAGCAGGTCAGAATGCTGGAGGAGCACCCCCGCGAGCCCGTCCCCCTCGACGACGACGCCCACCGCCAGAGCTTCGCGCACTGAGTCGTCCGGGGGGACGACCCCCCTGGACCCCAATGCCGCTTAGCTTAAGTTGATCATGGCCGCTCTGAGCATGCCGGGCACGGTCAGCGCTGGCTCAGCCCGGGGGCCGCCTCACGCGGGCCCCCGGTGCCCCGCCGGCCCCGGCCGTCACGGTCCGGGCCTTCACTGGAGCGGAGTCAGTGATTATCACTGCTTGGGGTCAGGGGGTGGTTGCAACACCACTGGCATCTGACGGGTTCAACAGTAGGTCGTTGAAGGCTTCAGCGGGGGTGCGGAAGCCGAGGGTCTGGCGGGGGCGGC
>DASXMW010000232.1:0-4334 GCA_036495425.1 Streptosporangiaceae bacterium | reverse complement strand
CACGCGGTGACGGTGTCGATTCCCGCCGTAGCCGGCCGGGGACCGCTCGATCGCTCATCCGTGGCGGAGGTTTTTGATTTTGATCGAAGGTCACCGGGCTCGGCTCCCCCTGATGGCGGCGTCGCCGTGGCCGCGGCCGCGACCTCGGCCGCGTGCGCCCGGACCAGTCCGTCCAGGGTCTCCGGCCAGAACGGCCCGAGCGGCCCGTCCCCGGCCGGGGTCCAGTGGCTGGCCACCGCCGCGGCCAGGCCGGCCAGGGACGGCCGCTGGGCCGGGTCCTTGGCCAGGCAGCGGCGGATCAGGTCGCGCGGGCCTTCGGGGACGCCGTCCAGCACCGGCTCGGCGTGCACCACCCGGTACAGGATCGTGGCCGGCCGGTCGGTCCCGAACGGAGAGGTGCCCGACGCGGTGTAGGCCAGTACGCTGCCGAGCGAGAACACGTCGCTGGCGGGGCCGGTGAACCGGTCTTCGGCCTGTTCGGGCGACATGAACGCGGGCGTGCCGACGATGTGGCCGGACGCGGTGATCGCGGTGCCGTCGAGGGCCCGGGCGATACCGAAGTCGATCAGCCGCGGGCCGTCGTCGGCCAGCAGCACGTTGGCCGGCTTGAGGTCCCGGTGAATGAGCCCGGCCGCGTGCACCGCGCCCAGGGCCTCGATCAGCCCGGCCGCCAGCCGCCACAGCGACGGCTCGGGGAACGGCCCGCGCGTCTCGACCGCGGCCGCCAGCGACGGCCCGGCCACGAACGCGGTGGCCAGCCAGAGCGGGTCGCCGTCCAGCCCGGCCGCCACCACCGGCGCGGTGTAAGCCCCGCTGACCTGGCGTGCGGCCGCGACCTCGCGCCGGAACCGGGACCGGAACGTCTCGTCGTGGGCCAGTTCGGGATGGATCAGCTTGATCGCCACCGCACGCCCGGCCGGTGAGACCGCCAGGTAGACCCGGCCCATGCCGCCCGCGCCGAGCCGGGCGCGCAGCCGGAACGAACCCACGGCGGGCGGGTCATCCGGTCTGAGGGGCTCCATTGCCCGCTCCCATCGCCATACCCGGCCGTTCCAGGCGACGCCGGGCGCCCCCAGGTTACGGCCGAACGCCCCGCGCGGATTGGGCTATTTCGCCACCGCGATCCCCAGGGGTGCTACCACGAGCCCGGCCCGGTGGCTGGCCACCTTGCCCGCGCCCGCGGACCGGCGGACCCTGGTCATCAGAAGGCCCCGGACCGGGGAGGGGTGGTCATGCGCGCCGTCGGCCTGCTGCTGCGCGCTCAGTTCCGGCAGCACCGGAAGTCGTGGCTGGCCCTCGCCCTGCTGGCCGCCCTGGTCGGCGGCCTGGTCATGGCGGCCGCGGCCACGGCCCGGTCGACCGCGGCCGCGTTCCCGGGGTTCGTCACCCGCTACGGCTACGACGACATCGTCTACACCCCCAAGCCGCTGCCGCAGCTGGCCCGGATCCCGCCGGTCACCCGGGTCACCCCGGTCCGGGCACCGTTCGTCGCCGCCGTCGGCTGCGCCTCCTGCGGCCCGATCAACGCCAGCCAGTCGTTCGACGCCTTCGAGGTCGCCCCGCGCGACCTGAGCCGGACCGTCAAGCTGGTTTCGGGCCGGATGCCGGACCAGTCCGACCCCGGCCAGACGCTGGCTTCGACCACGTTCGCCGACGACAGCGGGGTCCGGGTCGGGTCGAAGATCACGATCTACACACCGACCCCGGCGCAGATCAACCAGGCGCAGGCCCGGAACCAGGCGATAACCCCCACCAAGGCTCAGCTGGCCCGGGTGCCGCACCGCACCGTGCACGTGACCGGCCTGGTCGTCACCGAGAACGAGTTCCCGGCCGGCAACGGGCCCCGCTACGACCTGTTCCCGACCCGGGCCTGGGCCGCCGCGGCCAACCCGCGCACCCAGGTGCTGACCTTCTACTACGTGAAGCTGCGGCACGGCGCCGCCGACCAGGCCGCCTTCGACAGCCGGTTGCGCCCGCTCCAGACCCTGGGCGCCGACGACCTGGACACCGACGCCGGAGCCGTGCAGCGGTCGATCTCCCCGCAGGCCGTGGGCTGGTGGGGGCTGGCCGGGCTGATCGCGCTGGCCGGCCTGGCCGTGCTCGGGCAGGCCGCCGCCCGCCAGTTCAGCACCGACGCCGACGACCACGCCGCCCTCTCGGCCATGGGCCTGCGGGCTCGCCAGTTCGTGCTGCTCGGCCTGGCCCGGGCCGGCGCGATCGGGCTGGCCGCCACGGCCGGGGCGGTGGCCCTGGCCGCGGCGCTGTCCCCGCTGACCCCGGTGGGGGAGGCCCGCCTAGCCGCCGCCGACCCCGGGGCTGTGTCCCTGGACCCGCTGGTCATCCTGATCGGGGCGCCAGGCCTGGTCGCCGGGCTGCTGCTGCTGTCGGTCTGGCCCGCGATCCGGCACGCGCGCCTGCGCCGGGCCGAGTCGCTGCCGCTCCCGGGCGGGCTGGCGCTGTCTGTGGTCCGCGGCGTGGCCGCGATCGGGGCGCCGCCCAGCATGCTGGTCGGCGTACGCTACGCCCTCGAACGCGGCCGGGGCCGGTCCCCGGTCCCGGTCGGGACCGCGCTGCTCGGCACGGTCCTGGCCGTCACCGCGCTGTCGGCGACCACCGTGTTCGGGGCCAGCCTGACCCGGCTCATCGGCTCGCCCGCCCTCTACGGGGTCCCGTACGACACGACCTTCAGCAACACCGGCAGCGACCCCGGGATCGAGGCCTACCTGACCGGACCGGTGGTGAACCGCCTGACCCGCGACCCAGCCATCGACCGGGTCACGCTGGCCGCGGGGGCCGAAATCAACGTCAACGGCCGTCACGTGCGGGCCGTCGCGGTCAAACCGGTCCAGGGGGCGGCCCTGATCTCGTCCGTCGACGGGCGGCTGCCCCGCGGTGACCAGGACATCGCGCTGGGCGCGGCCACCCTGCGCATGCTGGGCGCCGCCACCGGGGACACGGTACGGGTCACCGTGACCGACCCGCTGACCGGCGCCGCGGGCACGACCCGGTTCCGGGTCAGCGGCCGGGCCTCGTTCGCACCCAGCTTCGGCACCGGCGGCTTCGGCACCGGCGCCGCCCTGACCGTGGCTGGCCTGCTCCGGGCCCAGTGCCCGGCCGGGACCCCGGGCCCGGCCGCGTGCCAGCGCAAGGCCCAGCAGGGCCTGATCTACTCGGTGCTGGTGCACGCCGTGCCCGGCCCGTCCGGCACGGCCGCGCTGACCCGGTACAACCGCGTCTACCACCAGTTGCTGACCGTCTCCGACAAGCCCACCGAGCTGGTCAACTTCGGCCAGTCGGTCAGCTTCCCGCTGCTGTTCGGCCTGGCCCTGTCCCTGTTCGGCGTGGCCACCCTGATGCACCTGCTGCTGGTCAGCGTGCACCGCCGCCGGACCGAGGCCGGCCTGCTCAAGGTGCTCGGCTTCGTCCGCCGCCAGATCGCCGCCGTGGTCGGCTGGCAGGCCACCACCGTCGTCCTGGCCGGCCTCATCGTGGGCGTCCCCCTCGGCATCGCCGCCGGCAAGGCCGCCTGGCGCCTGTTCGCGGTCAACTTCGGCGTCGTCCCGGTCTCGGTCGTCCAGGCCGTCCCCCTGATCCTGCTGGCCGCCGGCGTGCTGCTCGCCACCACCCTCCTGGCCGTGATACCCGCCCTCCTGGCCGCCCGCTCCCGCCCCGCCGACCTCCTCCACACCGAGTAACCCGCGACCGGCAGCCCTCGATCTCGATGAGCCAGCCGGTTCCCGTCCCGGTGGGTCAGACCTGCGGGCGGAGGACGCCGTAGGACCAGGACGCGAGGCTGGGTTACGGGCAAATGCGCATTTACCCCGGAAAGAAGGGAGGAGGTTGAATGGGAAAAAGAATACACTGTTCGAAGGATGGTAATCGAACATACGATCCAGCTCTGACCGCTTCCCGTCACAGTAGACCACGCCGCGAGGAAGGACCACCCGGGCACCGCTGGAGATGAGCCCGCCGCACTCGTCCCAGCGGTGCCCATGCCCCAGACACGGAAACAACAGCGGCAGGGTAGGGCGCCACGCCTCAGCTCACCCCGGATACCGCACCCGTCATGCCGCGAGCCCGGCAACTTGCCTGCGAGCCTCAGATCTGGTCGGCCGTCCGTCCGGCCAGATCTGTAATGCGGAGGTTGCAAGGCTGGTGATAGCGGGCGCCGGACAGGCCAGGGACGTGATCACGGGGACGGATAGCATCACGCCGCCCGCGACGCGGTTGTTAACCGCGAAGAAGTAGATCGCCGCGCCGAGCGCGATGGCGGTGATCAGGGCCGCCATTGCCTGGCCGGTCCGTGCCCGTTCGATCTCTGACTGCACCTTGTG
>DASXMW010000231.1:0-24120 GCA_036495425.1 Streptosporangiaceae bacterium | reverse complement strand
GCTTCGGCGTCGCCGGTGACCCGGCCCTGGTGCAGCGGCCCGCCCAGGTGAGCGCAGTGGTCGGACAGCACGCTGACGTCCGGGCCGCGCCGGAGCACGAACAGGCTCAGGTAGCCGAGCTGGCGGCGGACCGGCCGGCCGTCGGGCACGTCGTAGATCCGGCACACGTCGTGCCAGCCCAGCCCGGACAGGTGGCCGATGGGCTCGGCGTGGCTGGCCCCGGCCCCGAGGCGCAGGGCCAGGTGACCGCCCAGGTAACCGCCGACCGTGGCCGCGGTCAGGCCGCCCGCGGACAGCACCTTGCCGGCTTTGACGAACCCGGTGACCCGGGCGATCAGCGAGGCGGAGAACAAGGTGGCGGCGCAGGCGCCGGAGGCGGCGTGCACCAGCCCGACCCGCTGCTGGTGCCGGTGCAGCGCGGACCAGTCGGCCAGCCCGGTGGCGGTGGCCGGCAGCGAGCTGGCGATCCCGGCCGCGATCAGCGTGCTGGCGGCCCGCTCGGTGCCCGGGAACAGGTCGAGCAGGGCGGCCGAGGTCCAGCAGCCCAGCGGCAGCCGGACCAGGGCCGGGTGGGCCGGCTGGCCGAACGGCACGCCGTGCAGGGTGTCGGCCCGCGCCCCGGCCGGCAGCGCGCGGACCACGCCGTCGGACAGCGATCGGACCGCCCCGTCCAGGGCGGGCGCGCGTTCGATGCGCTCGGCCACGTCGACCGGCCGGGGGATCGAGAACCGGCGGCGGGGGGTCTCCTCGGCCGGCTGCGGGACGGCATGACCACGGGAGAACAGGCGGGACAGGGGTCGGCTCACAATGGCTTCCGTACCCGCATGCCGGGCCTGTTACCTCCGATTCCGGGTCGAGCCGAGGTCAGGCTCAGACTGAGATCGGCGCCGGGCCGGGCCGGGGGTGGACGTGTTGACGCCGGCGGCCTGTTACAAGCCGGGCTGGCCGGGAAGCTCCCGGCCGACACCCGGTGACGAGCCGGGGATCTGGCCATGACTTAGTGAATCAACCTTCGATATATATCAATTGCTTTAATTATTTGCCTTCAGGGGTAGGGCTCAGCTGTCGCCGAGGAAGCCGCATCAGGAGGAGGAAAGCAGCAGTGACTCAGGATCAGGTTCACCCGACCACCACCGATGCCGGGGCCCCGGTCGAGAGCGACGAACATTCGCTGTCGGTGGGCCCGGACGGTCCGATCCTGCTCCAGGACCATTACCTGATCGAGCAGATGGCCAACTTCAACCGGGAGCGGATCCCGGAGCGGCAGCCGCACGCCAAGGGCGGCGGCGCGTTCGGCCACTTCGAGACCACCGGCGACGTCAGCCAGTACACCAAGGCGGCGCTGTTCCAGCCGGGCGTGCGCACCGACCTGGTGATCCGGTTCTCGACCGTGGCCGGGGAGCGGGGCAGCCCCGACACCTGGCGCGACCCGCGCGGCTTTTCGGTCAAGTTCTACACGACCGACGGCAACTACGACATGGTCGGGAACAACACCCCGGTCTTCTTCGTCCGCGACCCGATGAAGTTCCAGCACTTCATCCGGTCCCAGAAGCGCCGCGCCGACAACAACCTGCGCGACCACGACATGCAGTGGGACTTCTGGACCCTGTCGCCGGAGTCGGCCCACCAGGTGACCTGGCTGATGGGTGACCGCGGCATCCCGCGCACCTGGCGGCACATGAACGGCTACACCTCCCACACCTACATGTGGGTCAACCGGGCCGGGGAGCGGTACTGGGTCAAGTACCACTTCAAGACCAACCAGGGCATCGAGTTCTTCACCCAGGACGAGGCCGACCAGATGGCCTCGGCCGACACCGACTACCACCAGCGGGACCTGTACGAGCACATCGAGAGCGGGGACCACCCGTCCTGGACGCTCAAGGTCCAGATCATGCCGTTCGAGGACGCCAAGACCTACCGGTTCAACCCGTTCGACCTGACCAAGGTCTGGCCGCACAGCGACTACCCGCTGCTCGACGTGGGCACGATGACCCTGGACCGCAACGTCACCGACTACCACACCGAGATCGAGCAGGCCGCGTTCGAGCCCAACAACCTGGTGCCGGGCATCGCCCTGTCGCCGGACAAGATGCTGCTGGCCCGTGGCTTCTCCTACTCCGACGCGCACCGGGCCCGGCTCGGCGTGAACTACAAGCAGATCCCGGTCAACTCGCCCCGGGTGCCCGTCCACAGCTACAGCAAGGACGGCCCCATGCGGATCCGGAACGTGTCCGACCCGGTGTACGCGCCCAACTCCAAAGGCGGCCCGGCCGCCGACACCGAGCACAACCCGGTGGTGGGCTGGTACTCCGACGGCGAGATGGTCCGGACCGCGTACACCCTGCGCGAGCAGGACGACGACTGGGGCCAGGCCGGCACCATGGTCCGTGAGGTGCTGGACGACGCCGCCCGCGACCGCCTGGTCGACAACGTGGTCGGCCACCTGCTCAACGGGGTGACCGAGCCGGTGCTGGTGCGCGCCTTCGAGTACTGGCACAACGTGGACAAGAACCTGGGCGACAAGATCGAGCAGGGTGTCCGGGCCAAGGCCGGCCAGAAGGACCCCAAGGCCGCCGACCAGGGGAATCCGGCCCGCAGTGGCATGCAGGCCAAGGCCTGAGCTCAGGGTCAGCCAGCACTCCCGCCAGCAGGACAGCCCGGCCCGGTGTTACATCGGGCCGGGCTGTCCCGTCTTCAGGGATGAGGACCGGGCGCGGGGCCCGGCGTCCGCGACACGTACAGGGGATGCTGTGACCATCAACAAGCTGGCCGGGGCCGACGCGGCCCGGCACGGGACCGGAGACGCCGACCTGACCGTCATGCTGGCCGCGCACGAGGCGCTGCGGCGGGACCTGACCGGGCTGGCCCACGCGGCCGCGGCCCAGCAGGGGGGCGCCGGGCGGGGGGACCCGGCCCGGCAGCAGGCCGTGCGGCACGGCTGGGAGGTGTTCCAGCGGCAGCTGCACATCCACCACACGGCCGAGGACGAGCTGATCTGGCCGCTGCTGCGGGAGCGGCTGGACGGCAGCGACGCGGCCCGGTCGGTGCTGGAAGCCATGGAAGCCGAGCACCAGCAGATCGACCCGCTGCTGGCCGCGGTGGATCAGGCCATGGCCGGCCACGACTCCGGCGGCGGGAGGCTCGGGGACACCGTGGACGTGCTGACCATGGCCCTGCACGGGCACCTGGCCCACGAGGAGCGGGACGCGCTGCCGCTCATCGGGACCGCGCTGACCGCGGCCGAGTGGCGGCGGGTGGGACGCCGGATCGGCCTGCGCAACCTGCGGCAGGCCCCGGAGATGTTCGCCTGGATGCTGGACGGGGCCGAGCCCGGGCCGGCCCGGGCGACGGCGGGCACGCTGCCGCCGCCCGCGCGGGTGCTGTACCGGGCCGTGTGGCGGCCCCGGTTCGCCCGGCAGCCCCGCTGGTAGCCGCGGCGCCTCGGCCCGGGCGCCTCGGCGCGGGCGGGCTACTCGGCGGCGCCTTCGGTGATGGCGGCGCTGACCTCTTCGGCGCGGGCCGCGAACTCGGTGGCCTGCTCGGCGTCCATGCGCTCGGCGATCTCCTCGTCGTCGCGCATCAGGGCGTCCAGGTCGGACTTGGCCGCGTCGAGGACGCCGAGGTCGGCGTAGGCGTGCTGCACCTTGGGACCCCACAGGCCGATGTCCTTGACGCAGGGCACGATGCGGCTGAACAGCAGCGTGCGGAACATCTGCTGGACCGGGGAGTTCTCGGTGAACTCCAGGCACTCGTCGACGTCGAAACCCATCCGCTCCCAGACCTCCTGGGACCGGAAGCGGTTGCGCATCAGGTAGCAGCCCTCGACCACGAACTCCTCGCGGTCGGCCCGCTCGGCCGAGGTGAGCTCGGCGTAGTAGTCGCGCAGGGCCAGCCGGCCGAAGGCCACGTGCCGGGCCTCGTCCTGCATGACGTAGGCCAGCAGCTGCTTGACCAGCGGGTTGGTGGCCACGTCGCGGTGCACGCCGAACGCGGCCAGGGCCAGGCCCTCGATCAGCACCTGCATGCCCAGGTAGGGGAAGTCCCAGCGGGAGTCGGTCAGCGCGTCACCCAGCAGCTTGGCCAGGTCGTCGTTGATCGGGTAGTACAGGTCGATCTTCTCCCGCATGAACCGGGAGAACAGCTCGACGTGCCGGGCCTCGTCCATGGTCTGGGTCGCGGCGTAGAACTTGGAGTCCATGTCCGGCACCGACTCCACGATCCGCGCGGCCACCGTCAGCGCGCCCTGCTCGCCGTGCAGGAACTGGCTGAACAGCCAGGACGACAGGTGGTGGGACAGCTCGTCCCGCTCGGCCTCGGACAGCTTCTCCCACTGGGCCGACCCGTAGATGGGGTTCAGCTCGTCGGACAGGCCCATGACGTTGGTCGGGTCCACCGGCAGCGACCAGTCGATCCGCTTGGCCGCGTCCCACTGCTTGTCCTTGCCGCGCTGGTACAGGCTGAGCAGCCGGTCCCGGCCGTCGTCGTACTCCCAGCTGAACCGGGTGTGCCCGGCGGCCGGGACGTCCCACGTCCCGGGCGCGACGGGTGTGGTGTAACGGTCGTAGGTGCTCACGCGGGCCTCCTCGGCTCCGGTCCGGTCGCGACCCCCAACTCCTTACTAACCAGTAATGAGCCGGTGCGCAATGCCGCCGTCTCGCCAGGTGTCTTATGTACCTTGACTGTTACGTAACTGAATGGGTACATTAGAGCCATGGAAACGGTGCTGCGGGCGCTGGCCGACGAGAGCCGGCGGACGATGCTGGACACGCTGGCCCATGGCCCGGCCACGGCCGGGGAACTGGCCGGGATGCTGCCGATCGCCCGCCCGGGGGTGTCGCGGCACCTGCGGGTGCTGCGGGAGGCCGGCCTGGTCGAGGTCCGCCAGGACGCGCAGCGACGGGTGTACAGCCTGCGGCCCCAGCCGCTGGCCGAGGTGGACGACTGGCTCGGCCGGTACCGGGCGCTGTGGGAACAACGTCTGGACGCCCTGCACACCGAGATCGCGCGGGGAAAACGCGAGCAAAGGAGCGCCACATGACCAGCCACCGCATCCTGGGGAGCCTGCGGGCCGCCGACGGTAAGGGCGTCGTGCAGATCAGGGACCGCTACGACACCGGCATCGACGACCTGTGGGCCGCGATCACCGACCCGGACCGGCTGGCCCGCTGGTACGGCCGGGTCGAGGGCGACCTGCGTCCGGACGGGGAGTTCCGGCTGCACGTCGAGGGCGCCGGCATCGACGCCGCCGGGCGGGTGGAAGCCTGCGAACCCCCGCGGCGGCTGCAGGTGACGACCAGGGAAACGGACGAGTCCTGGCGCGCGGGCAACGGCGTCCCGCCGTTCGACGAGATCCTGGAAGCCACGCTGACCGCCGACGGCGACCAGACCGTCCTGGTCATCGAGGTCCGGGGGATACCCCTGGACAAGGTGGCCTTCTACGGGGTCGGCTGGCAGCTGCACGCCGAGGACCTGGCCGCCTACCTGGCCGGCCGCGAGCCCGGCGGCGACGTCCAGGCCCGGTTCGGCCAGCTCGTCCCGCCCTACCAGGAGCAGGCGGCCAAACTGACCTGAGCCGCCCGGGCCCGGCATCAGACCTGGAAGCGGTAGCCCATGCCCGGCTCGGTCAGCAGGTACCGGGGCTGCGACGGCTCCGGCTCCAGCTTGCGGCGGAGCTGGGCCAGGTAGACGCGCAGGTAGTTGCTCTCGGTCTCGTAGGCCGGGCCCCAGACCTCCTGGAGCAGCTGGCGCTGGGTGACCAGGCGCCCCCGGTTGCGGACCAGGATCTCCAGCAGCTGCCACTCGGTCGGGGTGAGCCGGACGTCGCCCTGGCCGGGCCGGGTGACCCGCTTGGCCGCCAGGTCCACGGTGAAGTGGCCGGTGGCCACCACCGGCTCGTCCGGGGCCGGGGCCGACCGCCGGACCGCGGCCCGCAGCCGGGCCAGCAGCTCGTCCATGCCGAACGGCTTGGTCACGTAGTCATCGGCGCCGGCGTCCAGCGCGGCGACCTTCATGCTCTCCTGGCCCCAGACCGAGAGCACGATGATCGGGATCGAGGTCCAGCCGCGGACGCCGCTGATCACCTCGGTGCCTTCCATGTCGGGCAGGCCGAGGTCCAGGATCAGCACGTCCGGCCGGTCCCGGGCCACCGCGGCCAGCCCCGAGGTGCCGTCGGCGGCCGTGCTGACCTCGTACTGCCGGGCGCTGAGGTTGATCCGCAGCGCCCGCAGGATGGATGGTTCGTCGTCGATGACCAGGACCCGGGTCACTGCCCGGCTCCGAGCACCGAGCGGTCCTCGCTGTGCGCCACCGGCAGGGTGACCCGGATCGTGAGCCCGCCGCCCGGGGTGTCGGCGGCCACGATGCCGCCCCCCATGGCCTCGGCGAACCCCTTGGCCACGGCCAGCCCGAGGCCGACGCCGGCGTTCCGGTCGTCGAAGCGCTGGAAGGGTTCGAAGATCTGCCGCTTGAGCTGGTCGTCGGGCACGCCCGGCCCGTGGTCGACCACCTCCAGCAGCACGGTCTCGCCGTCCGGCCGGGCCCGCAGGACCGGCGGCTGGTTCGGCGGCGAGTGCCGCAGCGCGTTGGAGAAGATGTTGGCCAGCACCCGCTCCAGCAGGCCCGGGTCGGCCCGCACCAGCGGCACGCCCTCCGGCACCACGATCTCCAGCTGGCCCTGTGCGTCATTGGGGCCGTCCAGCCCGCGCAGGGCGACCGGGGCCACCTCCTCGATCGCGGTCGGGCGCAGGAACGGGTCCAGCGATCCGGTGTGCAGCCGGCTCAGGTCGAGCAGGTTCCCGATCAGGGCGTCGAGCCGGTCGGCGTTCTGCTCGATGGTGGCCAGCAGGTCGGCCTGGTCGGCCGGGCTCCACTCCACGTCGGTCTGGCGCAGGCTGCTGACGCTGGCCTTGATCGAGGCCAGCGGGGTGCGCAGGTCGTGGCTGACCGCGGCCAGCAGGGCGGTCCGGATCCGGTTGCCCTCGGCCAGCGCCTCGGCCTGGGAAGCCTGCACGCGCAGCCGCTCCCGGTCCAGGGCCGCGGCCACCTGGGCCCCGAACCCGGCCAGCTGGGCGGTGGTGGCCGGGCTGGTCTGGCCGCTGGTCAGCAGGGCCAGGCCGGCCCGGGGGTGGATCCGGGTGCCCTCGCTGGCGGCCACGGTCCCGGTGCCGGGCCGGCCGCTGACCGCCACCCGCACCCAGCGGCCCGCGGTGAGCTCCTGCAGCTCGGCGTAGCCGCCCAGGGTGCTGGTCAGATGGTCCAGGACCGCGGTCGGGGTGTCGGCGCCACCCAGGACGGTGCGGGCCAGGTCGAGCAGGGACGCGGTCTCCTCCCGGCTCACCCCGGCCTGCACGGCCAGCCGGGCGGCCAGGTGCACCACGCTGCTGACCGCCACGGCCACGGTCACGAACAGCAGCAGGGCCAGCAGGTTGCGTGGCTCGCCGATGGTGAACGTGTGCAGCGGCGGGGTCAGGTACCAGTTGAGCAGCAGGCAGGCCGCGACGGCGGCCAGCACCGCGGGCCAGAACCCGCCGATCACCGTGACCGTGACCACGGCCAGCAGGAACACCAGCAGGTCGTCGGCGAAGTTCAGGTGGTCCTGGCTGGCGACGAGCAGCATGGTCAGCAGGGGCAGGCCGATCAGGGCCAGGGCCACCGCGGCCAGCCGGCGCCGGGTGTTGATCGCACCGGTCCAGGCCGCGCGCTGCCGCCAGCCCGCCAGCCGGCCTGGCCGGGCCGCGGCCCTGGCGTCGCCCGGCGGCCCGGTCACGCTGTCATCCACGTCTTCCAGTGTGAACGACCTGGACAGCAACCGGAACACCGTCCCCGCGGCAGCGGACCCGGTCACGGTGGCGGCCAGCGTGATCGCGGCGTCGGCGGACAGGGTGCCGGCCGGCCGCAGATCGGCCCAGGGCGGGCGGGAGAAGCCGATCACGGTCAGCCAGCCGATGACCCCCAGCGGGAGCGCGGCCAGCGGCTCAGCCAGGAACGCGGTCCCGCCCACGATCACCGTGGTGGCGACCAGCACGCCGAGGCCGGGCAGCCGGCCGCCCGCGCCCGCGGCCACCGCGCCCAGCAGGAACAAGGCGGCGAAGGCGGTCGGCAGCGCGTACGGCGCCGGGACCGTTCCGTAGCCCTTACGTCGAGTCATCGTGACCTCATTCGAACGCCGCCGGCTGCCGAAATTAATGATCTTGATAAGGCCTTAACGCCGCCGCCGCCAGTCTTGACGTCGCGCTAGCGGATATCGCGAGGACCAGTACCTAGCCTTTGAACTGCGCAAATGCGACCAGGTAACCGGATGACTGGAGGCGGCAACACGTGGCGGTCCGCAGGGCGGCTGGGTTGCTCAGCCGGGGTGACGACGTCCCGGAGACGTTCTCGTACTCGCTGAAGCGGCGGTTCCTCGGGCCCCCGCTGGTCAACGACCAGCTCGGCGAGGAGCGGCTGTCCAAGCCGCTGGCCCTGGGCGTGCTGTCTCCGGACGGGATCTCCTCCTCGGCCTACGGCACCGAGGAGATCCTCATCGAGCTGCTGCAACGTGGCCTGGGGCTGGCCGCGTTCTCGGTGCTGCTGCCGATCACCGGGGTGGTGCTGCTGGTTCTGGCCCTGGTCGTGCTGTCCTACCGCGAGGTCGTCATGGTCTACACCAGGACCGGCGGCTCGTACGTGGTGGCCCGGGACAACTTCGGGCCCCGGGTGGCCCAGATCGCCGCGGTGGCGCTGCTGATCGACTACACGGTCACGGTGGCGGTGCAGACCGCGGCCGGGGCGGCGGCCATCGTCTCCGCCTTCCCGGCCCTGGGCACGCTGCACTTCATCAGCACGTCGGAGATGCTGACCCTGATCTCGGTGCTGGCCATCCTGATCATGTGCTACGGCAACCTGCGCGGCATCAGGGAGGCGGGCCGGGCCTTCGCCCTCCCCACCTACCTGTTCTCCGGTGCGGTCATCCTCATGATCGTCATCGGGCTGGGCCGGGAGGTGTTCGGCCGGCTGCCGGCCGTCGACCCGGCGACCCTGCACGGCTCGTACTACACCACCAGCCACCAGGCGTCGCTGCTGATCTCGTTCGCCCTCGTCCTCACCCTGCTGCGGGCCTTCGCCAACGGCGGATCCTCGCTGACCGGCATCGAGGCGGTGTCCAACGCGGTCAGCGCGTTGCGGCCGCCGGAGGGGCGCAACGCCCGCCAGGTCCTGGTCACCCAGGGGGTCATTCTGGCCTTCCTGGTCGGCGGCATCTCCTGGCTGGCTCACATCACCCACGCCACGCCCTTCACCAGCGGGACGCCGACCGTCATCTCCCAGGAAGCGAGCATGATCTTCGGCGGTGGCCCGGGCCGGATCGGATTCTACGTCGTCCAGTTCGCCACCGCCCTGATCCTGTTCACCGGGGGCAACACCAGCTTCAACGGATTCCCGTTCCTGGCCAGCTTCGTGGCCCAGGACGCCTTCCTGCCCCGCTGGCTGACCAAGCGCGGGCACCGGCTGGTGTTCTCCAACGGCATCATCGTGCTGACGGTGGTGTCGCTGGCGCTCATCGTCGCGGTCGGGGCCAACGTCAACGGCCTGGTGCCGTTCTACGCGATCGGTGTGTTCACCGGGTTCTCGATGGCCGGGTTCGGCATGTCCCGCTACCACCTGCGCCGCAAGGAACGCGGCTGGCGCCGGAAGCTGGTCATCAACTTCTCGGCCGGGGTGCTGACCGCGATCGTGGTGCTGATCTTCGCGGTGGTGAAGTTCACCGAGGGTGCCTGGCTGGTGGTGGTGGTCGGACCGATCCTGGTCTTCGTGCTGATCCGGCTGAACCGGGAGTACCGGGCCGAGGACCAGGTGCTGGAGAACATCGGGGACCGCCGCGCGGCCGGGATCACCCCCCGCCCGCCCAACTACACCCGCCGGGTGGTGCTGGTGCTGGTGGACAACATCGATCTGGCCACGCTGGCCGCGCTGCGCTACGCGCGCAGCCTGCGGCCAAGCTCGCTGCGGGCGGTGCACTTCGTCGTCGACACCAGCAGGGCCAACGGGCTGCGTGAGCGCTGGGTCCGGTTCGGCCAGGACGTCCCGTTCGAGATGATCGACACCCCGGATCGGCGGCTGACCGCAGCGGCCCAGGAACTGGTGCGGCGGGAGACCGGGCAGCCCGGCACCCAGGTCACCGTGGTGCTGCCGCGCCGCGGGTTCTCCCCGCTCATCGGGCGGCTGCTGCACGACCGGACCGCGGACAAGATCGCCGCCGCGGTGAGCCGGATCCCGAACGCGGCCGCCACCATCATCCCGTTCGACGTGGAGAGCCGGGTCCGGGTGCTGGAGGCGCGCCAGGACGACCAGGCCGGGCCGGTCAACGGCACCCCCCCTGCCGACGCACCGGTCCAGCCGGACGGGGCCCGCGACGGCGAGAAAAAACCGCGGGCCGCGGTGGCCACCGCGATCCGCCCCGGCAAGGCCACGGTCGAGGGGCGGGTCGTCTCGCTGGCCATCCGGCCGGTCGAGCGGAACTCGGTGCTCGCGGTCGACGTCTTCGACGGGACCAGCACGGTGACCGCGCTGTTCTACGGCCGCAAGCAGATCCCCGGCGTGATCTGCGGCAGCACCCTGCGGCTGCAGGGCACGATCGGACTCAAGGGCGACCGGCCCGTGATGACCAACCCGCTGTACGAGCTGGTGCCCCAGGAGGCGTGAGGTTCCGTGGTCCGCTATGCCCGGCCGCGGTCAGCCGCGGTCCGGCTACGACTCGGGCTCCGGCGACCCCACCAGCTCGTAGGCCGGGTTGATCATGATCGGGTGCCCGTCCTTGAACCCGACCGGGCCGCGCAGCCGCACCAGCGAGCCGCAGATCACGCCCGCGATGTGCGACCGGCCGTAGAAGAGCGCGGTCAAATCGCCGGACGAGTCCGTGATCTCGAGCGCCAGCACCGAGTTCTGCTCGACCGGGCGGATCTCCAGGGCCCGGACCCGGCCCTCGATGCTGGTCTTGCCCGGCTCGGCCAGCGAGCCGATCGGCTTGACCCCGGACGGCGGCTTGGGCCGGTCGTAGGCCGCCGCCTTGCCGCCGGTGTGGGCGTCCGCCTCATCGCGGCCCTTGATCAGATCGCGAAGCTTGCGCACTGACCTCATCTCCTGCTCTGACGGGGATTCCTGCCCGGCCGCCGCCGCGGCCGCGCCGCTCGGGTCCGGCTGCTCGGCCTGCTCCGGCCGCGGCTGGGCCGGTTCCGGCGGTGTTGCCTTCGCGGGCTGCTCAGGCCGCCCGGGCTGCCCGGGCCGCTCGGCCTTCTCGGGTCGCTCGGGTCGCTCGCGGCGGTCGGGCCGCCGCGGGCCGCCGGGGTGGGCGCCGTTCCCTTCCGGCCGGTCCGGGCCGGCCGGGGTGCCCGAGGTGATTCCCGTGACACCCGACGTTGCGGTGGTCCCGTCGGCGACGCTCCCGGGCGGCGGAAGCTGCGGGCCGCCCGCCGCCGCGTGCCGCTCCTGCAGCACACGGACCCGGCTCTGCACGTCGTAGGGCACGATCGTGGCCGCGGAGCGCGGGATGCGGCTGACCACGGCGGCGATCTTGTCCGCGGTGCGGTCGTGCAGCAGCCGGCCGAACCAGGCCGAGTAGCTGCGCCGGGGCAGGATGACGGTGACGTGCATGCCGGGGTCCTCGACCTCGTGGCCGACCAGTTCCGCGGCCGCGCGGGTCAGCCGCCGGTCGGGAACGTCGATGAAGTCGAGCACCACGCCGCGGTTGGCCCGGGTCCATTCCTCACGCAGCTTCTCCGCCCGCGCGCTGTCGATGACGAAGTGCACCGCGCGCAGCGAGGTGGGCCGCAGGCTGCGCGCGTACCGCAGCGCGGCCAGCGTGGCCAGGTCGAAGCTGTCCACGAACACGAACACGGTCCGGCGCGTGTAGTGCGGGGGCGGCGGGGGCTGGGCCCCGGTGATGGCGGCCAGCACCTCCGACTCCATGCTGTACTCGCGGTTCAGCCGGATCAGGGCCGGGACGCCGATGACAAACAGCACCACCACGATCCAGGCGCCCTCGGTGAACTTCACCACCGCGAAGATCAGCGCGACGATGGCGGTGAGGAGGCCCGCCGAGAAGTTGATCACAAGCCGGTGGCGCCAGCCGCGTTCCCGGCGGCGCGAGTGGTAGCGGGCCATGCCGAAGCCGGCCATGGCGAACGCGGTGAACACGCCGATGGCGTACAGCGGCACCAGGTTGTTGACGTTCGCACCGCGGATGACGATCAGCGCCACCGAGGCGATGGTCAGCAGGATGATGGCGTTGGAGAACACCAGCCGGTGCCCGCGCTTGAGCAGCCAGCGGGGCAGGAAGGCGTCCCCGGCCACGTAGCTGGCCAGGAACGGGAACCCGTTGAAGCTGGTGTTGGCCCCGGTGTACAGGATCAGCGCGGTGGCCGCCTGCACCAGGTAGAACAGGATCTGGCCGACGAACGTGTGGCCGAAGACCTTGTCCGCCTCCTGCGCCAGCACGGTGGGGTAGCCGGTGATCCGCGGGGTGGCGTGGATGACGTGCGCCAGCCAGGAGATGCCGGCCACCAGGACGCCGAGGATCACGCCCTCGGTGACCAGTACCTGCCGGGCGTTGCGGCCCTCCGGCGGCCGGAAGCCGCCCACCGCGTCCGACACCGCCTCGATACCGGTCAGCGAGGCGCCGCCGTTGGCGAAGGCGCGCAGGTAGGTGAGGATCAGGACCCCGAGGACCAGATTCGACGTGTGGTGCACCTTGATCGAGTCGGGCAGGGCCGCCGCGTCGTACATGGGCAGGTGGAAGAACAGTTCCCGGATCAGCCCGACGACGATCATCAGGATGACCGCCCCGGAGAAGAGGTAGGTCGGGACGGCGAACAGCCGGCCGGCTTCCTTGATCCCGCGCAGGTTGCCGAAGGCCAACAGCAGGACGATCCCGATGGTGAGCTCACGCTCGTAGGGCCCGAGGACCGGGAACGCGGACGCGATGGCCGCCGTGCCCGCCGCGGTCTGCACCGCGACCGTGACGATGTAGTCGATCAGCAGCGCCACCGCGCAGACCTGCGCCACTCTCGGCCCGAAGTTCTGCCGGGCCACCACGTACGAACCGCCGGGTCTGATGTAGACCATGACCACTTCGCGGTACGACAGCACCACCAGCGTCATGACGAACAGGATCACCAGCGTCATGGGCAGGATCAGGGTGAACGCGGCCAGCCCGAAGACGGGCAGCAGTTCGATCAGGATTTCCTCGGTGCCGTAGGCCGACGAGGAGATCCCGTCCGGTGAGAGCACCCCCAGGGCCAGCGGCTTGGACAGCCGCTGCTCACCGAGCTGCTCGTTCACGAGCGGCGGGCCCAGTAGCCGGCGTTTCACCGAATACCAGAAGCCCTCAGGGAGGTCCGGACCCCCCTCGAGAACATCCACCGCCTTGCGCATGGCCACGAATTCGCGCCCTCTCCCACTTCTAGTCTGACCTGGCCTTCATATCACCCGCCGGAAGTAGGTGAAACAGGGCTCGGGGGCGCCCGGCCCTCACACGGTCCTCACGTGATGCTTACCCGATCCTCATACCGCCCTCGGCACGGATAGAGAGCAAAACGGAACCGGAGATGACGCCGCGACGTCCAACTCCCGGCTATTGCTCGGAGAGGAGTGTCATGGCGGGTCCCGCGCGCGACGATGGCGGCGTGAAGCTGTACGCGGCCACGGCGGTCGGCGCGCTGCTGACCGGCGTGGTGCTGACCGGGTGCGGGTCCGGGTCCCCGTCCGGGGCCTCGGCGGGCGGCGCCGTGGGAGCGGGCACCGTCCCGCCGTCCGGCTCGGCGTCCAGTCCCGGGCCCGGGCCCACGGTGGCCGATGGGTCGCCATCACCATCGAATGAGCCGGATGGGACGGCCAGCCCGGTGCCGGGTGGCGGCACATCCGGGCCCGGATGTGCGGCCTGGCCGGCCGGGTCGACCGGGACGACGCTGCTCATCACCCAGACCAGCAACGGCCAGCGGTACTGCGTCCGCACCGGCCAGACCGTGCAGGTGTCCTCGGCCGGCACGCTGTCGCTGATGGCGGGCTCGAAGCCGCCCCATCTGACCGGGACCGCGCTGGCCCCGGCCCCGGGCCGGCCGGGCCAGGCGGTCCGGTCGCCCGCCGCCACCTACGCGGCTGTCCGGCCCGGTGTGGCCACCCTCACCGTGGTGCGGCTGCCGTGCCGTTCGGCCCAGACACCGGCCAGCCCAACCACCGGGGTCGCCGGAGAGATGGCCTACACCAGCCGGAACGGCGGAGCGCCGGTCGGGGCGCAGTGCCAGCTGGTGCAGGCGCTGTGGGTCACCATCGTCGTGCGGTGACCGTCGGCCACAGGTCTTTCACACAACGACGCCCTTCGATCACTTTGGGTACGGTAGGCTCACGCTCCGGAATCATGACGTCTCATAGCGTGAGAAAGGCAATCCCTCATGTTGCAGCTTCGTTGGTCACGTCTGCCCGCGCTCGCCGCCGCACCCGCCCTCGCGGCCCTGGCCGTCACCGGCTGCTCCGCGGGCGGTTCGGCGTCGCCGCACGCCGCGCAGCCGGCCAGTGGGCACGCCACCAGCACCCCGTCCGCCGCGGCCGCCAGTTACACCGCGAACCAGTTGCGCGAGGCCCTGCTGACCAAGATCAACGGCCAGTCACCGGCCCAGCCGGTGGAGTCCGGGGCGTACGGCTCGCTGGCCGAGGTCAAGGCGACCAAGAACTCGCTCAACGGCGTCGCGGTCAAGCCTGCCGAGTGCGCGAAGACCACCGTGACCGGCTTCAACTCGCCGTCGTTCGCCAAGGTCCCGGCGACCGTCTCCACGTTCAAGGTCGGCGACAACGGCGTCTCCGAGGTGCTGCTGGCCCCGTCGGCGGCCACCGCGACGCTGGCCATGCGCAACCAGGTCCCGGCCAACTGCACCCGCTACACCGCCACCACCAAGGGCAAAACGTTCAGCTACACCGTGAGCGAAAAGTCCGTGCACAACCTCGGCCAGGCCGCCCGGGCCATGAACATCGAGGCCAGCGGGGCGGAGAGCATCAACGTGTGGTCGGTGGTCTACCGGGGCAGCGACTTCGTCGGCGCGGTCACGATCGTGGGCCCGGGTGCCTCGGCCAACGTGGTCGCCACCCTGGCCGCGCAGGCCTACGCGCACGCGGCCAAGACGCTGCACTGAGGCCGGGTCGCGCACTGGGCCGGGCGTGCGAGACTGGGCTGGTGAGTGAAGCGCCGCGGTTCCGCCGCATCCTCGACGACATGCCCGCGTACAAGCCGGGGGCGACCGTCCAGGCCGTGGGCGGCCGATCGTTCAAGCTGTCGTCCAACGAGTGCCCGTTCGGCCCGCTGCCCTCGGTGGCCAAGGTCATCACCGAGGCCGCGCTGGGGATCAACCGGTACCCGGACAACGGGGCGGAGCTGCTGACCGCGGCGATCGCCCAGCGCTTCGGCGTGCCCCTGGACCATGTGGCGCTGGGCTGCGGCTCGGTCGGGGTGGCCCAGCAACTGCTGACCGCGGCCGCCGAGCCGGGCGCCGAGGTCCTCTACGCCTGGCGGTCGTTCGAGGCCTACCCGGGGCTGACCGCGCTGACCGGGGCGGCCTCGGTCCAGGTCCCGCTGCGGGACGAGACGCACGACCTGGACGCGATGGCCGACGCCATCACCCCGCACACCCGGCTGATCTTCGTCTGCAACCCGAACAACCCCACTGGCACCGTGGTCGGCGCCAGCGAGCTGGCCCGCTTCCTGGACCGGGTCCCGGGCGACTGCCTGGTCGTGCTGGACGAGGCCTACCGCGAATACATCCGGGACGAGTCGGTGCCCGACGGGCTGGACCTGTACCGGGACCGGCCCAACGTGGCCGTGCTGCGCACCTTCTCCAAGGCCTACGGGCTGGCCGGGCTGCGGGTCGGGTTCGTGATCGGGCACCCGGCGGTGGCCCAGGCCGTGCGCAAGACCATGCTGACGTTCTCGGTCAACAGCCTGGCCCAGGCGGCGGCGGTCGCGTCGCTGGCGGCCGAGGACGAACTGCTGGAGCGGGTCGAGGCCACGGTCAAGGAGCGCACCCGGGTGCGCGAGGACCTGCTGGCCGACGGCTGGACGGTGCCGCCGACCGAGGCCAACTTCGTCTGGCTGCGGCTGGGCGAGCGGACCGCGGACTTCGCGGCCGCCTGCACCGCGGCCGGGGTCAGCGTCCGGGCCTTCGGCGGCGAGGGCGCCCGCGTCTCGGTGGGCGAGCCCGAAGCCAACGACCTCTTCCTGTCCGTGGTCCGCGCCTTCCCGCACCGCCCCTGACCCGCCGGCCCGGCGGCCGGGCGGTCAGGGGGTACGGGTGGGCTCCAGTTCCTCGAGCTTCTCGGTGATCAGCCGGTAGAACTGGCGCGGCCGGCCGGGCTGGGCGGCCCGGCTGGGGGGTAGCGGCCAGGCCAGGCCCTCGTCGACCAGGCCCCGGAGTAGCCGCCGGGCGGTCCGTGAGGTCACGCCGAGCAGGCGCCCGGCCGTCTCGGCGTCCACGACCAGCGCGGTCTCCGAGCCCTCCAGCCGCTCGGCCAGCCGGGCCAGGGTCTCCACACCCCGGGACGGCGCGGTCCGCAGCGCCGGGGTGGCCCGCCGCGGCGGCGGGACCAGCGGCTGGCCGTCGCGGGACGCCACCGCCGATCCGGTCGCGGTGGACCGGGACCGGGCCAGGGCGGTCCGGGCCAGCGTCTCCGCCTCCTGGGCGGTACGGCCCATCCCCACCCCGACCTCGATGGTGACGCCGAGTTCGGCCCGGGCCCGCTCCTCGAACGGCAGCTCGGTGAACTCGCTGGTCACGCTGGCCAGGGATCCGCGCGTGGCCGCGATCACGAACGAATGGTCGTCAGCCTGGCCGACCATGGCCTGGATTCGCTGGGCCTCGGTGGTCAGGAAGCGGTGCACGGTCAGCCGCAGCTCGTCGCGTGAATACCGGGACAGCGCCCGGCGGGCGCCCTCACGCAGCCGGGGAACCTCGACCACGACCACGGCCAGCTGGGCGGCCTCCAGCCGGTGGTGGCCGCCGAGTAGCACCGCGTTCCACACCGCCATCCGGATCGCCGCGTCGGTCGGGCGGATGCTGATGACCGGGACCCCGGCCCGGGCCAGCCGCCGGCTCACCGAGTCCATGCAGGTCAGGGCGACCGAGGTCTCGCCCATGCGCCAGAGCCGCTCGTGGAAGGCGGCCAGTGCGGCCGGGCTGGCCGGGTCCTGCCGCAGCCGCACGCCCTCGGACGGGATCCCGAGTTCGGCGTAGGCCTCGTCGATGGCCTGCCGGTCCAGCACGTCGATGCTGATCCGCTCGATGTCGTGACCCTGCTCCCGGCTGGCCCGTAGCAGGGCCGCGTACAGCGCGCCGCCGTCCAGCCGGACGTAGGTGGACGGGACCGAGATGGCCCCGGCCCGGCGGGCGTACTCGTACGGCACCGGGCTGGCGAACAGGCACACATCGATGGCGGCGCCCAGCCGGGCCAGCTTCTCCGGCGCCTCCCGCTCGCGCCGGTAGGCGGCCGCGATCAGCCGCCGGGGCAGCATGCCGCCGGCCAGCCCGCGGTTCTCCTCCAGGGACCACACCGGGGCGCCGGGCGGCGTACTGGCCGGCCCCGGCTCGGCCGGGTCGGGCCGGGCTCCCGCGGGCTCGGGCCGGAACGCGCCGACCGGCCCGGCGGCGGAGTTGCCGCCGGGCGGCACCGCGGGGGCGCTGGGGCCGGCCTGGCTCGCGCCCAGGGTCTCGTCCCGGGCCGCGGCCCCCGACAGCATGATCCGCTCGACCAGGTCGTACGGCCCGACCACGCCGATGATGAGCTCGCTGGGCAGGTGCCTGCGCGCGGTCATCGGTTTTTTCCCCCGGAGACCGTTAACCCTAGGCAGGCCGTAAGGTCGCTGCTGACGTGCGTGCTCAACGTTCACTCCATCCGCATTCGGTAACCAGCCACCAGCCGGACTTTGCACAATCGAGCCACCTCATCACCCCGGGTGTATGACGGTCACTACTTTTCGTAACTCATCCAGCTCAATTTGTGAAGGGGTGTTTGAGACCGAAATAATCACGATCATGCTAGCCGTAAACCGGTTTATCACCCCGATGCGTACAAAATCGGTCAGACCGGGCCGGCTGGTGGTGGCCTGGCTCATCCGGGCGCCGCAGACAGGTGGCGGGCCCGGTCCCGGGTCAGGCGGAGCCGGCCTGCTCGGCCTGGATGTCGGCGCCCAGCGTGGTCAGCCGCTGGGCGATCGAGGCGTGCCCGCGGTCGATCAGGTAGCCGGGCGCGACCACGGTCTCGCCCTCGGCGGCCAGGCCGGCCAGGATCAGCGCGATGCCGGTCCGCAGGTCGTGCGCGACGACCTCGGCGCCCCGCAGCGTGCTGGGCCCGTGCACGATGGCCACGTTGTTGTCCATCTCGACCTTGGCGCCCATCTTGTTGAGCTCGCCCACCAGCGTGTAGCGGCCGTCGAAGATGGTCTCGCGGATGTAGCTGGACCCCTCGGCCAGGCAGGCCAGCGCCATGATCGGCGACTGCAGGTCGGTCGCGAAGCCCGGATACGGCGAGGTGATGACGTTGATCGGCCGCAGCGGGTGCTCGCGGCGGACCTGGAGGACCGCGCCCTGGGTGGAGAACTCCACCCCCATCTGCTCCAGCTTCCAGCGCACCACGCCGAAGTGCTCGAGGGATCCGCCGACCAGGTTGAGCTCGCCGCCGGTGATCGCGGCGGCCATGGCGAACACGCCGGCGTCGATCCGGTCCGGCATCACGGTGTGCTCGACTGCGGTCAGCTCGTCCACGCCCTGCACGGTCACGAACCCGGTGCCGCCGCCGCTGATCCGCGCGCCCATCTTGGTCAGGAACGCGATCACGTCGAGCACCTCGGGCTCAAGCGCGGCGTTGTCGATGATCGTGGTGCCGGGAGCCATCGACGCGGCCATGATCAGGTTCTCGGTGCCGGTGTGCGACGGGGTGTCCAGGTACAGGTGCGCGCCGCGCAGGCCGTTGCTGCCGGCCTTGACGTGGATGACCGACTCGCCCTCGTCGACCACCGCGCCGAGCCGGGCGAAGCCCCGGTAGTGGAAGTCCAGGTTGCGGCTGCCCAGGTTGCAGCCGCCGATGCCCTCGATGTGGGCCTCGCCGAGCCGGTGCAGCAGGGGCGGGACGAACAGCACCGAGCTGCGGAACCGCCGGGCGATCTCGGCCGGCAGCACCGGGCTGTTCAGCCGGGAGGCGTCCACCACCAGCGTGCGCTCGGACTCGTGGAACTCGACGATGGCCCCCACCGCCTGGGCCAGCTCGACCGCGCGGCGTACGTCCTCAATGGGCGGCACGTTCCGCAGGACCGTCCGGCCCTTGGAGGCGAGCAGCGACGCCGCGATCATCTTCAGTGCGGCGTTCTTCGCGCCCTGCACGAAGACGGTGCCGTGCAGGGGCGTTCCGCCCCGTACGCGGTAACGGGTCTCGGTGCCCATCGTCATGTGGATACAACTCCTGTCGAGGGGTGGGTAAGGAAAACGTCCGACGGCCGATACGGAGCCGGGCGGCAGGCTCCCCGCGCAAATGCGTTGCCCAGTATTCCACCGGGCATGCCGGGGAGCGGCGGCTTGACACGATTTGCGGTCATGGCGGTGCTGGTCATGAGAGGCGCTCCAGCCGATCGAACACCGGGCCCAGGCGCGTCACGTAACGCTCGGGCCGGCAAGCTTCGTCCAGCCGCGCTTCGTCGATGGCCTGCCCGCGGGCAGCGGCCTCCTTGCGCAGCGTGTCCCGGAACGGGATACCGGTGTTCCAGGTGTCCATGGCCGCCGTCTGGACCAGGGTGTAGGCGTCCTCCCGGGCCATTCCCGAGGCGACCAGTTCGAGCAGCGCGGCCGACGAGTAGAGCAGGCCGTGGGTGGCGTCCAGGTTGGCCCGCATCCGGTCCGCGTCCACTACCAGCCCCTCGATCAGGCCGGTGGTCAGGTGCAGCAGGTAGTCGACGGTGATCGAGGCGTCCGGCAGCGCCACCCGCTCCACGCTGGAGTGCGAGATGTCCCGCTCGTGCCACAGCGGGATGCCTTCCAGGACCGGGGTCACGTAGCCGCGCACCACCCGGGCCAGGCCGCAGATCCGCTCGGAGCGGATCGGGTTCTTCTTGTGCGGCATGGCCGAGGAGCCCTTCTGGCCCCGGCCGAACGGCTCGGCCAGCTCACGGACCTCGGTGCGCTGCCCGTGCCGGATCTCCAGCGCCACCGCCTCGCACACCGTGGCCAGGATGGCCAGCGCGCTGACCCACTCGGAGATCCCGTCCCGCATCACCACCTGGGTGGCCACGTCCGCGGGCCGCAGGCCGAGGGCGGGCATCACCTCGGCCTCGATCTCCGGTGAGATGTTGGAGTAGTTGCCGACCGGGCCGGACAGCTTGCCCACGGCCACGGCCTCGCGGGCCCGGCGCAGCCGGTCCCGGCCGCGGGCGGCCGCGAACGCGAAGTCCGCCACCCGGTGCCCCCACACGTCCGGCTCGGCGTGCACCCCGTGGGTGCGGCCCGGCCGCAGCGTCTCCCGGTGGGCCAGTGCGTGCTCCCGCAGCGCCGCGACCAGGTTGTCCGCCTTGGCCAGCAGGATGTCGGTGGCCTCGGTGAGCTGTACGGCCAGGGCCGTGTCGACCAGGTCCGAGGAGGTCATGCCGAAGTGGACGTAGGCGGCTGCGCTGCGCGGGGTGGTGTTGTCGGCCCAGGCGGTGAGGAATGCGATCACGTCGTGGTCGGTGACCGCTTCCACCTCGGCCACGGCCTCGGGGGTGGGCGGGGCGGCGGCGCGGACCGGGTCCACGCTGTCGGCGGGCACGGTGCCGGCCTGGGCGTTGGCCTCCAGCACCAGCGTCTCCACCCGGCACCACAGCTCGTACTTGTGCGCCTCGCTCCAGACCCGCCCCATCGCGGGAAGCGTGTACCGGCTGATCATGACCTGTGCTCCCTTCCCGGCTGGCGTTCGGGC
Source organism: Streptosporangiaceae bacterium (assembly GCA_036495425.1). Classification (GTDB taxonomy): domain Bacteria; phylum Actinomycetota; class Actinomycetes; order Streptosporangiales; family Streptosporangiaceae; genus Bog-532. The sequence continues at coordinate 3,165 of DASXMW010000231.1, read as the reverse complement.
TGGCCCATCCCGGGCTGACGCTGTGCCGCGGCGATGTCACCGCGCCACCAGGCGCCACGCATGTCGGTCTCGCCCGCCGCCTGGTAGGCAGCGGACCGGGCCGCCGCGATATCGCCTCCGGTACCTACGACGTTCAGCACCCGCCCTCCGTTGGAACGAAGTTCGCCGTCCGCGCCGAGCGCCGTGCCGGCCTGCAGTACGTACGCGCCCGGCACCTGGCTGGCTTGCTCCAGGCCGGTGATGACGTCTCCGGTGACGGGCCGGGCCGGGTATCCCTCGGCGGCGATCACCACGGTCACGGCCGCACCCGGCCGCCAGCGCAGTCCCGCCCGGTGGTCCGGGCCCAGCGCCCCGGCCAGGTCGCCCGTGGCCGCCGCGTGCAGCAGGCCGGCCAGCGGCGTCTCCAGCCGGTCCAGCACCACCTGGGTCTCCGGGTCGCCGAACCGGGCGTTGAACTCGATCACGCGGATGCCGGCCGCGGTCAGGGCCAGGCCCGCGTACAGCAGGCCACGGTAGGGCGTGCCCCGCCGGGCCAGGGTGTCCACCGCGGGCTGGATGACCGTGGCCAGGACCTCGGCGGCCAGTCCGGCCGGGGCCCAGGGCAGGGGCGCGTAGGCGCCCATCCCGCCGGTGTTCGGCCCCTGGTCGCCGTCGTAGGCCCGCTTGAAATCCTGGGCCGGCAGCAGCGGGACAGCGGTCCGGCCGTCGCAGACCGCGAACAGCGAGACCTCGGGCCCGGCCAGGAACTCCTCGATCACCACCCGGGCCGCCGACCAGGCGTGCGCACGGGCGGCGGCGGCGTCCTCGGTGACCAGCACGCCCTTGCCCGCGGCGAGCCCGTCGTCCTTGACCACGAACGGCGGCCCGAACTCGGCCAGCGCCGCGTCGGTCTCGGCCGGGGTCGTGCAGGTCCGGGAGGCCGCGGTGGGGATGCCGGCCTCGGCCATGACCTCCTTGGCGAAGGCCTTCGAGCCTTCGATCATGGCCGCGCCGGCCCCGGGGCCGAAGCAGGCGATGCCGGCCTCGCGCACGGCATCGGCCGCCCCGGCCACCAGCGGCACCTCGGGCCCGATGACCACCAGGTCCGCGGCCAGCTCGCGGGCGAGGGCGGCGATGGCGGCGGGCTCGGCCACGGCCACCGGGTGGGTGTGCGCCAGCGCCGCGATACCCGGGTTACCGGGTGCCGCGTGCAGGCTGGTCACCGCCGGGTCCTGGGCCAGCGCCCGGACAATGGCGTGTTCCCGGCCCCCCGAGCCGATAACAAGAACGCGCACGGCGGCGAGCCTACCGGCTGGTTTCGGGGTCAGGCCGGCTTTCGGGGTCAGGCCGGCGTATCAAATGAGATCGCGAATCTGGAGGGTCTGGTCCCGGCGCGGGCCGACGCCCACCGCGCAGATCGGGGCCCCGATCATGTCCTCGAGCGCGTGCACGTAGCGCTGGGCGTTCGGCGGCAGGTCGCCGAGGGATCTCGCCTCGGAGATGTCCTCGGCCCAGCCGTCCAGGTACTCGTACACCGGCCTTGCGTGGTGGAACTCGGTCTGGGTCGTCGGGACCTCGTCACAGCGCTTCCCGTCAACCTCGTAGCCTACGCACACCGGCACCTTGTCCAGGCTGGACAGCACGTCCAGCTTGGTCAGGAAGTAGTCGGTGACCCCGTTGACCCGGGTCGAGTACCGCGCGATCACCGCGTCGAACCAGCCGGTGCGGCGGGCCCGGCCGGTGGTCACCCCGTACTCACCGCCGGTCTTGCGCAGCCACTCGCCCTGCTCGTCGGTCAGCTCGGTGGGGAACGGGCCCGCGCCGACCCGGGTGGTGTAGGCCTTGACCACGCCGATCACCTTGGTGATGCGGGTCGGGCCGATGCCGGAGCCCGCGCAGGCGCCGCCCGCGGTGGGCGAGGACGACGTGACGAACGGGTAGGTGCCGTGGTCGACGTCGAGCATGGTGGCCTGGGCGCCCTCCAGCAGCACGACCCGGCCGGCGTCCAGGGCCTGGCCCAGGACCAGCCCGGTGTCGGTCACGTAGGGCCGGAGCCGCTCGCCGTAGGCCAGGTACTCGTCGGCGATCGGGCCCGGCTCGATGGCCCGGCGGTTGTAGACCTTGGTCAGCATCTGGTTCTTCTCCCGCAGCACCAGCTCCAGCTTCTGCCGGAAGATGCCGGGGTCGAACAGGTCCTGCACCCGGATGCCGACCCGGGCGATCTTGTCGCCGTAGGTCGGGCCGATGCCGCGGCCGGTGGTGCCGATCCGGGCCTGCCCCAGGTAGCGTTCGGTCACCTTGTCCAGGGCCTGGTGGTACGGCATGATCAGGTGCGCGTTGGCCGAGATCAGCAGCCGGGCGCAGGACACCCCGCGCGCCTCCAGGTCGTCGATCTCCTCCAGCAGCACCCGCGGGTCGACGACGACGCCGTTGCCGATGACCGGCACCACGTCCGGTGACAGCACGCCCGAGGGCAGCATGTGCAGGGCGTAGCTCTCAGTACCGATGACCACGGTGTGACCCGCGTTGTTCCCGCCCTGGTACCGGACGACGTAGTGGACCCGGTCGCCGAGCAGATCGGTGGCCTTGCCCTTGCCTTCGTCGCCCCACTGGGCGCCGACGAGCACGATGGCCGGCACGGGGCTGCCCCTTCCTTCAGGCACCGCGAAGCCCCTGACCCGCTCGATCTACCCGTGAGCGGCAGGGGCTCTTACGGCATGAGATTACCCCAGCATTGATCATTCGGTAACGGATCGCGTGCAGGCTACGGCGAGCCGGTCTGACCGGCCCAGCGAGTCCCGGGCCGGTGGTGCGGCGAGGTACCGCCCCGGGGTTGGGTTTCACTGGAGCGGAGTCAGTGATAATCACTGACTCCGCTCCAGTGAAGGCCCGGACCGTGACGGCCGGGGCCGGCGGGGCGCCGGGGCCCGCGTGAGGCCGGCCCCCGGCTGAGCCAGCGCTGCCCGCGCCCGCATGCTCAGCACGGCCATGATCAACTTAAGCTCAGCGGAATTGAGGTCCAGGGGGGTCACCCCCCGGACAGATTCAGTGGCCCTTGAACGCCTCGGCCAGCCACCAGGCGCCGCCGTCGCTGGCGATCTTGGCGTCGATGACCAGGACCCCGGACGGGTCGCGGGCCCACGTCTCGACCACGGCCAGGTCTTCCCGGGTGCGGACGGTGACGCC
>DASXMW010000230.1:0-2248 GCA_036495425.1 Streptosporangiaceae bacterium | reverse complement strand
CGCCCGGAACCGCACCATCCCCGACGTGCTCCCCGAACCCGGCGCACCGTTCCGGGTGTTGTTCTGCGGCATCAACCCCGGCCTGTACTCGGCCGCGACCGGCTGGCACTTCGCCCGGCCGGGCAACCGGTTCTGGCCCGCCCTGCACCTGTCCGGGTTCACCCCGCGGCGGCTCGACCCGAGCGAGCAGGACCTGCTGCCCGGGTTGGGGCTGGGCATCACCAACCTGGTCTCGCGGCCCACCGCCCAGGCCGCCGAACTGAGCGCCGCGGAACTGCGGGCCGGCCTGGACCACCTGGCCGCCGTCGCCGAGCGCCACCGCCCGCGCTTCATCGCGGTGGCCGGCGTCACCGCCTACCGCACCGCGTTCGGCCGCCCGCGCGCCGCCAGCGGCCCGCAGCCGGACCCGCTCGGCCCCGCGCGGGTCTGGGTCCTGCCCAATCCCAGCGGCCTCAACGCTCATAAAACGCTCCCTATGCTGGCCGCCGACTACCGGGAGCTGCGAGAGGCGGTCGACGGCTGATAGCGGCGTTGCCCGGGTCCTGATGGCATGGGATAATGCCGTTATGGCTTGGCTACCCACCTTCTCGCGTGCGCAGGCGACGGGGGCGCTGGCCGATGCCTACGCCGCGATGGACAACCGGCCCATGCCGCCGGTCTACCAGGCTCCGCACGGCGACGTGCCGGGAATTATCCAGGCCCACAGCCTTGACCCTGAGTTGCTCCGCCGGACGTTCAGCGTGTCCGGTGCGCTGGCCACCACCGGGCTGCCTTGGGTAGACCGGGAGCTGCTGGCCAGCACCACGTCGCGTACCAACCAGTGTTTTTATTGAACATCGGCTCACGCAGAGTTTCTGCGTGTCGCCGGCGGCGAAGCCGTCACCCCGTTGGCCGTCCTCCAAGGAGACGATGAGTCCCTGGCCCCGCGTGCGCGCACGCTGGCCCGGCTTGCGGTGACCCTGACCGCGCGGCCGTGGGCTCTTACTCAGGAGGCGGTGGAGGACGCGCGGCGGCAGGGACTCGGCGAGGAACAGATCGAGGCGGCCATCGGTGTGATCTCGCTGTTCAACTACTTCACCAGAGTGGCCGACGCGACCGGCATCGAATTTGACTATCCCACGGCGCTGCCTGCCTTCGACCCGGACCTGGGCCAGGTCACGGCGCCCCGGCCGGATCGGCCCGTCTCGTTCAGCGGGCCCGCCGGAGGTCGTCGGCGTCCCCAGTTCGAAGGGCTGCGGGCCGCCTGGGAATCGTGGCGGGCCTACGTGCTGGAGTCCGACCAGCCGATAAGTCAGCGTGAACGCCGGCTTCTGGCCGCCGTGGCCGCCGAAGAGGCGGCTGACTGGGAAGGCGCCGAGGCTCTCAACGGGTTCAAATCCGGGCCGGATGGTGACGACCAGCTGATCGGATTCGCCCGCAAGCTCAGCCGCCAGCCCTGGCGGATGGGGGCGGGAGACCTCGACCGCCTGCGCTCGCTGGGCTACTCGGAAGAGGCCGTTCTGCACGTGATCTCGGTGGTCGCGCACCAGAATGCCGACTCGCGCCTCGTCCTCGGCCTCCGCGCCGCCGTGGACAAATCAAGATCTTTATGCCGAACGGAGCGTGGCTCACGCCCCCGGCACCAGCTGGCCCGCACCCCGGGTAAGACCCCCCGGGGGCGGACCAGGATCCAGTTCCCTCCCGATCCCGGTCCGCCCTGGGGCTGCGGTCCCCAACCGGCTCCCGACCGTATGAGCATGCCGCCCTGCCGGGGCCAACACCTTTTTGGAAAGATCTCTATTGCGAGCCGACCGAAGGGGGTGCGCGGTGGCCGACTCTGGCCAGATGCCGCCGGACGACGACGGCACCGAGCCCGACCCCCGGTACACCTTTGCCAACGAGCGCACCTTCCTGGCCTGGAGCCGGACCGCGCTGGCGCTGGTGGTGGCGGGGCTGGGCGTCGTCCAGCTGCTGCCGCCGTTCCCAGGCGTGCCGTGGGGCCGGCACGTGCTGGGCGTCCCGCTCATCGTGTTCGGGGCCGTGGTCGCGGTGACCGCCTACCGCGAGTGGACCACGAGCCAGCGGGCCATGCGCCACGAGCAGCCGCTGCCCCGGTCGATCATGCCCGTCGTCATGACCGTGATCATCGCCGCGATGGCGGTCGCCGCCGCGACCGTGGTCCTGGCCTCGGCCCTGCGATGACCCCCAGCCAACCCGACCGCCCCGGCCGCCCGCGCCGCCCCGGACAGCCCGGCCGCCCCGGCCGGCA
>DASXMW010000229.1:0-49086 GCA_036495425.1 Streptosporangiaceae bacterium | reverse complement strand
GGGCCGGTGGCGACGCCGCCGGGTATCCGGTGGCCTGGCCGTCAGGGGCCGTAGGCGGGGACGACGGCGCCGCTGATGGGCTCGGCGGCGGTGACCAGGTAGACGAGGGTGGTGGCGATCGCCTCCGGGGCGACCGCCTGGGCCAGCAGCTCGGGGGTGAGGTAGGGGCGGGTTTCGGCGGTGTTGAGCAGCTGCGGGGCCACGCCGTTGACCCGGATGCCGAGGGGGCGCAGCTCCAGGTCGAGGATGCGGATGAGGTGGACCAGGGCGGCCTTGCTGACCGCGTAGGTGGCCTGGCCGGCGGCCGGTTCCAGGCCCGGGCGGGCGGCCACGTGCACGATGGCACCGGAGCCGCGGTCGCGCAGGTACGGGACCACGGCCTGGGTCAGCCACAGGGCCGCGCCCAGGTTGACGTCGATCATGAGGTGCAGATCTTCCCTGGTCGCGCTCATGGCGTCGCCCAGGTGATAGGTGCCGATGGTGTTGACCAGCACCTCGGGGGGCCCGACCTCGGCCGCGATCCGGTCGACCACGGCCCGGGCCGCGGCCGGGTCGGCCGGGTCGGCCGCCGCGCGCCAGATGCCGTCCGGCAGTTCCTTCAGCCGTTCCTCGCTCCGGTCGACCCCGGCGACGGAGAACCCGGCCGCGACCAGCTTCTCCGCCGTCGAACGGCCGAGTTCGCTGCCCGCCCCGGTCACGATGGCCACACGCTCGCTCATATCGGCGCCTCCATTTCGTTGATTGCTGCCGGTCCAGGCTCGCCGCCGGAAAGGTGAACGGTCGTCACCGGATCTCGGTGATCCGCTGGCCAGCCGGGCTGGGTTACGCTGACCGCGTGGCCGCCGGATTCGGGCTAATCGACCGTGACGCCCTGGTCGCCGCGCTGGACGAAGCGGCCCGGAAACGGGTGACGATCATCTCGGCCCCCGCGGGCAGCGGAAAGACCTCGCTGCTGCGCGCCTGGGCCAGTCGCCCGGTGCCCGGCCGCCGTATCGCGTTCGGCTCGGTACGGCCCGGCCAGCACGACGGGCAGCAGTTCTGGCTGGCACTGCTGGACGCGGTCCGGGCCACGGCCGGCCAGGCCGGCCCAGTAGCGGCCGCGCCCGGCTTCGACGGCCCGGCCATGGCCGAAAAGGTGCTGTGCGAGCTGGCCGCGGACGGGCGCCCGGTGGTCCTGATCATCGACGACCTGCACGAGCTGACCTCGGCCGAGGCCCTCGAACAGCTCCGGGCGCTGCTGTCCCGCCTCCCGGAGAACGTCCACGCCGTGCTGGCCACCCGCCATGACCTGCCGCTGCGCCTGCACCAGCTGCGGCTGGCCGGGGAACTGGCCGAGATCCGGGCCGCGCAGCTGCGGTTCAGCGAGCACGAAACCCGCGCGCTGCTGACCGCGGCCGGGATCACGCTGCCCGGCCCGGCCATGGCCACCCTCCACCAGCGGACCGAAGGCTGGGCGGCTGGCCTCCGGCTGGCCGCCCTGTCCCTGGGCGGGCACCCGGACCCGGAACGGTTCGTGGCCGAGTTCTCCGGCAGTGACCGCACGGTCGCCGAGTACCTGATGGCCGAGATGCTGGACCGGCAGCCGGCCGAGGTGCGGCACCTGCTGCTGCGCACCTCGATGCTGGAACGGGTCAACGGCGAGCTGGCCGACCTGCTGACCGGAGCCGCCGGATCGGAACCGATCCTGCTCGGCCTGGAAGACGCCAACGCCTTCGTGCTGTCGCTGGACCCGGACCGCACCTGGTTCCGCTACCATCACCTGTTCCGTGGCCTGCTCCAGCTGGAGCTGCGCCGCACCCGGCCGGCCGACATCGCCGGGCTGCACCGGCTGGCCGCCCGGTGGCTGGCCGGGCACGCGGAAACTGCCGAGGCTATCCGGCACCTGCAGGCGGCCGGCGACTGGGCCGAGGCGGCCCGGGTGCTCACCGACCACGCGCTCAGCCTCACCCTCGACGGCCAGGCGGGCACGGTGGTGGCCCTGCTGGGCGCGTTCCCGGCCCGGACCGGCGAGGACTCCCCCGAGCTGGCCCTGGTCCACGCGATCGCCGACCTCGACCAGCTCCGGCTCGATCAGGCCGACGCCCACCTGGAGGTGGCCCGGGCCTACGCGGCCACGACCCCACCGGACCGGCGGTACCGGCTGAACATGGCCACCATGTCGCTCGGCCTGCTGTCGGCCCGGCTGCGCGGGCACCTCGACGGCGTGTTCGAGCGGGTGGGCGCGCTGCCCCCGGCGGTGGCCGGGCCGGCCGGCCCCGAGGGGCCGCTGGGCCGCGACCTGCGGGCGCTGGCGCTGCTGAACCTCGGGGTCACCGAGGCCTGGTCGCTGCGGCTGGACGACAGCGAACGGTACCTGCGGGAAGGCGCCGCCCTGGCCCGCGGCATCGGCCGGCCCTACCTGGAGGTGGCCTGCCTGGCCCACCTGGGGTTCGCGGCCACCGGCCGTTCGTTCGCCCTGGGCCGCCGGCAGTGTGAGGAGGCCATCGAACAGGCGGCCCGGCACGGCTGGGAGGCCGAACCGGTGATCGCGCCCGCGCAGGCGACGCTGGCCGGGATCCTCATCTGGACCGGCGAGTTCGAGGCCGGTCAGCAGTGGCTCGACCGCGCCCGCCAGGCCACCCAGGCCGAGGGTGAGCCGGGTATCCGGCTGCTCGTCCACCTGACCTCGGCCCTCCTCCCGGCCGCGCGGGGCCACTACCGCGAGGCGCTGGCCGAGCTGGCCGCGGCCGGGCAGGTGCAGGCGCGGATGGCTGGACAGCACGCGCTGGCGGCCCGGATCACCGAATGGACGATCGCCACCCTGGCCCGCTCGGGCCAGGCCGGCCAGGCGCGGCGCGACCTCGAAGGCCTCGAGGCTCTGGACCACCTGCTGGCGGCCACCGGCGAGGTCCGCACCGCGGCCGCGGCGGTCCATCTCGCCGAGCAGGACCCGGCCGGAGCCCGCCGGGAGCTCCGGGCCGTCCTCGACGGCCGCGCTCCCGTCGACCGGCACCTCACCCTGGTCGAGGCCCGGTTGCTGGACGCGCTGGCCTGCCGGGAACTAGGCCACGAACGGGCGATGCGGGCGGCCCTGGAGCAGGCGCTGCAGCTGGCCGAGCCGGACCGGCTGATCCTGCCGTTCGCGCTGACCGGCGCGGCCGACCTGCTGACCGGCCTGCCGCCCGACCAGACATCCCACGCCGCCCTGGCCGCCGACATCCTCGACGCCCTCCGCCGCGGGCGGCCCGCCGGCACCGCCCCCGAGCCGTTCGAGGAGCTCAGCCCCAGCGAGCTGCGGGTGCTGCGCTACCTGCCGACCAACCTCACCCGCCCCGAGATCGCCGGGGAGCTGTCGGTCTCGCTCAACACGGTCAGCACCCACATCCGCCGGATCTACGCCAAGCTCGGCGCGACCGACCGCTCCTCGGCGGTACGGCGGGGCCGCGAACTGCGGCTGCTGTCCTCCGGCCGGGCCTGATCGCCCGGGAGCAGGGCCCCCGGCCCGGACCTGCTGGAGGCCCGCAAGCTCAGCCCCCGAGATCCCAGTACCGGACGGTAACCGGGTTGGCCGGCTCGTAGGGGTGCCACCGGTCGTCGGCCGGGCGGCCGGTGGCCACGAAGCCGGCCACCGCCCGCGCGAACGTGCCGCCGAGCGCGTGGACCGCGGGGGTGACCTGGCCGAGCATGGGGCTGCCGGGGTAGGCGCCGAGGGTACCGAAGAAGAACGGGAGGTCGCTGCAGTGCGCGGCGCCCAGGTGGGCGGGGTCCGGGTCCGGGGTGTAGCCGAACTCGTACACGTAGGCCGGGTGGCCGGCGATGGCCTGGTGGTCGGCGATGGCCAGGGTCCCGTCGCGGAACACGATCTCGGTCTGGGTCTGGGTGAAGTCGCCGACCGAGCGGCCCTGCCCGGCGGCGAGGGCCGGGATGCGCGGATCGAAGGCGAGGAACGCCGACATCTCGTCCCGGGTCGTCCCGGCCAGCAAGGGCTTGCGGCCCAGGCGCCCGCCCGTCAGCGCCTGCGGCCACTCCTCGGGGATCCCGAAGCCGCCGAGCACGGGGTACAGCGGCGGGGCGGCGCTGCCCGGGCGCGACACCTCCTGAGCCAGTTGCCGGTAGGCGGTCAGGAACTGGCCCACCGGGATGGCACGCAGCGCGGGGCCGAGATCGGCCCGGCCCGCCAGGCCAAGAATTTCCAGGAAGCGCGCGGTGTGGCCGGCCGCCTGGGCGGGGTCCTGGGGCGGCAGGCCCCAGGGGCCGCTCTGGGCGATGACCTGCCTGATGTGCGGGCCGGTGACCGGGGACAGGGCCAGGTAGAGGGCGGAGTACGCGCCCGCTGACTGGCCACCGACGGTGATGGCACCCGGATTTCCCCCGAAGGCCGCGATGTTGCGTCCGACCCAGGCCAGGACCGCGGCCTGGTCCTGCACCCCGAGGTTCTCGATGCCAAGCTCCGGCAGATGGAGATAGCCGAGCGGCCCGAGCCGGTAGTTGGCGGTGACCACGACGATGTCGCCGGCCGCGGCCAGGTTCCGGCCGTCGTACCAGTCCCAGCCCCCGGATCCGCTGGTGAACCCGCCGCCGTGGAACCAGACCAGGACCGGGCGCCCGTCCGGCCCGGGCCGATCGGCGGGCCGATCGGGCGTCCACACGTTGAGGGTGAGGCAGCCGTCCTCGTCCCAGTCGGGGGCGCGGGCGCCCATGACCGCCTCCAGCCGCGAGGGGCCCTGCGGCACGGACGGGCCGGAGCGGCTGGCATCGCGCAGGCCCGGCCACTCCGGCGGCGGCTGCGGGGCCGCGAAGCGCCGCTCCCCCACCGGCGACGCCGCGTAGGGGATGCCGCGGAACGCGCTCACGCCGTCCTCGGCCACACCCTGGACGCGGCCCGATTCGGTGTCCGCGACCGGGCGTTCCATGACCCGATCTTGGCACGGCCGCCGGTTCAGGTCAGCAGGGCGCGGGCGTACCAGTCGGCCGGGCCGGTGAGGCCTGCTCGTTGATCGCTACAATTTTCGTAGTAGTGGAGCCTGGGCCAGCTCGACCAGGGCGTGCAGGTCGAAGGCGGCGTCCAGGGCGGCCACCCCGGAGACCAGCACGACCACCGCGGCCGCCGCGACCAGCAGCGGGCTCATCGACGGCACCGGGGCCAGCAGGGCCGCGACCCGGCGGGGCACCGGCCCGGGACCACCCCGGCCGGTCAGCCGCCGCACCGGGTCCAGGATCGGCCCGGTGATCCCGGTGGCCATGGCCGGCACCCGGGACCGGCCCGGGGCCGCCGCCGTGCGCGACGAGGCCAGGGCGGCCTTGCCCACGGCCCGGGCCGCCAGCCGCCGGTCCCCGCAGTGCCCGGCCGCACGCTCGTCGGCCCAGCGTTCGACGGTGTAGCCGACCGCGGCCGCCACCGGCCGCAGCAGCGGGTTGGCCGCGGCCGCGAAGTGGCCGAGCGCGGTGAACAGGTAGTGGTGGTGGTCGGCGTGGGCCCGCTCGTGGGCCAGCAGCACGTCCCGCTCGGCCGGGGCCAGGGCGTCCAGCATGCCCGCGGTGACCACGATCCGGCCCGGCCGGCCGGGCACGGTGTAGGCGTCGGCGGCGCCGTCCGGCACCACCACCACCTGACCCGACCCGGGCAGGCAGCGGGCCTGCCGGGCCGCCCGGACCAGGGCCCGCGACCGCCGCCAGCCGGCCCGGGCCGCGGCCAGGGCCACCGCGGCCAGCAGTACCGTGGCCACCAGCGCGGCCGACAGCGAGGCCGGATCCTCGCGCCGGATCACCGCCGCCGACAGGTGGCCCAGCGAGGCCACCAGCGGGATGCGCAGCGCGGCGGTCAGGGCCAGGAACCCGAGCACGGCCGTGCTGAGCGCGGCCAGGGCCACGGCCGCGGTGGTGAGCAGCCAGGTCGCGACGTGCGGCGGCAGGCGGGTGGCCAGCGGCCAGGCCCCCGCCGCCGCGCACAGCGGCAGCACCAGCGGGACGTAGACAACCAGGTCCACCCCTCACCCCCCGTCGGCACCGTCCGGGCCCAGCATACGTCGCAGCGCCTGCTCGTCCTCGTCGGACAAACTGGAAACGAACCGGGCCAGCACGGCCTCGCGGTCGGCTTCGGCCGCCAGCACGCTGGCCATCTGCCGGGCAGCCAGCCCGGGTTCGTCGGCCACCGGCGTGTAGCGGAAGGCCCGCCCGGCCCGCTCCCGGTCCAGCACGCCCTTGGCGTGCAGCCGGAACAAGATCGTGACCACGGTGGTGTAAGCCAGATCGCCGCCGAGCCGCTCACGCACGTCGGCCGGGGACAGCGGCTCCCCCGCCGCCTGCAGGATGCCAAGCACCTCGCCCGCCAGTTCCCCGGCGCCCCGCCGATCGCTCATTCCCCGGTCGCCTTCCGTCCAGTGCAGTGTGCGTTAACATCTACAATCATGTAGATGATAACCAGGACAGTAGAACCTGCTTCCAGAGGATAAGCGATGCAGCACTTCATTGTGACTTACGGCTACCTGGCCGTGTTCCTCCTCATGGTGGCCGAGTCGGCCTGCATCCCGGTGCCGTCCGAGCTGATCATGCCGCTGGCCGGGGCGCTCGCGGCCGGGGCCGTGACCGGTCACCGCCTGAGCCTGACCCTGGTCATCGTGGCCGGGGTGGCCGGCAACGTGGTGGGCAGCTATGTGGCCTGGGCCGTGGGCCGCTGGGGCGGCCAGCCCGCGCTGCGCCGCTGGGGCGGCCGGGTGTGGCTGCGCGAGGATCACCTGGAGGCGGCCAACCGCTGGTTCGACCGGTACGGGCCCCGGGCCGTGCTGATCGGCCGGCTGCTGCCGGTGGTGCGGACCTTCATCTCGCTGCCCGCGGGCATCGCCGGGATGCGGCCGCTCCGGTTCGGTGTCTACACCACGATCGGCTGCATTCCGTGGACGGCCGCGCTGGCCGCGGCCGGGTACGCGGTCGGGGCCAGCTGGCAGCAGATCCCCAATGCCTTCCACGCGGTGACCTACGTGGTGGCCGCGATCGTGGTCATCGCGCTGGCCATCGGCGTCTGGATCTTCGTCGTCCGGGCCCGGCGCGGGGGCCGGGGCGGCGCGCACCGCGCGAGCGAGGCGGAAAGGAGCGCGCGTTGACCGCCATCCACCAGATGACCTACCTGCAGGCCGTGGTCATCGGGCTGATCCAGGGCATCACCGAGCTGTTCCCGATCTCCAGCCTGGGCCACACCGTGCTCATCCCGTCCTGGCTGGGCGGCAGCTGGGCCACGCTGGTCCGCCAGGAGAGCCGGGCCGAGAGCCCGTACCTGGCCTTCGTGGTCGGCCTGCACCTGGCCACCGCGATCGTGCTGCTCGGCGTGTACGCCCGGACCTGGGTGCGGGTCATCCGCGGATTCGTCACCAGCATCGCCCGGCGCCAGGTCCGGTCGGCCGACCAGAAGCTGGCCTGGCTGATCGTGGTGGCCACGATCCCGGTCGGCCTGGCCGGGCTGGCACTGGAGCACCCGTTCCGGGTCCTGTTCGCCAAGCCGCTGGCGGCCGCGATCTTCCTCATGATCAACGGCGGCATCCTGCTCGGCGGGGAACTGCTGCGCCGTCGCGACCAGCGACGTCGGGCCGTGCTGCCCCCGGTGGATGCCGCTCAGAAGCAGCAAGCCCTGGTCGGCTCGCGGGCCCCGGCGACCGCGAACGGCCCGGCCGCCGGCCCGGATCAGGTGGTCGAGCGGGACGGCCGTGGCGACCGGGACACGATGCTGGACGAGGCGGCCGAGCGGCGGCTGGCCGGCCTCGGGATCTGGAACGCGCTGTGGATCGGGGCGTCGCAGATCCTGGCCCTGTTTGCCGGCATTAGCCGCGAGGGCGTGACCATGGTCGGCGGCCTGACCCGCGGGCTCAACCACGAGGACGCGATGCGGTTCTCGTTCCTGCTGTCGACCCCGGTCATCCTGGCCGCCGGCGCCCTCAAGATCAGCGACCTGACCGGCTCGCTCGGGGCCGGGGTCCGCGGCCAGATCATCGCGGGCAGCATCGCGGCCGCGGCCAGCTCGCTGTTCGCGGTGCTGTTCCTGGCCCGCTGGTTCCGCACCCGGACCCTGGTCCCGTTCGCCATCTACTGCCTGCTGGCCGGCCTGATCAGCGTGATCCGCTTCGGGTTGTTCTGATGGCGCCGCCCGCGGCGCCCGAGCCGCGCGCGGCCGGGGTCGTCTTCGGTGCTCACCGCCCGAATCTCGCGGCTTCCCAGGGGCCGGCCAGGTGGACGGCCAGCAGGGCGATGACGAGACCGCAGGCCAGGGCGGCCGCCACCAGCAGCCACCGGGCGGCGCCACCGGTCAGGCTGATCGCCGGGCTGCGGTCCGGGCTGAGCAGAATGCGCGGCAGCCGCCAGATGTGGGCCAGTACGTGCAGGGTCATGACACCGATCCAGACGATGAACGACACCTTGTGCAGGAACAACCAGGGTCCATTGTCCGGGCCGACGACGGCCAGGGCCACGCCCGTGCCCAGGACGGCCAGCGAGGTCGCGATCACGAACGGGCCGAGCAGACGCAACATCGGCGGCGGTGGCCCGCGCCGGACGTACGGGGCCGCGCCGGTGTAGTAACGGACGATCCGGTAGACGGTCGAGCCGGTCTTCAGCAGCACCGGCCCGATGAGCAGCAGGCCCAGAAAGAAGTGCAGCGTCAGTAGCCGGCCGATGCGAAGGATCGTCACCCCCTCGATCGCGAAGCCGATGAGCAGCACGACGCCGGTGAGGGCGGTGAGCCGTTCGTTGCTCGCTACTCCGGCGGTACCGTCGGCCTGACGGCGATGGCGCCGCCCCGTAATCGAGCTCACGAGGCTGAAGTCCGTTCCGGCCGCACTCGTTGCAGGCGCAGGGCCAGGACCGGACAGCTCCGGACGGCCCGCCGCGCGGGCCCGGCCAGGCCGCGCGGCACGTCCGGCTCGATGATGGGAAACCCCCACTCGTCGAGCTGGATGCGCTCGGGCAGCAGATCGGCGCAGACCCCGTGCCCGGTGCAGGCGGTGGGATCGATGCGCAGGTACAGCGTCATCGCCAGGCCTCCGTCCTGTCCGGCCGCGGGATCGGCAGGACCGCCGAGCGTGGGCCGCGCTGGGCGGCCGGGCACGGGCGCCGGTCGGCGTGGGCGCGCAGGTCGGCGCCGAACGCGGTGAGGGCCGAGGCGGCCAGGCTGACCGCGCCGTCCGGGTGACGGCACGCGCCGCGGCCCGGGATCACGCCCAGCCGGCGGCGGAGCCGCTTGACGGCGTTGCCGTCCGGCCGTCCCAGGGCCAGCTGGGCGAAGTCGTCGGCAATCGAGGCCAGCCCGAACTGGCAGGGGCCGCACTGCCGGGCGCTCTGCCGGGCCAGGTAACCGAGGACGCGCGCGGTCTCGGCGATGCCGCAGCTGCCCGCGGGCAGGACGGCCAGCACACCCGCGCCGGGGCTGGCTCCGGCCGGCTGGAGCCCGGCCACGGTGAGCGGGAGCCCCGCCACGTCGCTGACCTGCTGCCAGGTGCCACCGTAGCCGCCGAGCAGAACGGTCCTGGCCCCAGCGGCCGCGCCGGCCAGCGCCAGCACCGCACCGACCGGGATACCGGTTTCGATCTCGTAGACGCCGGGCCAGGCGACATCGCCGGAAACGGTGACGAGCATGGTCCCGGGAGCATCGGCCGCGCCCGATTCCCGGAACCAGGCTGACCCGTAACGGGCGATCAGGGCCATGTGGGACAGGGTCTCCACGTTGTCGACCAGCGTGGGCCGGCGCTCTACTCCCCGTTCGGATGGCCGCGGCGGGGTCAGCACCGGCCGGGCGTCGCCGCCGTTCAGCCAGCGCACCAGCGAGGTCTCTTCGCTGGACACGTACCGGGCCGGCAGGTCGTGGATCAGCAGCCGGACCCGGTCCAGCCCATACCGTTCCCGTTCGCCGACCGCCCGGGCCACCTCGTCGATCTGCTGGTAGCGATCCCGTTCCAGGCAGATGTGCACGGTGTCGGCGCCGACCGCGGCGGCGGCCAGCACGGCGCCATCCAGCACCAGGTGCGGTGCCCGGGCCAGCAAGGCCTGGTCCTTCTCGCTGGCTGGCTCGCCCTCCATGCCGTTGGCGATCACCGCCTTTCGCCCTCGCCCGGCGGCGACTGACCGCAGCTTGGTGCCGGTGGGGAAGGCCGCCCCACCCCGGCCGGTCAGGCCGGCCGCGGCCACCAGGTCGGCCAGCTGACCGCCTGGCGCCGGCAGGCCCCCGTAGCGGTCGAAGTGCTGACGCAGGTTCGCGGGTCCCCGGGTCTGGTGCCAGCCCGCGGTCAGCCGCCGGGCCTGGGTCCCCTGCGGCACCACCGTCAGCGCCCGTGCCGCTGACCGGCCGGGTGGCTCCTGGCGGTCTGGTGGGAGCCGAGCAGGGAGACCGGCGTGCCGGCCCGGCGGGCCCAGCCCGGCTGAAGCGGGCCGAACGCCACGAAAACGATGGTGGCCAGCGGCAGCAGCACGGCCGCACTGGTCAGCGCGATGCGCGCGGCGCCGGGCCGGCTGTGGGCCAGCCGCCACCCGGCCGTCCCGAGGACGGTCGCCGCGCACAGCGCGTCCAGGGCCAGCAGCCAGGGCACCCGGGTGTCGGTGCCGGTGCCGAGCCCGTGCCACAACGCCACCGGCCAACTGGCGTAGGTCAGCCAGTGCACGGCCCGCCAGCTCCGGTAGGACAGCCGGTCCCGCAGCAAGCTGGTCACGGTGACCGCCAGCAGCAGGTCGAAGGCGATCGCGCCCAGGCCGAGCCAGAATCCGCGGTAGGACGAGCTGAACGGTACGAACGCGGCGGTCAGCCCGATCGAGGTGTAGCTGTCCAGCACCGTGGTCAGGATGTGGCCCACGACGAACACCAGGACCAGCAGGGACAGGTTGCGGTGCAGGGCACCGGTGATGGCCCGGGGCATCCCGGGCGCCGACGTCCCGGCCGCGGTCGCCACCCCGAGCAGCACGCTGGCGGTGAGCAGGAGGAGAGCCATGACGCCGGTGGCCCGGGTGGCGTACCAGAGCGGGCTGACGGTGCTCGTCACGGTTCAGGAGGCCCCGGACGACGTGACCGGGGCGGCTGGCGTGCTCGACGGGGGCTGCGGCGGCGGCGCGAGCTGCGAGCTGGCCGCGCTCGCCTGGCTGGTGGCCGGAGCGGACGCGGTGCCGGAGCTCACGTGAGACGGGCTGGCCGATGGCGAACTGGTCGCCGATGCGGGCGGCCGGCTGACGGCCGGACGGGACGTGCTGGCATTACCGGGCACGGCCTGCGCGAACGCGGCCGCGAGCCCGGCCGTGGCCGCCGTCGCGGCCGCCGTGATCGCCACCGAGAGCAACCTGATGCGGCCGAACATCCGCTGTCGGTGAGCTACGGCGTGGTAGCGCGCGGACGCTCCGGGACGCGAGTTCTTCTCCGGTGCTGGCATGACCACCAGCTTGCCGGCCCGGCACCGAGAGACTGGCTCAGGAAAAGTTCAGGTCTGGTTAAGACCCGCGAACGCGTCGCGAGGGAACTCGACGGTGGCGGTCAGGCCGCCGCCGTCGGTATCAGCCAGGGTGGCGCTACCGCCGTTGGCGGTAGCCAGCCGGTCCACGATGGCCAGGCCGAGCCCGGCCCCGCCGCCGCCGGTGGCGAAACGCCGGAACGCGGCGTGCCGCTGCTGGCCGGTCAGGCCAGGGCCATTGTCCCGGACCACGACCTGGGCCCGCGATCCATCGGGCCGCGTCGTGACGGTGACGGTCCGGTCCGGCGGCAGCGCGTCCAAGGCGTTGGCCAGCAGGTTGTCCAGGATCTGCTCCAAGTGGTCCTCACCCAGCCAGGCCAGGACCGGCCCCGGAGCAGCCACGGTCAGGGTCACGCCACGCTCATCCGCGGCCGGTTGCCAGGTCTCGACCCGGTCCCGGGCGATCGCGGAGACGTCCAGCTGCCGCGCCGTAACCGTGTTGTTCTCGGCCCGAGCCACGGCCAGCAGGCCATTGGTCATCCGGGCCAGCCGGGCGATCTCCTCCTGCGCCCCGGCCAGCTCGGTCGCGGTGTTCTCGTCGGCGTCCTGGGCCAGCAGGTCGAGCCGCAGTCGCAGCGCGGCCAGCGGGGTCCGCACCTGGTGCGACACGTCCGCCATCAGGGCCTGGTTGCCACGCACCAGCGATTCGATCCGGGCCGCCATGGTGTCGAACGCGGCCGACAGGTTCTGGGCCTCGGGCGGCCCGGAGGAGACGTGGGTCCGGGTGTGCAGAGCCCCCTCGCCGAGCCGATGGGCCGCCCCGGCCAAGGCCGTGATCGGCCGGGACAGCCAGCGGGCCAGACCGACCGCTGTGGCCGCCGCGGCGACCAGTCCGGTCGCGGCCACCAACCCGATCAGCGTCCACAAGACCAGGATCCGGTGGTCCAGGCTCCGCATGGACCGGGACAGCGCGACCGTGCCCACCGCGCCGGTGCCCGCGTCCGGAACCACCGGGGCCAGCACGATCAGGCGGCCGCCGGACGGGTGGCTGGTATCGGTGCGGGCCGGAGGGCTGACCGGCCGGTGCACGGCCGGCCGGTCCGCGGTGCTGGCGATCAGGCGGCCCGCCGAGTCATAGACCGCCAGCTGGTCACCCTGGCGACCCAGCTCGCGAATGGACCGGGACAGCGCGGTCCCGTGCACATGATCGTTGAGACGTTCCTCGGCCACGTTGGCCACGGTCGTGGCCGCCGTGGTCGCGCTGGCCCGGAAATCATGCCGGTCCTGGGCCGAGATCAGCAGGCCGAGCGGGACCGCCACCACCGCCAGCAGCGCGGTGATCAGGACCAGCATCGCGACCGCGATCCGCCGGGCCATCAGCGCTTGGCCATCGAGGCCATCACACGTCGCCGAGCCGGAAGCCGTGGCCGTACACGGTCTCGATCAGGCCCGGGATCCCGAGCTTGCGCCGCAGCGAGGTCATGTGCACGTCCAGCACCTTGGTCGGCCCGTACCAGTTGGCATCCCAGGCCGTCTCCAGGATCTCCTGCCGGGTCTGCACCCGTCCCGGATCGGTGGCCAGGCACTCCAGAATGTCGAACTCCTTGGGCGTCAGGACCACCTCCGCGCCGTCGACCGTGACCTTGTGCGTGCGCAGGTCGACGGTCAGCGGGCCGTGACAGACGGTCTCCCCGTCGGGACGGATACGCCGCAGCACGGCCCGGATCCGGGCCAGCAGCTCGTTGACGCCGAACGGCTTGACCAGGTAGTCGTCCGCCCCGGCGTCCAGGGCGCTGACCCGGTCAGATTCTTCACCGAACGCGGTGACGACGATGATCGCCATGCTGGACCGCTGCCGTAGCCGCCGGCACACCTGGACGCCATCGGTATCGGGCAGTCCCAGATCGAGCAGCACCACGTCGGGATGGCCGCGGTTCAGCGCGGCACCGCCGGTGGAGACCTGATCGACGGCATAACCGCCCCGGGTCAGCGCCCGGACCAGCTGCGCCGCTACCCCCGGGTCGTCTTCCACCACCAGCACCTTGGTGGTTCCGGGGTCGGCGCCGCTGCGGGCGGAAACAGGCACGGACATGGGATCAAAGATAAGTGAAACTACAGCGTTTGTAGTAATAACGGGTTACTCAGAGAGCCGTTGGCCTGGCCTAACGATTGAGGCGGCGCCACAGCGGCCGCGGGACCAGCCGCATCGCCAGGGCCAGCAGGCTCAGCGGCTGCGGCACCCAGACGACGCCGCCACGGCGGCCGATCCGGCCGCCCCCGCCCAGGGCGGCGGCCACGGCCAGGCCGACAGCGGCCGGGGTGGTGGCCAAGGGAGCCGGGCGCAGGCCCGCCGTCATCCGGCCGGTGACGAACCCGGGCCGGACCAGCAGGACCCGCACCCCACTGCCGCCCACGGCGTCAGCCAGCCCGCGCCCAAAACTGTCCAGGCCGGCTTTGGCTGCCCCGTAAACCAGGTTGGCCCGGCGGGGCCGGACCGCGGCGATGGACGACAGCACCACGATCGTGCCGTGGCCCTGGGCCCGCATCCGGCGGGCGCAGGCCAGCAGGGTGGTGACGTGACCGGTGAGGTTGGTGCCGATCAGCGTGGCGGCGCGGCCGGGGTCCTGGTCCAGCTCCGGCTGCGGGATCAGCACCCCAGCCGCGGCGACGACCAGATCCACCGGGCCATCGCTGAACGCCGCGCCGACGAAGGCCTCATGGGCCGGGAACTCCAGTGCGTCGTAGCGGAGCACTTGCACCTGGTACGGCAGCGTCGTCGCGGCCCGGGCCAGCGCGTCCGGGTCGCGCCCGGCCAGCAGCACCTCGGTTTCAGCGGGTGCCGCCAGCGCGGCCAGGATGGCCAGCCCGATCTCGCTGGCCCCGCCGAGCAGCAGCACCCTTCTGGTCAGCACAGGCCCAGCCGCCGCCCCAGGTCGGAGCAGAACACCCCGCGCGGATCGAGCCGCTCCCGCGCTTCCCGCCACGGCCCGAGCGAGCGGTACATGGCCGCGAACGTGTCCGGCCGCAGCCTGGCGTCCTTGGCCAGGTAGATCCGGCCGCCGAACTCGGCCACCCGCCGGTCCAGGTGGTCGAGGACGACCCGCAGCCCGTGGTTTCCGGCCGGGAAATCCACCGCCAGCGACCAGCCCGGCCCCGGGAAGGACAGGTAGTTGCCGCTGGCCGCGCCGAAGCGTTTCAGTGTGCCCAGGAACGGCGCGGCGCGGTGCCGCCGCAGCGTGGTCAGCACCTCGGCAATGATCTTGTCGCCCTCCAGCGGCACCACGAACTGGTACTGCAGGAACCCGTGCGGGCCCAGGGCCCGGTTCCACTGCGCCACCGCGTCCAGGCGGTGAAAGTAGCGGTGCAGCGGGACCAGGCCGCTGACCTCCGCCGGGGCGGTGCGGTACCAGATGCCGTTGAACGCGCGCGCGGTGACCGGGGTGAACGGGCAGAACGGCAGGACCGGAGCCCGCGGCGCCCCGCCCGCCCGGTAAGCCAGGCCGTCAGAGTCGGCCGGTCCCGGGACGGTGAGGTGATCGCCGCTGTCGAGCACGCCCCGGCCCAGCGAGCGGCCCCGGCCCGAAGGGTCGATCCAGGCCACCGCGTACCGGCCGGTGGCCGCGTCCATGGCGGCCAGCAGCGCGTCCAGGTCGGGCAGCCGCCAGGAGGTGACCTGCAGGGCGGTGCTGCCAATCCGCAGCAGGCGGAGCTTCACGCCGAGGATCACCCCGGTCAGGCCCATGCCGCCGACGGTGGCGCGGAACGCCTCGGGCTCGCCGCCGGGAGTGAGCAGACGCCGTCTACCTTCGCCGTCCAGGAGGTCGATCTCGTCGATCCAGGCCGAGATCGTGCCGTCGCGGTGCTGGTTCTTGCCGTGCACGTCGGCCGCGACCGCGCCGCCCACGGTCAGGTGGCGAGTGCCGGGCAGCACCGGCGGCAGCAGCCCGTGCGGGACCAGGCGCTCGAGCAGTTCGGTGAACGTGGTCGACGCGCTGACCCGGACCGTGGCTGCTTCCAGGTCCACGTCGATGCGGGACGGTGTCACCGGGGCGAGCACGTAGCCGCCCGCGTTCTGGGCCGCGTCCCCGTAGCTCCGGCCCGCGCCGCGGGCCAGCACGCCCTGGGCGGGCTGGGCCGCGATGATCTCCTGCAGCTGAGCGACATCCCCGGGGGCGGTGACGAACGCCCGGCTGGGTGCGGTCCGGCCCCACCCGGTCAGCACCCGATCGGCCCCGTCCAGCCTGGTCATCTGAGCAACCCAGCGCAGAACAGCAGCAGCCAGATCATTTCGAAGGTCACCGTGCTCGGGTCCCGGGTCAGCAGGTCTTCCACCGGCCGCGTGGCCGACTTGGCCGACTTGGCCGTGAGGCGGTCGAACCGGGCCAGGGCCAGGCCCAGCGGCACCGTGCTGGCCAGGTGCCAGCCGCGCAGCCACCCGCCGTGCTCCCCCGCCGCCCACAGCAGATAGGTGACGATCATGGCCGCGGCGGTGAGCCGCTGGGTCAGCCGCAGCGCGGCGGGCCGGTAGCCGCGCATGGCGGGCCGGTGCCGGGCCGCGGCCGCCCCGAGCACGGTGAGCTCGGTGAACCGCTTGGCCGTGGCCACCAGCAGCGCCCCCAGGCTGCACACCAGCAGGAACCACACCGACGGGACCACGTGGGTGGCGGCCGCGCCGCCCAGCACCCGGAGCATGAATCCGGACGCCACGAACAGCAGCTCCAGTACGGGCACGTGCTTGAGGACCAGGCAGTACAGCAGGGACAGGGCCAGGTAGCCCGCGATGACGGGGGCCAGCAGCGGCACCCGGAAGACCGGGCCCGCGGCCACCGCGAAGGCCGCGCATCCCACCGCCACCAGGACGGCGTGGGACGCACGGAGCTGGCCGGCCGCGATCGGGCGCCGCCGCTTGACCGGATGCTGCCGGTCCCGCTCCGCGTCGAGCACGTCGTTGATCAGGTAGACGGCCACTGACGCGGCCGTGAACGCGGCCGCCGCCATCAGGGCGTAGGCGGGACCATCGTCGCGGCCGAGCGAGTCCCCGGCCAGCGGGGCCGCGAACACCAGGAGGTTCTTGGGCCACTGGCGCGGGCGGGCCGCCCGCACCAGGGCCAGCGGCCCCAGCAGCCAGGCGGGCAGCCGGCCCGGCCGGGCGCGGGCCGTGGAGGACGGCGCGGTCACCGGGCGAAGACCGCGGTGAAGTCGCGGCTGTTGACGGAGTAGTAGCGGGCGGGTGGTTCCTGCTGGGTCGGCAGCAGGTTCACCGGCGCGGGGTCAGCCGCGCTCGGGGTCGGCCGGTAGTACATGTACGACATCCAGGCCGGGTTGATGTCGAGCTCCATGGCCCGGACCGCCCCGGCCCGCCGGAGCAGCCCGGCCAGGGTCCGCACCGACAACGCGGGCCCGTAGGCGTACACCAGCCGACCGTCGCGGGTGACACCGAGGCCGGATCGCCACACGTAGTAGCCGCCACCCAGGGTGGCACCCCACTGAGCCTGGACGTCCTGGTCCACCGAGGCGGGGATCGCGCCGTGGTCGACGATCAGCCTCAGGTTCTGCCGGACCCCGGTGATCTGGGAGGTCATCCGCACGTCCTGGCCCCAGGCCCCGAGGGCCACCCGGCCGTCGCGGTAGTAGACCAGCGACGCGGCGCCCGCGGTGAGCGTGCCCCGGGTGGCGCCGTTCAGGTAGAAGCCCCCGCCGGCCTCGTTGATCTTGAAGCCGCCGTTGAAGGTGGCCAGCAGGCCCCGGCGGGACCCGGACGGCAGATACGGGGCGTACCCCCAGTTCCCAGGCCCCGGATCCTCGCTGCCCGGCCGCAACTGGAAGGCCAGCAGCCGCGGGTCCATCGAGGCCAGGCCGGCCACGTACGAGGTGTGCAAGGAGTCCGGGCGCAGATAGGTGGTGTAGATCGCGGGCTGGCCGTGCACGCGGGCCACCACCCGCCACTGCCCCTCACCGGGCAGCGGGCTTCCGGCCGGGGACGTGAGCCGGGCCGGGACGTCCGTGGTCACCGAATTGGCGGACGTCCCGGCCCGGGGCTTGGTGACCGCCCCGGCGGCCCCGGCCGGGGCGGAGGGTGCCGTCAGCGAGAACTGCGGCTTGCCGCCGGTCTTGGGCGGACTGTAGGAGATCCACTCACCGAAGGTCACGACCGGGCCCAGGTAGTGGTCCCGGGCCCACTCCGCCAGCCGGGCCGACATGCCGGTGTTACCGGGGGCGGTCACAGCCTGGCCCACGGAAAAGGCCACCCAGCACAGCAGCGCGGCCAGGCCGGCCGCCACCGCCTGGACGCTGCGGTGAGCCCACCATCGCCGCCAACGCCCGGCCCGGCGGCCAGGACGACGGCCGCCGGGCAGACGCTGGGGCTGACGGTGATGCCCGCGCCGGGTGGTGGCCGTCACGGGGCCGGGATGTTCTGCGGCTGCGGCATGCTCTCCAGCCTGTGAACCACCAAGGAAGGGACCGGTTCGCAAGCCGTTCAGAACCGGTAAAGATCGGTCACCGGCCGATACCGGGCCAATCTCGCGCCGGCCTCGGGCGGGCGACATCGATCGGTCAGAGCCGGGCCGACCTCGCGATCGCCACCGTCGCGGCCGGGATGTCCGGCGGCTGAGTCCCGCCCGTAGAGTGGCGTTCTAAAATAACGGGAACGCCGCTGTGGGCGGGGCGCGACGGGAGTGCCATCGATGAAGGCCGCACGCTGGGTCGATGTCGGACGTGTGGTCTGCGAGGAGGTGCCACGGCCGTCGCCAGCCGACGGGGAGATCCTGGTCCGGACCAGCTACACCTCCATCTGCGGCTCCGACCTGCACAGCGTGTACGGTGGCGCGCCGCCCCCGTCGGTGCCGGCCGGGCACCCCGGGCACGAGAGCGTGGGCGAGGTGGTGGAGTCACGCTGCCCGGGCTACGAGCCGGGTGACAGCGTGCTGACCGTCCCGCATTTCGTGGCCGGGCGCTGCATGGCCGAGTATCAGGCGCTGCCCGGCACGGCCTGCATCCGGCTGCCGGACTCGGCGCCGCTCAGTCACCTGCTGATGGCCCAGCAGCTGGGCACGGTCAGCTACGCGCTGCGCCGTCATCCGCTCGACCTGGTCGGCCGCGAGGTCGCGGTCATCGGGCAGGGGTCGGCCGGTGCGTTCTTCACGTTCCTGCTCAAGCGGGCCGGGGCCGCTCGCGTGCTGGTGTCCGACAAGTCGCCGGCCCGGCTGGCCTACTCCCGGCAGCTTGGTGCCGACCTCGCCGTGGATGCGAGCGAGGGTGACTTCCGGTCGGCTGTGCTGGAGGCCACCGGAGGACGCGGAGCCGACCTGGTGGTGGAGGCGGTCGGCAGCCGGGAGACGTTCCCGCTGAGCCTCGAGCTGGCCGCGAACCGGGCCACCGTGCTCTGGTTCGGCCTGCCCGAGGGCACCGATGACTACCCGTTCTCCTTCGGCGAGTTCTTCCGGAAGTTCCTGACCGCCTACGCGATCTCCGGCACGCAGGGCGAGCCTGGGTTCGGCTCGTTCCGGTACGCGGTACGGCTGATCGCCGACGGCGCGATCGACGTGACCCCGCTGCTCAGCCACGTGCTGCCCATCGACGAAGTCGAGAAGGCCTATCAGATCGCTCACGACCGGACTGATGGCGCGCTGAAGGTGTCGGTCAGCTTCTGACGGGAGGATGACCATGGAGATGACCGGCGGCGAGGCGGTGGCCGCGGCCCTGGAGACGCTCGGGGTCCGGCACGAGCAGGCCGCCGCCCACGCCGCCGACGGTTACGCCCGCGCCACCGGCGAGCTGGGCGTGGTCATCGCCAGCACCGGACCCGGCACCACCAACACCATGACCGGCCTGTTCGAACCGAGGACGTCCGCGCGGGCCGCCCCCAGCCCGGGGCGGTCGAGATTCCTATCGACCAGCAGTACCGGCGGGCCGAGGTCGCCGTGCCCGGCCTGCGCAAGGACACCGCCTTCGTGCCCCGGCGCCGAGGCGCTGGCCCCGGTGTCCGAGGCGCTCTCGGCCGCGGCCCGGCCGCTGCTGTGGGCCGGCGGCGGGGTGATCAGCGCCGGCGCCGGAGCCGCCCTGACCGCGCTGGCCGAACGCCTGGGCGCCCCGGTCGTCACCTCGCCCGAGGGCCGCGGCGCGATCCCCGAGGACCACCCCCTGTGCCTGGGCGCGCTGACCATGAGCCCGCCCGTCGAGGACATCGTGTCCGGCTGGCCCACCTGGACGCCGACCCGTCGGTCATCGGCCGGAATTACCCGGCCGCCCTGCCGGTGGTGGGCGACGCCCGCCTCGGCCTGGAGTTGCTGCTGGGCGCGATCAGCCGGGTCAGCACCGACCCCGTCCACACGAAGCGGGCCCAGATGGCGGCCACCGCGGCCCGCGCCGAGGTCCGCACCCAGATCGGCGACGACCACACCCGGATCATGGACGCTATCCGGCGTCATACCCTGCGCGCGGCGGTGATCGTCCGCGACGCCACCGTGCCCGCCTACCGCTGGGGTGACCGGCTGCTGCCGATCCTGGCTCCCCGGACCTCGATCCGCCCGGCTTCGGCCGCGATCGGGCCGGGCCTGCCGCTGGCCCTCGGCGCCGCCGCGGGCAGCGGGCACCCGGCCGTGCTGATCGCGGGCGACGGCGGCTTCATGCTCCACGTCGGCGAGCTGGTCACCCCCGACTTCCCGCCCTGGCCGCCTCGATGGGCATCCACGCGGCCCGGGTCACCAGCCCGGCCGAGTTCGAAGCCTGCTTCCGCGACGCCATCTCATCGGGCAAGCCGGCCCTGCTCGACATCGACCTGCGCGCGCTGAGCCCGCTCTCCATACCCGCCCCGCGCCCGGTCACATCTCCGTAGTCGCACC
This sequence comes from Streptosporangiaceae bacterium, assembly GCA_036495425.1. GTDB lineage: Bacteria > Actinomycetota > Actinomycetes > Streptosporangiales > Streptosporangiaceae > Bog-532. Next base: position 28,853 of record DASXMW010000229.1, on the reverse strand, counting down.
GACCGGACCAGGCCTTGGCCGCGGGGTTAGCCGGTCTTGCGGGCGATGCCGAGGATCCGCGGTGCCACCGGGGAGAAGGTCGCGGACGGCGGGAAGCGGAAGCCGCGGCAGGCTTCGAGGGTCAGCGTCTGGCTGACCGCGGCCTGGGTCTGGCGGTGAACGTGGCAGCCGCCCATCAGGTGGGGCCAGGCCAGGTCGGCGCCCCTCTGGTAGCGGGCGAACAGCGGATCCCGGCTGCGCACGTGCTCGTAGAAGCGCAACTGGCCGCCGGGCCGGAGCACGCGGGCGAACTCGGTGAGCGCGGCGGAGACGTCGCGCACCGAGCACAGCAGCCCGGAGACGACGACCGCGTCGAACTCGCCGTCGGCGGCGGGCAGGTCGGCCGCGGTCCCGTCGGTCACCCGGACCGGCACGGGGGCGGCCGCGGCCGCCTCCTCGGCGCGGGCGCGCAGGTAGGGCTCGGGCTCGGCCGCGACCAGTTCCGCCACCGAGCCGGGATAGTGCGGGAAGTTCAGGCCCGTGCCCGCGCCGACCTCCAGGACCCGGCCGGACAGCCCGGCCAGCAGCTCACTCCGGAGCTCACGGTTCCCGCGTTCCTCGTTGCGCGCCCCGAGACGGGCGAACATCCGGGCGAACAGCGGGTTCTTCACCAGTTCCATCCCTGCGGGTTACCACAAACCTCCGCCCCGCACAGCCCTGGCCTGGACGCAGGCCGTCACCTGCAGGCCAGCGCCCAGAAACCTCGCGAACTATCGTCATCTGACGACTGTTTACTTCCGGCGCCGGGGAGTTTGATCGAGGAGTCAGTACCACCGGGCTGGAAGGAAGAACATCATGAGCGCAAGCACCGCCTCCGCGAGCATCGTCCTCGTGCACGGAGGGTTCGTGGACGGATCCGGCTGGCGCCCCCTGTACGACCTGCTCACCCAGGACGGCTTCCGGGTGGCCGTGGTCCAGAACCCCACCCTGTCGCTGGACGGCGACGCGGCCGCCACCCGGATGATCATCAACGCCCAGGACGGCCCGGTGGTGCTGGTCGGCCACTCCTACGGCGGCGCCGTCATCAGCGAGGCGGGGACGCACCCGAACGTGGCCGCGCTGGTCTACGTGTGCGCGTTCGCGCCGGACAAGGACGAGTCGGTCAACACCCTGATCAGCGGCTTCCCAGCCGACGGGCCGCAGCCGCCCATCCTGCCGCCCACCGACGGGTTCCTGTTCCTGGACCGGGACAAGTTCCACGCCTCGTTCGCGGCCGACGTTCCCGGAGACCTGGCCGCGTTCATGGCCGACTCGCAGGTCCCGTGGGGCGTGAACGCCCTGGCCGGGCAGGTCACCGACCCGGCCTGGCGTTCCAAGCCAGCCTGGTACCTGGTCACCACCCAGGACCGGATGATCCCGCCGTCGGCTCAGCGCACCATGGCCCAGCGGGCCGGGGCCACCGTGGCCGAGGCGGCGGCCAGCCATTCGGTCTACGTCTCCCAGCCGGCCGTGGTCGCCGACCTCATCAAGCGAGCCGCGGCCGCCGCCGCCCAGTAGCAGCGCCCGCCTCGGGCGGCCAGGCCATGCCGCCCGAGGCTGACCTGCGGGGACCCGTCATGCCACCCACGACGGCACCACCTGGGCCGGCCGGGCGCGGTCACCGACTGGAGCTGATTGCGGCTTCGTGCCGCAGATCCGCCCGGACGCAGACCACCGGGGGGCTCAGGGGCAGGGTCCGGGTGCTCAGGTGGGTGAAGCCGGCCTGCCGCAGCAGGCCTTCGATCTCCCGGGCGGCCCGGCGGGACGTGTCGGCCGTGGCCCCCGGGCAGCGGGGCTGGGACGCGACGGCCAAGCGGCCGCCCGGCGCCAGCCGCCGCCGCAGCCCGGCCAGCTGCTGGGCGGGCGCGGGCCAGAACCCGAGCGCGTTGACGGCGATGATCGCGTCGAAGGGGCCGTCCAGCGCGGGCGGAAGCCGGTCGACCGGCGCCTCGATCAAGGTGACCCGCCCGGCCCGGATGGCGGCCGCGTTACGCCGGGACGCCTGCTGGACCATGACTCCGGAATGGTCAGCGCCGTACACGTGACCGGCGCCGGCCCGGACCAGGTACGCGACGGCCAGGCCGGGACCGAAGCCGATCTCCAGTACCCGGTCGGCGGGCCGCACCTCGAGCAGCGAGACCACCCAGCGGCTGCGCTGCCGGTTGGACGGGCGGTGGGCCATCTCCCAGGCGGTCACCCGCCCGGCCGCGCCCCGGGGATGGTGGGCCTGGCCGACGACGTCGCGGTCCAGGACGCGCACGGCGGCGATCCCGGCCCGTGCCACCCCGTACTCGGCGGCTGTGGTCACGGCTCGCTGCAGGACCGGCCGCGCGCGCCGTGGCATGCTGCCTTCATGTCGCGTTCGCATGACGGGCAGTCAACGCCTTCAACCGCGCCTGAAGTCAACCCGCCCGGCTTGCTCGCCATCGGCGAGCTGGCCCGCCGGGCCGGAGTCAGCACCTCGGCCCTGCGCTACTACGAGGAACTCGGCCTGCTCCCCCGGGCGGCCAGAGTCTCGGGGCAGCGTCGCTACCCGGAGTCAGCCGCCCGGCAAGTCGCCGCCATCCTGCTCTACGCCGACGCCGGGTTCACCCTGGCCGAGCAGAAGGCCCTCATGGCCGCGCTCACCAGCGAGCCCAGCTGGCGGCAGCTCGCCCAGCGCAAGCTGGCGGAACTCGACGAGCAGATCGCCCGGGCCCAGGCCGCCCGCGAGGCCATCGCGCACGGGCTGCGCTGTCCGCACGAGGACATCACGCAGTGCCCCAACTTCAACGCCGGCCTCACCGCCCGGCTGGCCGGCCAGCCCCTGTCCCAATCCCACCCGCGGCTGCACGGCCGGCGCTGACTGCCCTCGCTCGCGACCGCGACCGCGGGCTGCTCGGCGGGTGGCGCCGGCCCGTTACCAGCCCGTTCGCCCCGGCTTAGCGCCAGGCGCTCCGCCCGGGGCCACCGTAAGCCCCGCACACCTGACCGGCCCCATTGCTTCGGGGCCGGTCAGGCAGCCGCGTGGTCAGCAGGAGAAGCCGGACCCGCTCAGGCCGGGGCCGGTGATGGCGGGCTCCTTGGCCCCGCTCGCCGTGGGGTAGGCGGTGTCGAACCACTGGGTGAAGAACTGGCTCAGCTCGGTGTGACAGGCGTGGCTCTGGACCGGGAGGGCCCGCTGGAAGGCGGCCTCGAGTTGGGGCTCGGTGATCGAGCCGCCGCCGTACTGGCGCTGGATGGTGCGCAGCACGTGGGTGAACCGCGAGGTGCCCAGGATCTGCCAGAGCGCCACGTAGGCCGCGCCTGGGCGGTCGTAGGTGGCGGAGCCGGAGAACAGCCCGGCCGAGGTCGGGTTGGACGGGGCCGCCGACCAGAAGCTGCCGGTCCGCGCGTAGAGCTTGTTGAACTGCGCGATCAGGCTGCTGGTGAAGGCCTGGCGGCCAGCCGCGGTGCCGGGCCCGCCGGCCGCGGTCTCCGCCGTCCGGGCCGCGAACATGAATTCGGCCAAGGTGGCGAGACCTTCCTTGTAGAAGGTCATGTTGTAGCTGCCCTCGGTCACGTGGTCGCCCCACCACTGGTGCATGTTCTCGTGGTACAGGGTGTCGGTGTCGATCTCCCCGCCGGCGAACGTGATCATTGTCTGCATTTCTTCCTCGAAGCTCGCGGCCGGGGCGCCCACCACCACACCGTCCGAGGCGAACGGTAAGGGCCCGTTGAACTGGCTCTCGAAGTCGGTGATGTCCTGTTGCATGTTCATGATGGCCAGGTTGGCGGCCTGCTGCTTGGCGCTGATCGAGGTGTCCTGGGCCTCGTAGTAGCGCAGCCCGTCGCTGGCCCGGCGTGAGGTCAGCGAGTAGTTGCCCACGCTGTCCTCGACCAGGTAGCTGGCCACCGGCGCCCCCGAGGACCAGTGGTAGGTGACCGAGCCGGCCGGGAACTGGCTGCTGGGGCCGTGATGGACGGCCGACTTGAGCTGCCCGTTGGCCAGCGCGGTCTTGCCCGCGTTGACCGTGTCGTAGACGTCGTAGGTCGGCTTGGCGGTGGGGTAGTCGTTGAGCGGCATCCAGTCTTCGGTGCCGACCGGCTCGGTGGTCACGAAGCTGCCGCCGGGGGCCGCGAACCAGCCTTCGGTGCTGCCGTCACCGTCGTTGTGCACGCCGGGCTTGCCGGTGTAGCTGACCACGACCGTGAACCGGGCGCCGTCCCTGATCGGGAACGACGGCGTGATGACCAGCTTGTTGGCCGGGCACTGGGTGCCGTCGAGGGCGTCCTCGCCCTGGGACTCGTTGAGCTCGGGGCTGCAGGCGGGCGGCAGCGGGTTACTGTCCGGGCCGCCGACCGGGTTGGTCTGCGACGCCTCGTGGGCCAGCGGGTTCGGGTCACCCGCGCCTTTCGGGTCGCCGGGGTAGGTGGGCTGGGCGAAGGTGAACCGGGCCGGGTGGCCGTTGACCGTCACCGACTGGACGCTCAGGTCCGGCCCGTCGGCGGTGTTGGCCGACTTCCGTTCGAAGTCGAGGCTGAAGCTGGTCAGGCACTGCGCGGCCCGGTCGGTCAGGGCCACGTTGTTGCCGGGCAGGAACTTGTTGGTGCCAGCGTCGTACACCATGTGCACGTCGGTGTGGACGCTCCGGTAGCCACCGTTGCCGGTCTCCGGGTACACCCGCGCCCCGTACGGCGATAGCGAGTGCGTGCCTGCCGAGCAGTGCCCGTGCCCGCCGCCGGACCCGGCCGCGGCCGCGGTGCTGGCCGAGGCGGTGCTGGCCGACAACGCGGCCGGCACCAGGCCGAAGCCGGCCAGCGAGGCCACCGCCGTGGCGAGCGTGATCGGTCGAACGAATCTCGCCATGCCGGTCTCCTTCACTGACGCCGCGGACCCGTTGGCCGCCCCGGCCAGGCACCCGCCGCCAGGCCATATAGCGGACATTTTGGCGCGTCAGCGAACTTTCCTCAAGATCAAACGCGATGTGACAAGTGATCACGCAGGGTATGGCCGGTGTACTCGGTGCGGAAGCGGCCCCGGCGCTGCAGGATCGGGACCACCTGGTCGGCGAACGTGGTCAGCTCGTAGGGCAGGGTCGAGCCCATGATGGTGAAGCCGTCGACGGCACCCGCGTCCTGCCAGCCGATGATGTGGTCGGCCAGTTGCTCGGGGGTGCCGACGAAGTGGCTCTGGCCCGCGCCGCCGGTCAGCTGCTGGGCGATCTCGCGCAGCGGCGCGCCCGGCCGGGCCCGCTGGGCCGCGTAGAGGATCTCGGCCCGGCTGGACGGGGTATCCGGCCCGGACCACAGCTCGGCGGGCAGCGGGGCGTCGGGGTCGAAACCGTCGGGGTCCAGCCCGGCCGTGTAGAGCGTGTTCTGCCAGTGGAACTCCGGGCTGCGCAGCTCCTCCAGCCGCCGGGCCCGAGCCTGGGCTTCGGCCTCGGTGCCGCCCAGGGTCACCATCAGCGCGGGCAGGACCAGCACGTTCGCGGGGTCGCGGCCAGCCGCGGTGACCTGGGTGTGCAGGCTGGCCCGGAAGTCCACCGCCGCCGCCAGCGACGGCGGGCCGGAGAACACCAGCTCGGCGTAGCGCGCGGCCAGCCCGATCCCGGCCGCGGACTGCCCGGCCTGGACCAGCACCGGGTGGCCCTGCGGGGAGCGCGGGAACGGCAGCACGCCTTCGGCGTCGTAGTACTTGCCGTGGAAGCGCGGGGCGTGCAGCTTGCCGCGGTCGGCCCACACGCCGCGGTCGCGGTCCCCGACCACGGCGTCGTCCTCCCAGCTGTCCCAGGCCCGCTGCACGACCTCGACGAACTCGTGAGCCCGCGCGTACCGGTCGGCGTGGTCGGGATGGAACGGCTCACCGAAGTTGGCCGCGGCCAGCGGGGTGACGGTGGTGACGATGTTCCAGCCGGCCCGGCCGCCGCTGAGGTGATCGAGCGTCGCGAACCGGCGGGCCAGCTCCCACGGCTTGCTGTAGGTCGTCGACCCGGTCCCGATCAGCCCGATGTGGCTGGTCACCGCGGCCAGCGCCGACAGCACGGAGATCGGGTCGAACTGCGTCTGCGGCAGGTAGGTGGCGCGGTAATCGGCGATGGCGATGTTGTCGGCCAGGAAGATCGAGTCCATCAGGCCGCGTTCGGCGATCCGGGCGATGTCGGTGTAGTAGGGCAGCCGGAGGACACCGTGGACGTCGTCGCCGACCACGCGCCAGGCCGACTCGTGGTAGCCGTTCGGCCAGATGAAGGCGTTGAAGTGCAGGGGCCGTGCGCTCATGGGATCGACTCCTTCGTGGGTGCATCCAGGGCAGCAACGCCACGGGGGACGTGATTCCAGCCTGCTGTCAGCCCGCGGGCAGGAGCGCGCCGGTGATGGCCGCGCCGAGCTGGGCCGTGGTGCCGGTGCCGCCGAGGTCCGGCGTGGTCACCCGGTCCCGGTCCGGGCCGGTCAGCACGGACTCGATCGCGGCCACCACGGCCCGGGCGGCATCCGGCTGGCCGAGATGATCGAACATCATCGCCACCGACCAGATCTGCCCGATCGGGTTGGCGATGCCCTGGCCCGCAATGTCCGGTGCCGAGCCGTGTACCGGCTCGAACAGGCTGGGATAGCGCCGGGGCGGATTCAGGTTGGCGCTCGGCGCGATGCCGATCGTCCCGGTGCAGGCCGGGCCGAGGTCGGAAAGGATGTCACCGAACAAGTTGGTGGCCACGATGACGTCGAACTGATCGGGTCGCAGCACGACCTTGGCGGCCAGCGCATCGACATGGCAGAGGTCCGAGCGCACATCGCCGAACCGCCCGGCCGTTTCACGGAAGCGCTCGTCCCACCAGACCATCGAGATCGGGATCCCATTGCTCTTGGTCGCGCCGGTGACGTGACGCTTCCGGGCCGGCGAGGACGCCAGGGTGAAGGCGAAGTCGAGAATCCGGTCGGCCCCGGTCCGGGTCATGACCGATTCCTGCATGACCACCTCACGGTCGGTACCGGCGAACATGATGCCGCCGACCGGGGAGTACTCGCCTTCACTGTTCTCGCGGACGACCAGGAAGTCGATGTCCCCGGCCGTCCAGTCCCGCAGCGGGCCGGTGACCCCGGGCAGCAGGCGGCACGGCCGCAGGTTGACGTACTGGTCGAACTCGCGGCGGATACGCAGCAGGCTGCCCCACAGGGAGATGTGGTCCGGCACCACCTCCGGCCAGCCGACCGCGCCGAACAAGATCGCGTCGAAGGACCCGATCAGGTGGGCCCAGTTGTCCGGCATCATGACGCCGTGGGCCCGGTAGTACTGGGCGCTGGCGAAGTCGAAGTCCTCGGTCGTGACCGTGAAGCCGAAACGATCGGCGGCCGCGCGCAGGACCCGCACACCCTCGGTCATCACCTCAGCCCCGATGCCGTCGCCGGGGATAATCGCGATCCGTGCCGAGTCCATGGCCCTCCTGTCCGCCGCCAGCCATCCCGTCACCCGCCAGACGGGCCGGTCTTTCCGGCATAATGGATATATCAAATACTCATAAGGCTTGACCTGCGCTGCCTGGTTTGCGATATGCTATAGCACACAGCAGATTGCAGCTACAGACATCGACGGCGGGCGCCAGTGGGGCCCGCCCGACGGAGAGCGGCGGGCCGCGACGAGCCCCGCGAACGAGAGGGACAGCGTGGCTCCAGGGCAGCGGCGACCGCACGGCGAGCAGGATGGCGCCGGGACGCAGGTGACGACCGCTCCGCCCATCGCCGACCAGGTCCACGCCATCCTTCGCGGGCAGATCATCTCGGGCGAGCTGACACCGAATCAGCGCCTGACCGAACGCGGGCTGAGCGCGACCCTGGGCGTGAGCCCGACACCGGTCCGCGAGGCGATCTCGATGCTCGAGTACGAGCGGCTCCTGGTCCGCGTCGACGGCCGCCTGTTCGTGGCCGCGCCGGACACTCGCCGCCTCCGCGAACTGTCGCTGGTGCAGGCCGCGCTGCGCGGGGTCGCGGCCCGGCTGGCGGCGGAAAACGCCAGCGACGCCGAGCTGGCCGAGATCGCCGCCGCCTACGACGGCCCGTGGGCCGCCGGCGCCGAGCCGCCGAAATCAGACGGCGAACGGCTGCGGGCGTTCCGGCGCCGTCGCCAGTTTCACGAACTCATCGACCAGGCCGCGCACAACCCGACCCTGAGCGACATGGTCGCGACGACCACCGCGTTCGATTTCCAGCTCAAGAGCCGCGCCCTGCTGCGCGGCGCCTTTCCGGACCCCCACCCGGCCATCGCAGAGCATCGGGAGATCCTCGAGGCTCTGCTGGCCCGGGACGGCACTCGCGCCGAGGCGCTCATGCGCGAGCACACCACCACCGGCGCTGATCGCTATCTCGAATACGCCGCCTCCGAGGCGGAGCAGGCCCAGCCGCCGAAAAATATCCGCTGACCGTCCGCCCCGTTCAAGTAACCCGACGTTTCACCGGCACATCCCACATTCCCACCCGGCTTGTCATACCCAAAAACTGGTACGCCATCGGCCGGCCAGGGCCCCCCGCGGGGGCCCCAGTCAACGCTGGCCAGATGCGGAAATGGGAGCTCAATGACCGACCCCGCACCGAAAGCGGGCCGCCTGCGCATTCTGGTTCCCACCGGAATGCTCGGCGGCGGCTTTCCCGCCGAGCTGATCAGAGACGGTATTGCCGCTGGCGCCGCGGCCATCGCCGTCGACGGCGGCTCCACGGACTCCGGGCCCTACTATCTGGGCCGGGGCGTAGCCAAAACGGCGGCGGCTGCCGTCGAACGCGACATACGCATTCTTCTCATCGAGGCTCGTCGCGCGAATATCCCCATCATCGTCGGGACCTGCGGCACTTCTGGCACCGACGCCGGCGTTGACTGGGTCGCGGACATGGTTGAGAAAACAGCCGCGCAGCATGGCCTCAAGCTGAACCTGGCCAAAATCTACAGCGAGCAGAATGCCGCCACTATCGGCGCCGCGCTGAACGCGGGCCGGGTCAAGCCGCTGGCTCCGCTGGGCGACCTCGACCGGGAGACGCTCAGCAGCTGCAGCCACATCGTCGGCCTGATGGGTCACGAGCCGATGCTCAGGGCGCTCGAGGGCGGCGCGGACGTCATCCTCGCCGGGCGCGCCACCGACACGGCCATGCTGTCGTCGTTCGCTCTCCTGCACGGCATGCCGGCCGGCCCGACCTGGCACGCGGCCAAGACGGTCGAGTGCGGCGGCCAGTGCACGGTCAGCGATGACGTGAAGGCCACCTCGAACCCGATCATGGTCGAGATCGATGCCGGCGGCTTCACGGTCATCCCGCTGCACCCGAAGGCCGCGGCCACGCCGACGTCGGTCGCGGCCCACATGATCTACGAGAACGCGAACCCGTACTCGCTCCGCGAGCCGACCGGCGTCCTCGACACCTCGCTGGCGACCTACACGGCGGCCGATGACCGCACCGTCCGGGTCGAGGGCTCCCGTTTCGAGCCGGTCGCCCAGACCACGGTCAAGCTGGAAGGCAGCCGGGTCGCGGGCTACGAGACCGTCTCGCTGGTGGGCATCGCGGACCCGCACGTACTGAGCCGGATCGACGAGTGGCTCAGCGATCTGGTGGAGGCCGTCACCGGCCGGATCCGCGACGTCCTCGGTCTGGACGAGGGCAGCTACCAGATCGACGTGCGCTGCTACGGGCAGAACGCGATCCTGGGCGCGCTCGCCCCCGAGCATGGGGCACCGGCCGAGGTCGGGGTCCTGTTCAAGGCCCGCGCCGCGGACCAGGAAACCGCCACCGCCATCGCGCGGCTGGCCAATCCGCTGCTGCTGCACCTGCCCCTGCCAGGAATGGTGGACATGCCGAGTTTCGCGTTCGCGACCTCGCCCGCGGAGATAGAGCGCGGCGCCGTCTACGAATTCGTCCTCAATCACACCATCGACGTTTCCGACGGCAGTGAGCTTTTCCGCACCGAAGTCGCTGAGGTGGGCTGATGGCCAGTCCGGAACTGACGCTGGGCGCGCTCGCGCACGAGGTCCGATCCAAGAATGCGGGGCCGTTCTGGATCACCTTCGACGTCATCTTCAAGAACGAGAACGACTACGAGAAGGTCATTGAATCGGGTGCCCTCAGCCCCGCGAACATCGCCCAGCGATATGGGATCGACCCGACGTCGATAAAGCTCTTCGAGATGCCGAGCATCCGGGTCGTCAAGTTCTCGTTTCCCCGGCCGTGCGTGGCCGGCAGCTTCGAGGACCGGGATCTGCACGCGGGCCAGCAGCACGTCCCCCTGCTCAGCATCCCTATTCCGCCAGCCGAGCCCAGCAGCACAAGGAGCTTATTTTGGAACCGCTCAAGGCCGTAGCGGCCACAGGCCAGCTCGGCACCGGATTCAAGCGCGAGACCCTCGACACCGCCGCCGACGGCGCGCGGATGATCGGATGCGACGCCGGGTCGACCGATCCCGGGCCGTACTACCTGGGCGCGGGCAAGACCCAGGCCGCGGACGCCGCGGTCGGGCGTGACCTCGAGCTCATCATCGAAAAGGCCCTCGAGAAGAACATCCCGGCCCTGATCGGGTCGGCGGGTACCGGCGGGGGCACGGTCCACCTGAACCGGACGGTGGACATCGTGCGCGCCATCGCGGCCCGGCGGAACTGGAACTTCGAGCTGGCCACGATCGACAGCGAGGTGGCACCACAGACCGTCGCCGCGGCCTATCGCGCTCGGCGCCTGCGCCCGCTGGCCGGTGCTCCCGAGCTGTCCGAAAACCGGATCCTCGGAGCCAGCCGCCTGGTGGCCATGCAGGGTGTCGAGCCGTTCCAGCACGCGCTGAAACAGGGCGCGCAGGTCGTCATCGCCGGCCGGACCAGCGACGTCTCCATCTACGCCGCGCTGCCGCTGATGGAGGGCATCCCGCCCGAGGTCGCCTACCACGCCGGCAAGATCCTGGAGTGCGGCGCGGCCGCGGTGGAGGAGCGCTCGCACCCGGACTGCATGACCGCGTACCTCTCGCCGGACGAGTTCGTCATGGACCCGCCGAACCCGAACATGCGCTGCACGCCGCAGAGCGTGGCGGCCCACGGGATGTACGAGAACGCCGACCCGTTCTACCACGTGGAGCCGGGCGGAACCCTGGACATCGCCAGCGCCGAGTACAGCCCGGCCGGTGACCGCTCGGTCCAGGTCCGGCCCGGCGTCTTCACCCCCGCCGATCAGCTCACCCTCCGGCTGGAAGGGGCCGAGCTGGCCGGCTACCGCACGGCTGTGGTGGCCGGGATACGCGATCCCCTGGTCGTCCGGCAGATCGACGACTTCCTGGCCAGCACGACCAAGGTCATCAAGGGCAAGGTGCGCGAGAGCCTGGGCTTCGAGGCCGAGCAGTACAGCTTCAACTGGCGGGTCTACGGCCAGAACGGCTCGATGGGCGAACTCGAGCCCGACCCGCGCGTGCTGGGGCAAGAGGTCGGCCTGGTGCTGGACATCGTGGCGCCCGAACAGGCGGCCGCGGCCGCGATCGCCTCGGTGGCCTGGCACACGGCCCTGCACCACCCGGTCCCCCAGTACTCCGGCCTGGTCAGCAACCTCGCGTTCCCGTTCTCGCCCCCATCACTGGATGCCGGGCCGGTCTACCGCTTCTGCATCAACCACGTCATCGAAGTAGATGACGCCCTCGAGCTGGCCAAGATCGAATTCGAAACGCTGTAGGGGAAATCACCATGGGAAAGCTATGGGAGCACGCCCGGCTGATACGGAGCAAGAATGCCGGGCCGTGGGAACTGACCATCGACGTGATTTGTGACAACGAGCGCGACTTCGAGGCAATACGCGCATCGGGCATCATGTCGCAGGAATTTCTGGCTCAGGCCTACCGGCTCGACCCGGGCCAGGTACGCACCTTCGAGCATCGCGCGGCCCTGGCCCTGAAGGCGTCATTCGTCCGCCCGCAGCCCGCGGGCGACATCACCGACACCGACGTCTTCGGTGGCCAGTTTCACAGTCCCCTCGTCGAATTGGACGTCATTCCGCGTGAGGTGAACGCATGAAAAGCCAGGGACCGAGCGCGCTGCGGGCGCTGATGAACGCTCCGGGCATCATCGTCCAGCCCGCCATCTACAACGGCCTCAGTGCCCGCATCGCCGAGGATTGCGGTTTCAAGGCCATCGGGCTCGGCGGTTACGCGATGGGGGCCAGCATGGCGGTGAGCGAGCCGCTGCTGTCGCTGGAAGACGTGGCCCGGTTCACCCGCGAAGTCACCACGGTCTCGTCCTTGCCGGTCATGGTCGACATCGGCACCGGCTACGGCGAACCCGTCCACGTCCGGCACAGCGTGCGCTCGATCGAGAACGCCGGCGGCGCGGCCGTGCACATCGAGGACCAGTGGTATCCGAAGCGGGTCCACTACCACCAGGGCGTCGAGCACGTGGTGCCCCTCGACGAGATGCTGATGCGGGTCGAGGCGGCGGTGAAGGGACGCCGGGACGACGACTTCGTGATCTGCGCCCGGACCGACGCCATGCGCACCGACGGTTACGAGGAAGGCATCCGGCGGGCCGCGGCCTGCATGGAGGCCGGCGCCGACTGCATCATGATGTTCCCGAACAACGAGGAAGAGACCCGGCAGGCCCCGAAGGACCTGCCCGGCGTCCCCCTGGTGTACGTGAACAGCTCGGGCAACCGGCTCAACCGGGGCGTGTTCAACACCGCGCTGCTCGAAGAGTGGGGCTGGAAGATGGCCTCCGACGCCATCGCGACCACCAACGTGACCGCCCGGGCGCTCCGTGCGACCCTCTCCGCCCTGGCCGGCACCGGTGAAACCGGGCTCGACGGCGAGGAGATGCGGGCCACTCGCAAGTACGTCGAAGACGTCATCGGCCTGGACGAGCTCTACGACATCGAGCGGAGGACGGTCGAGCATGACTGAGAACCACGGACCAGGCATCACCGCCGGCGAAGTTCTGGCCACTTTCCCAGAGCTCACCGAGATCAAGGACGAGTCGCTCCGCCTCAAGGTGGCGGCCATCTGGCAGGAAGTCTTCGCCGAATCGCCCTGGAAGTCGCTCCAGGAGGTGCCGAAGAATCCCGCGACCCTGCCCGCCTCGATCACACTGGTCGCCCATACCCGGTCGGTGACCCGGCAGGCCCTGGCCATCGCCGAAGTCGCACAGGAAATCCACGGGCTCGGCTACGACCGTGACCTTCTCATCGCCGCCGCGAACCTGCACGACGTCAGCAAGCTGGTCGAATACGAGCCCAAGGACGATGGCGGCGCCGGCCTGGGGGAATTCGGCGAGAAAGTCCAGCACGGAATGTACGGGGTCCACAAGGCGATCAACCACGGGCTCCCGCTGGATGTCGTACACGCGATCGCGGTGCACACCAAGCACTCGCACGACCTGCCGTGCACCTGGGAAGCGCTGATCGTGCATTACGCGGACTACGCCGACACCGACGGGCTGCTGATGTCCGAGGGAGCAAAGATCTCGCTGCAGAAATAGGCGCACCGGCTTCCGGATCCGCGCGCGAATGCACATTCATTCAGTACCTGAAGGGCTATTTCAGAAAGACATAGGGTGTCTCATGAAATCATCGATGAAGATGACGGCGGCAGTGGCCACGTCATTGGCACTGGGTATATCGATCGCGGCCTGCAGCAGCAACGGAGGCGGCAGTAACGCATCGGCGGCCAATGACACCACGGGCGGCAAGTCGGTGACGGCCAAGTTCGCCGTCCTGCAGAACTCCGGCACGCCGACCGCGAATTCGGCGCTCAAATTAGCCAGCCTGGTGTCGGCCGACACCGGCGGCAGCGTCCAGATCAAGGTCAACCCGAACAGCGTCCTGGGATCAGCCGATGCCCAGCTGGAGGGGACCGAGGCGAACACGATCCAGTTCTACTCCACCCCGACGCTGGACTCGGTGGTGCCCTCGGTCGACGCGATCGAGCTGCCGTACCTGTTCCCGAACGCGGCCGTGGCCTCCAAGGTGCTGAACGGCAGCGCGCTGCAGGGGCCGCTGTGGAGCAATTTCCCGGCCAAGGGGCTGCGGGTGCTCGGCGTCTGGGAGGTCGGCTTCAGCGACTTCCTGACCACCAGCAAGAAGGTCAGCGCGCCGACCGATCTCAAGGGCCTGCGCATCCGGGTGTTCAACCCCAAGCTGGCCACCCAGGAGTACAAGCTGGTCGGCGCGGACGCGATCAACCTCTCCTCCAACGAGGTGGTCACCGCGCTGTCCACCCACACCATCGACGGGGCCGATGACCCGCCGTCGACGATGGTCGGCGCCAACTGGTACTCGCAGGCCAAGTACCTGGCCGTCACCGACACGAGCTACGTGTCCTCACCGGTCGTGGTGTCGGAGAAGTTCTGGCAGTCGCTGTCGTCTTCGCAGCAAAAGGGAGTCCAGAAGGCGCTCCAGGCCACCATCGCCAGCAACCTCTCGGCGGCCGGCCAGGCCAACACGTCCGGTGTCGCCAAGATGAAGAGCGCCGGGATCACCGTCACCACGCCGAGTAAGTCGACGTTCCAGAGCACGTTCGCGCCCGTGACGCAGCAGTTCGAGCAGCAGTACCCGGCTGTGGTCAAGGCGCTCCAGACGGCCACCAAGGCCGATTCGTAAGCAAGGGAACCGATCATGGCTGGCAGTAGCAGGCAAAGTGGGGTGGCCCGGCGCGCACGCGCGGCGGGGCCCCCGCCGCCAGAACCCGCGGTGGATGAGGTGGCCCCGGACGAGGCGGTCCCCGACCAGGATGTTCCGGCCGAGGTCGTCTCGGCCCGGACCGCTCTCGGCGAGGACGTCCCCGGCGCTGCGAGCGAAGAGCATCCGTGGGAGGTAACCGTCGGCAACCGGCTGAGCCAGGCCCTGGTCTGGCTCACCGGGTCGCTGATGGTCGCCGCGGTGGTGGTCATCGTGATCGAGATCATCTACCGCTACCTCCTGCGGGAGCCGTTCGAGAGCAGCCAGGACCTGCAGGGACTCCTGTTCACCTGGATCGTCTTCCTCAGCCTGCCCCGGGCGATCTGGCTCGACTCGACCCCTCGTATCGGGGTCACCCGGTACCTCAGCCCGCGCCTGGCCGACGCGGCCCGGGTCGCGCAGATTGGCGCCACGTTCGGCTTCTTCGTGGTCCTGCTGCTTTCGTACTGGAAGCTCGAGCCGTCGGTGTCGGCCACCAAGATCGCCACCCTGGACATCTCGCAGAACGTCGACGGCGTCGCGGTGGCGGTCGGGACGATTCTGATGGCGGTCGTGCTGGGCCTGCGCTGCTGGCGCGAGCTCTCCGGATGGCGGCTGCTGGGGGTGCTGATCGCCGCGGCCGCGACCGTGCTGATCGTGACCGAGGCCGGGCCGTCGGTGACGGTCGGCCTCGTGGTGCTGGCCGTGCTCATCGTCCTTGACGCCCCGATCGCGGTGGCCCTGGGGCTGGCCGGATGCGTCCTGGTGATGGGGGGCGACTGGGCCCAGGCATCGGTCCCGGCCGGCCAGTTGCTGCAGCCGATGCAGAACCTCGCGCTGCTGGCGATCCCGCTGTTCCTGCTGATGGGCGGGTTCGTGGCCTCGACCCGGCTCGCCGGTGACCTGAGCCGGCTGGTGCAGGCGGCCCTGGGCTGGATTCCGGGTGGGTCCGCGCTGGCCTGCGTCATCACCGGCGCGATCTTCGCCAACATCTCCGGTAGCGCCATCGCCGACACCGCCGCCATCGGCAGCATCTACATCCCGGAGATGAAGCGCCAGGGGTATCCGCCCGAGGAGGCGGCCGCGCTCCAGGCCGCGGCGGGCGTGGTCGGGGTGGTCTTCCCGCCCGCCATCGCCATGATCTTGTTCTCGTCGGTGGCCCAGATCAACGTGGTGCCGGTGTTCGAGGCGGTCATCATCCCGGGCCTGCTCATCGTGCTCGGCCAGGGCCTGGTGACCCTGTGGCGGGCCCGGCGCATCCCGGAGGTGGCCGGGCACACGACGCCGTTCAGCCCCATGGAGGTGCTGCGCAGCCTGCCGCGGGCCAGCATCGTGCTGCTCATCCCGGTCATCCTCGACGTCGGGATCCTGTCCGGGGTGTTCACCCCGGCCGAGTCGGGCGCGGTGGCCATCGTGGTCACGATGGTGCTGCTCGGCTTGTCCGCCCGCCGTGACCTGCGCACGCTCGGCCGCGGCTTCGAGGCCGCGGTCAACAACACCTCGACCGTGATGTTCATCCTGATCAGCGTGTCGATCATCAACTACGGGTTCAGCGTCAGCAACGTGGGCACGTCCCTGGATTCCTGGCTCGGCTCGGTGACCGACCATCCGCTGTTGCTGCTGCTCGTGATCAACCTGATCTTCGCGGTCGTACACGAGTTCGTCGACGCGGGCCCGACGATTCTGGTCCTGGTCCCGCTGATCCTGCCCGCGGTGACGCTGGCGCACGTCAGCCTGCTGCAGCTGGCCGCGGTGATCGCCATCAACTCGACCATCGGCGCGATCCTGCCCCCCGTGGGCGTCTCGCTCTACGTGAGCGCGGGTATCGCGGGCGTCTCCCCCGGGCGGCTCATGCGCCCGATCGTGAGTTACGTCCTCAGCTCCGTGATCGTGCTGGTGCTGGTGACCGTCATCCCGTCGCTCAGCACCTGGCTGCCCGGGGTGATGCAGTGATCCACCCCTGCCAACCGGAGACGATCAGTGATTAAAGCGGTGGCCGCCACCGGCGCGCTCGGTACCGGCTTCAAGGCCGAGACGCTGGCCAAAGCGGCGGAAGGGGCCGATTTCATCGGCTGCGACGCCGGCTCCTCGGATCCGGGCCCGTACTACCTCGGATCGGGTGAGATGCTGGCCTCGCCGGCCGCGCTGAGCCGGGACCTCGAGCTGATGATCGCGGCCGGGCTGAAACACCGGATACCGGTGCTGGTCGGATCGGCCGGCACCGCCGGGGCCCGGCCCCAGCTCGAGCGCAGCGTGGAGATCATCCGCCAGCTGGCGGCCAAGAACGGCTGGCACTTCAAGCTGGGCATCATCGACAGTGAGATAGCGGCCGAGACCGTCGTCGAGGCGTTCAAGGACGGCAAGCTGACCGCGCTGGCCGGCGCCCCCGACATCGATGAGGCCAGCATCATGGCCGCGGCCCACGTGGTGGCTATGCAGGGTCCCGATTGCTTCATCGATGCCCTGGACCAGGGCGCGGACGTGGTGATCGCCGGCCGGACCAGCGACACCGCCATCTACGCCGCCATCCCCATCATGCGCGGCATCCCCAAGGGCATCGCCTTCCACGCGGCCAAGATCCTGGAATGCGGGGCCGCCTCCACCGTCGAGCGCAAATATCCCGATTCGATGGTCAGCTACATCGACCACGAGAGCTTCGTCGTGGATCCCCCCAACCCGCAGATGCTGTGCACGGCGCAGAGTGTCGCGTCCCACGTGCTCTACGAAACGGCCAATCCGTACCGGCTGGCCGAGCCGGATGGGGTCCTGGTCACCGAGAACTCGCAGTACGAGGCGGTGTCGGACCGCGCGGTCCGGGTCACCGGCAGCCAGTTCGAGGACGCGGACGCCTACACGGTCAAGCTGGAGGCGGCGACCCTGCGCGGCTACCGGGAAGTCGTGTTCGGATCCATCCGCGACCCGCTGGTCATCGACCAGATCGACAGCTTCGTCGACACCGTCCAGGCCGTCATCACCCAGAAGATCAAGGACAGCCTGGGCCTGGCGCCGAGTGATTTCAGCTGGCGCTGGAGCGTGTACGGCAAGAACGGGTCGATGGGTCCGCTCGAGCCGGTCAACCGGGTCGAAGGGCACGAGATCGTGCTGCTGATCGAGATCCTGTCCGGTTCGCCGGACCTGGCCTCGGCGATCGGATCGATCACCTGGCACACGGTCCTGCACCAGCCCATCCCCGAGTACGGCGGGCTGGTGTCCCAGATCGCGTTCCCGTTCTCACCCCCCGCCGTCAGCGTGGGCGCGGCCTACGAGTTCTCGATCAACCACGTGATGAGGCTCGACCGGCCTGACGCCACCTACACGCTCACCCTCGAGAATCTGTAGGACCAGCCATGACCCAGCTCCATGAACTCGCGCGCCTGATCCGGAGCAAGAACGCCGGCCCGTTCGAGCTCACCATCGACCTGATGTTCGAGGACCGGGCCCGCTACGACCTGGTCAGGAAGTCCGGTGTCATCACCACCGAATCGATCGCCGCGCTCTACGGCCTCGATCCCGCGGCCGTGCAGTACTTCGAGGCCGAGGTGGCCATGGCCCTGAAGTTCTCGTTCCCGCGCCCGAGCGTCTCGGGCAGCCTCGACGACACCGATCTGTTCGGTGGGCAATTCCACAGCCCACTGGTCCGGCTCGAGATTCCGTAACCGGCAACGCCCTGCCACCGAGAGGTTGTGATCCCATGCCTGACGAAAATCACCTGCGGGACCGGGTGCGTGAACTGCTTCCCGAGTTGCAGGAGATCGGCGACGAGTCCCTGCGCGACGCCGTGACCGAGATCTGGCTGAAGGCCTGGGCCGAGAGCGGGTGGGACGACATCGCGGTCGTGCCCAAAAACCCGTCGGCGACCAGGGCCGCCGCCAGCGTGGACGACGCCTGGACGCTGATCACCCACACGCGCGTGGTCGCGCAGGTCGCGGCGGCCTCGGCCGGCATCGTGGCCAAGCTGCACGGCACCTCCTATGACCTCGACGCGGTGATCGCGCTGGCCCTGCTGCACGACGTAAGCAAGCTGCTCGAGTACGAGGGAACCGACAGTTCGGTGGGCAAGTCACGGTTCGGCGACCTGATCCAGCACGGCGTCTACGGCGCCTTCCTGGCCTGGGAGAAGGAGCTCCCGGTCGAGATCGTGCACGGGATCATCGCCCACACGCCGTCGTCACGGTCGGCGCCCCGGACCCAGGAAGCGCTGATCGTCCGGTACGCCGACTTCATCTCCACCGACACGCTGCTGCTGGACGTGGGCGAGAAGCTGTTCATCGCCTAGGAGGCCGGAACGCCGTGACCACTGCCGCCAGATCCCCGACCGCGGTGTACCGCCGGCTGCTGGCTGAGCCGGGCATCATCGTCCAGCCCTCCCTGGCCGACCCGCTGTCGGCGCGTATCGCCGAGGCGGCCGGCTTCCGGGCCCTCAGCCTCGGCGGCTACGCCATGGGCGCGCACCGGGCGGTCACCGAACCGCTGCTGTCGCTGGAGGACGTCGCCCAGCTGATGCGTAACATCCGGGCCGTCACCCAGTTGCCGGTCATGGTGGACGCGGGCGCGGGCTGGGGCGAGCCGATCCACGTCGCCCATACCGTCCAGGTGCTCGAACAGGCCGGGGCCAGTTCCCTGCACCTCGAGGACCAGCAGTTTCCCAAGCGCGCGCACTACCACAAGGGCGTCGAGCACGTCGTCCCGCTGGAGGAGTTCCTGGTCAGCCTGAAGGTGGCGCTGGCGGCCCGGCGGGACCCCGGCTTCGCGATCTGCGCCCGCACCGACTCGATGCGGACGCACGGATACGCGGAAGGGATCCGCCGGGCCCGGGCCTGCTTCGAGGCCGGGGCCGACCTGGTCAAGGTCTTCCCCAACAACGACGCGGAGACCGAGGCGGCCCCCCGGGACCTGCCCGGCGTTCCCCTCGTCTACGTCAACAGCACCGGAAACGATCAGGGCCTGGGCGTGTATCCGGCCCAGCAACTGCAGGACTGGGGCTGGAAGGTCGTCTACGACTCGATCAGCGTCACCAACGTCACCTTCGCCGCCGTACGGGCGTTCCTGACCCGGTTCCGGCGCACTGGCTACCCGGACTTCGGGGACGCCGATGTGATCGCGATCCGCAAGGGCGTAGAGGCCACCATCGGCCTGAACGAGCTGTACGAGCTGGAAGCGGCCACGGTCGAGTCCGGCCCGCGGGCCTGATCCGGCCCGTATCCGGGCGGCCGGACCCCTACACCGAGGAAGAAGAGCTGACCCCGCCGGCGCTGCTGGCGTCGCCGGAGCTGCTGGCGGCGTGGCGCCGGGTGGCGTGACGGATGCCCTGCTCGCGGATGCGGGCGATCTCCTCGTCGGCCGCGATGCGCCCGGCCCGCATGAAGTCGAGGACGATGGTCAGTTCCTTCTTGCCGTAGCCGGCCAGGTGCTCGTTCATCTTCGCGGCCATCGGCGCGTAGTAGGGCGCCAGCACGTGGAACCCGCCGGGGTTGGCCGTGATCACGATGCGGCGCCGGTCACCCGGGTCGGGTGCCCGGGAGACGAACCCGCTCTGCTCCAGGCGGTCCAGCACCTTGGTCACGGCGCCGGTGGTCAGCCCGAGTTGCGCGGCCAGGTCACTGGGGGCGGCGGGCCCGGCCTCCAGCAGGCCCAGGCACTGAACGTCGGTCAGCGGCATGCCGACCTGCTGCGCCACCGCGATCGAAAGCCGCACGGCCGCAGCCGCCTGCCGGGGCGCCTCCGCCGCCACCGCAGCCAGCAGTTCCCCGCGAGTGAGTGCCCTGGCCACCGGCGGCCTCCGTCCTGTCGGCGAGTGTCCTCTTGATCAAGATACTGCTTATCGAAGAAGCATCTTACCGAATCTCATTATTCAATTGACCGCCTGTCCAGCGACGCCTAGCTTGAGACGCAGCTTCTTTGAGAAGCTATTTCTAGGGGAAGTCAGCTTCGGCAGGAGGAAGGCCATGAACACGACCAGAGTCATCACCGGAGGCACCGAGTTGACCGCCGGCTCGGTCACATCCGCGGACGGCACCACCATCGGCTACCGGCAGGCTGGCCGAGGCCCGGCCGTGGTGGTGCTGCACGGCAGCAACGAGTCGGCGGCCAGCCACACTCGGCTCGCCCAGGCCCTGGCGGGCCAGTTCACCGTGTACCTGCCCGACCGCCGGGGCCGCGGGCTGTCCGGCCCGCACCGGCCCGGTCACAGCATGCGCACCGAGGTCGAGGACCTGCAGGCCGTCGTGGCCGCGTCCGGCGCGCGGGCGGTGTTCGGGGTCAGCATCAGCGGGCTGATCGCCCTCCAGGCCGCCCTGGTCACCCCGGCCATCCGCCGGATCGCCGCCTACGAGCCGGCCCTGCTGCTGGACCGTTCGGGCCGGTACACCTCATGGACCGGCCGCTTCGACCGGGAACTGGCCCGCGGCCAGGTGGCGGACGCGCTGCTCACCAGCATGTACGGGTTCGACCTGGCTCCGCCTGCGCTGAAGGTGATGCCCCGGCGGCTGCTGGCGGCCGCCACCAACGCGGCCATGAAGAAGGAAGACGCGCAGGCCACGGCGGGCGCCGTCACCATGCGCCAGCTGGCGCCCACCATCCGGTTCGAGGGACTGCTGCTGGCCGAGCTGGCCGGGGCGATTGACACCTTCGCCGCCGTCGAGGCCGAGGTGCTGCTGATGGGGGGCGACATGAAGCGGCCGGCCTTCATCCGGCCCGCGTTCGACGCGCTGGCCCGGACGCTGCCGCACCGCCGGTGCGTGGAGTTCGGCGGCCTGGATCACGGCGGCTCCAGCGACCCCGGCCCAGCCAACCGGGGCGGCCAGCCCGCCGTCGTCGCCCCCGAAGTCCTTTCCTTCTTCACCCGGCTCACCTGACCGGAGGACACCAGGGCGACTTCACGCAGTCATCGCGATCACCGCCACCAGCTTTTCCGCTGCCCTGGCCAGCGGCCCGGCCACCAGTGCGGCCGGGGGCCGGCGGCCGGTAGCGCCGGGGTCCGGCCCGTCAACCACTGGATCCTCACCTCGGGCCGGTACGGCGCCGTGGTCGACTTCGCTTCCGCGGTCGCCGACCCGGCCGACCGGCAGCAGCTGAACCCGGCCTACGACTCCGGCGACCACCCGCACCCCAGCGACGCCGGCTACCGGGCCCTGGCCGACACAATCAACCTGGGCCAGCTGTGAGCTGAGAAGACCGGTCCCGTGATGGCGGGCTCAGCACGGGACCGGTCCGTTGACCGACCCTCCTCAGGCGGCGTGGCGGCCGCCGTCGACATCGAGGATGGCGCCGTGCACGAAGCTGGCTTCGTCGCCGGCCAGGTAGCTGATGGCGGTGGCGATCTCTTCGGGGGCGGCCGGGCGGCCGGCCGGGGCCAGGGACGCCAGCTGGTCCAGCTGGTCGCCCATGGGCTCGGTGCCCAGGGTGCGGGTGGGTCCCGGGCTGACCGCGTTGACCCGGACCCCGCGGGGGCCGAACTCGGCGGCCCAGGCCTTGGTGAGCAGGGTCAGGGCGGCCTTGCTCGACCCGTACAGGGCCATGCCCGGCACGCCGAAGTGGGCGACCATGGTCAGCACGTTGACGATCGCGCCGTGCCCGCGGGCGGCCATGGCCGGGGCGAGCTGGCCGGCCAGGATGAACGGGGCCCTGACGTTGACGGCGTAGACGGTGTCGATGTCGGCGTCGGTGGCGCTGGCGGTGGGGCCGAACGGGAAGATGCCGGCGCTGTTGACCAGGATGTCGACGTGGCCGCCGCCGAGCTCGATGGCGCGGCGGGCCAGTTCCCGTACTGAGGTGCCGCTGGCCAGGTCGGCCGGGATGAAGTCGGCCTTGCCGCCCGCGGCCCGGATCGCCGATACGGCCTCGTCCCCGCGGGCGGCGTCTCGCCCGCTGACCAGCACGTGGGCGCCGCGCCGGGCCAGCAGCCCGGCGGCGGCGCGGCCGATGCCGCTGGTCCCTCCGGTCACCAGCGCGGTGGATCCAGCCAGATCGGTGGGAGTCATACCGTTCTCCTTCGATATAAAAATGGGTTGCCTGATCCACAATGGCCGATAAAAAGTGGGTTGTCCAATCCAGTTCTGGTAGGCTGTGCCCATGGCGGTGAACCAGGTGGAGACCGGTGACGGGCGGCGGCTGACGCGGCGGGGGCAGCAGACCCGGCTGCGGATCGTCGCGGCGGCGGCCGAGCTGATGTTCGAGAACGGGGTGGCCGAGACCACGCTGGAAGACATCCGGGCCGCGGCCGGGGTCAGCGGATCGCAGGTCTACCACTATTTCGAAGACAAGCAGGCCCTGGTCCGGGCGGTCATCGACTACCAGGCCGACACGGTCCTGGACACCCAGGGCGACCGCCTCGACCACCTCGACACCGTGGCCGGGCTGCGGGCCTGGCGGGATTTCATCGTCGACCACCAGCGCCGGCTCGGCTGCCGCGGTGGCTGCCCCATCGGGGCCCTGGGCGCCGAGGTGGCCGAGACCGACGCCGCCGCCCGGGTGGCGGCGGCCCGGGCGCTGCGCCGCTGGGAAGGCCGGATCCGCGCCGGGCTCCAGGTCATGCACACCAGGGGCGACCTGCCCGCGGGCACCGACCCGGAGCAGCTGGCCCTGGCCACCCTGGCCGCCCTGCAGGGGGGCCTGCTCATGGCCCAGCTGGAACGCGACACCAGGCCGCTGGAGGCCGCCCTCGACGCCATGCTCGACCGCATCGAGTCCCTGACCGGCGCGGCCTGACCGGCTTCGGATTCAGCGGCTTCTCGCGCCCGACCCCAAGGCCCAAGCCCGGGCCCGGGTCCGGGGCTGGGGCTGGGGCTTGTTTCGAAAGTGATTAGTACGCGTGCCCGGCCCACGCCAGAACGTGGTCAATTCATGTCGTGATAGCACAGTCGTGATAGCAGCAGTTTCCGCGCACAAAGCCCGGGCCCGGACCAGCCCGCGCCACCATGAACTCTTGCCCAGGCCCTAGGCGACCATGGCCAGCAGCCAGAACGCGGTGCCGACGCCGGCGCCGTAGGCCAGGTGGGCGCCGAAGTCCCAGGCCAGGGTCTTGGCGTCGTACTTCCAGATCGGCTCATAGAGCCCGGCGATCGGCAGGATGGTGTAGTCGCCGGCGAACACCACGGCCCCGAAGGGCGGGCCGTACCCCGGTCGCGGCCGGGGCCGCGACCCGGCCAGGATGCCGTAGGCGGCGCCCGCCGCCGAACCGTAGCCCCAGTGCGCGATGGTGCTGGTCAGCCAGGCCGCGCGGTCGGGGAGCTTGCGCTGGCTGAAGCCCTCGATCACGCGCTTGGCCACCTGGCCCGGGGCGGGGGCGGTCTCCCAGCTGTCGACCGGAGCGAATTCCCAGGCCAGCGGGCTGTCCGTACCGCCCGCGCGACGGTACTTGAGATAGTGAACGGCGTCCAGGCAGACGGTTCCCACTCCCCCGGCCACCAGGCCGGTCAGCACCGCGGTCAGCGGGGTCATCGGATGCTTGCTGACGCGCATGGCACGTCTCCCTTCATGGCGCTTACAGGGCTCCCAGGCGATCGCCCAGGTCGAGTTCGAGCGGGCCCCTGGTCTGCAGGCCCTGGGCGAACAGGGCGGCCGTGCGGGCCTGGGCGGCATCGGAGGTGACCAGCTGGCGGAACCGGCGGGCGTCGGCGCGCAGGGCGTCCGCGCCGGGCATGGTCAGCTCGTTGAGCACCCGCTTGGCGGTGCGCACCGCATCGGCCGGGAACGAGGCGATGCGGCCGGCCAGGCGGGCCACGAACGCGTCCAGGTCGGCGTCGGGCAGGGCCCGGTTGATCCAGCCGTACCGCTCGGCCACGTCGGCGTCGAAGTCGTCAGCGCCGAGGATCGCCTCCAGGGCCCGGCCCCGGCCCAGCAGGCGGCTCAGGTGCTGGACGCCGCCCGCGCCCGGGACCGCGCCCGCGCCGACCTCGATCTGGCCCAGGATGGCGTTCTCCCGGGCCGCGAACCGCATGTCGCAGGCCAGCGCCAGCTCGCTGCCGGCCCCGCGGGCCCGGCCGCGGATCTTGGCGATCGACACCACCGGCAGCTCGCTGAGCTTGTGCCACAGCATGCCCAGGGAGGCGTCGTCCGGGCCGCCCGCCTTGGCCGCCTCGGCGGTGTACTCCGCGACCTTGGTCAGGTCGACGTGCGGGATGAAGTAGTCCGGGTCGGCGCTTTCCAGCACCACGACCCGGGTGCCCGGGTCCGACTCCAGCGCGCCGAACAGCCCGACCAGATCATGCACCAGTTCCGGCCCGATCAGGTTCATCGGCGGTGCGTCGATCACCACCCCGAGCACGCCCTTGTCGCTGGGGGCGACCCGCAGCGTGCGGTACACCTCGGCCATCACCCGGCTCCTCTGCCCTTGTGTTCCCGGCCCGGCGCCAGGCCGGTTCCGGGTTGCTGACGACGCTAGCGGTCCTGGCCGCGGCGCGAGCCAGTAGGGCACGCGGGTGAACCCCTGGTTCCCCGGCCCGGTGCCCGCGGTGGAGACGTGCTGATCATCGGCCCACCGGGGCCGTCATCAGCGGCCCGGCGTCAAGCCCGCTGACCGTGTACGAGGTGCGGCCGGTGGCTTTGACCATTCTCATCCGGGCCTGATTTATTTTCATCGAAGGCTGGTCATCGGGCCAGCGGTGAGGCCGAGCTCGCAGGGCGATCGGGCCCCAGATCGTCCAGCACGGCGGCCAGCTCGCGCCGGGAGGCGATGTCGAGCTTGATGAAGATCTTGCGCAGGTGCCACTCGACCGTGCGCACGGACAGGAACAGCTGGGCGCTGATCTCCGGATTGGTGTGGCCGTCGCGGGCCAGCCGGGCGATGTAGGCCTCCTGCGCGGTCAGCGTGGTGACCGCGTCGGCGGTGCGGGCCCGCACGGTCTCACCGGTGGCGGCCAGCTCACGCCGGGCCCGCTCGGCGAACGCGGCCAGGCCCATCGAGTCCAGCATCTCGTGGGCCGTGCGCAGCTCGGCCCGGGCCCGGGCGCGCTGGTTCTCGCGGCGGAGCCATTCCCCGTACAGCAGCCGGGCCCGGGCCAGCTCGACCCGGAGCCGGGTCTGGCTCAGCCGCTCGATCGCCTCCCGGTAGCCGCGGTCGGCCTCGGGGCCGTTGCTCAGCAGCGCCCGGCACCGCGCGGTCAGGCCCAGCGCCCAGTCGGTGCCGGCCGGGCCGGTCATGGCCGCCAGCCGCCGGTAGGCCCGCGCCGCCGCCTCGGGCATCCCGGCGTGCGTGGCGGCCTCGACCAGCTCGACCAGGGCCCACTTCGAGAAGCCCACGTCCCCCTGGTACTCGGTGGCCCGTTCCGCCGCCGCCACCGCCTCCTGGGGCCGGCCGAGGCCGTTGCTGAGCACGGCGTTCGCCCACTCGGCGGCGGTGATCCCGTATCCCTCGCCGCGCTGGGTCACATCCCGCAGGACCGAGCCGATCAGCGCGGCCGCGCTGGCCTCGTTGCCGCGGAACGCGGCCAGGCTGAGCTCACCGTAGGGCCAGGGAGGATTGCCGGTGGCCTCTTCGACGGTCCGGGTCTCGTCGAGCAGCGCGGCCGCGGCAGCCAGCTCACCGGCGAACAGCAGCGGGCGGGCCCGCCGGTCCAGCGCCAGCGGCAGCTCGGCCAGCGCGCCGATCTCCCGGACCCGGGTCAGGTAGCGCCGGGACAGCCGTTCCCAGCGTTCGTCGTCCCACACGTGGGAGGCGATGACGCAGGCCAGCCACTGCCAGTGCGGCTCGTCGTCGGCCGCGGTGCTGGTGTCGGCGGCGACCACGGCCTGCCGGAGCAGGGGCAGGGCGGCCGCGTAGCCCTGGGTGTAGAGCGCGGCCAGGCCGTCGAGGAGCAGGTCGGGCGGGCGCGGCCGCCCCGGTGGCGGGGGCGCCGCCGCGGCCGCGCGGGCCACCTCCAGGGCGCTGCCGCCCGGGCTGGCCAGGCGGCCGGCGAACATCGCCGCCGCCACCGCGTCCAGGTAGGTGGCCCGGGCCAGGCCGGCGTCGATCCGCTCCAGCCGCCCGGCCGCGCGCAGCAGCAGCAACGGGGCTTCGCCGTCCCGGCTGGTGGCGGAGGCGAGCCGGGCCCGCACCAGCTCGATGCGGGCCTGGTCCAGGTCGCTGCGGGTTCCGGTCTCGGCCAGGGCCAGCAGGTCCTGCGCCGCGGCCGCCGCCCCGACCTGGACCTTGGCCTGGGCGGCGGCCACCGCCCGGCGGGCCCGTTGGGCCGGGTCGCCGGTCAGCAGCGCCGCGCGTTCCAGGAACGCGGCCGCGGCGGCCACACCGCCGCGCGCCTGGGCCCGGGCCGCCGACCGTTCGAGCTCATCGGCCACGTCCGGGTCGTGGTCGGGCACGGCCTGGGCCAGGTGCCAGGCCCGCCGGTCCGGGTCGCGGTCCGGATCGGTCACCGCGGCCAGCACCGCGTGCAGCCGCTGCCGCTCGGCCAGGGACGCCGACCGGTAGGCGGCCGACCGGATGAGCGGGTGCCGGAACCGGACCTGGCCCACGAACTCGACCAGGCCCGCCTCGACCGCGGGCGCGCCCGCCTGGGCGCCGATGTCCAGCCGCTGCGCCGCCCGCAGCAGCAGCGCCCGGTCGCCGGAGGGATCGGCCGCCGCCAGCTGCAGCAACTGCCGGGCCGGGGCGGGCAGGGCGTCCAGCTGGCGCAGGAAGCTGTCCTCGATCTGGCCGGTCAGCGGGGCCCCGGTCAGCAGCCCGAATCCGCCCGCCAGCTCGGCCGGGGTCAGCCCGCGCGGCAGCTCCAGCAGGGCCAGCGGGTTGCCGTGGGTCTCGGCGATGATCAGGTCGCGGACCCGGCTGTCCAGCGGCCCGGGCAGGGCCCGGTCCAGCAGGGTCCGGGCGTGGTCCTCGCGCAGCCCCTCGATCACCAGCTCGGGGTGCCCGGCCAGCTCGGGGCGGAGCTGGCGGGCCGAGAGCACCAGCCCGACCGGGTCGGCGCCTAGCCGCCGGGCCACGAACCCCAGGGTTTGTTCCGAGGCCTGGTCCAGCCACTGCTCGTCGTCGACCAGGCAGAGCAGCGGCTGGTCTTCGGCCACCTCGGCCAGCAGGCTGAGCACGGCCAGCCCGACCAGGAACCGCTCCGGGGCCGGCCCGGCGGCCAGGCCGAACGCGGTCCGCAGGGCGTCGCGCTGCGGCTCCGGGATCCGGTCCAGGCGATCCAGCATCGGGACACACAGCTGGTGCAGCCCGGCGAAGGCCAGCTCCATCTCCGACTGCACCCCGGTCGCCCGCACGACCCAGCAGCCGCGGGCCCCGTCGGCCAGATAGTCCAGCAGGGCCGTCTTGCCCACACCCGGGTCACCGCGGACCACCAGGACGCGGCTGTCCCCGCCCCGGACCGCACTGAGCATCGCGTCCAGCGTCCCGCGTTCGCGCTCCCGGTCGGTCAGCCCCGCCGCACGGCTGCGCTTCCCTCCCCCGTATGGATACATCACTGAATTGTGGCCTATCGCACAGCGGACGGCCTAGCCCGGAATCGGGCGTTTTGCCAGGCGGATTGGTCCAGACCACGGCTAAACCGGTCTAGGTCAGCGACCTGGCCGCGGTGATAATGGCGTCCGCGCTGTGCCTGATGTCCGCGGCGGTGGTGGCCCAGCCGGAGATGCTGATCCGCATGGCCGGGCGGTGCTGCCACACCGTCGGCCCGCACCAGCAGGTGCCGTCCTGCTGGACGGCGGCGATCAGGGCCGTGGTCTGGTCGTCGGTGACCGCCCGGACCAGCACCTGGTTGAGCACGACGTCGTTCACCACCTCCAGGCCGGCCCGGCTGAGTTCGGCGGCCATGGTCCGGGCGTGGCGGCAGGAACGCGTGATCAGATCGGTCACGCCCTGGCGCCCGAGCGTGCGCAGGACCGCCCACACCTCGACCTGCCGGGCGCGCTGCGAGGACTGGGGGGTGTGGTTGGTGGCCTCGAAGCCGGGGCCGGGCGGCAGGTAGCCCGCGCTCGCGGTGAAGCTGCGGCGCAGGTCCCCGGCCCGCCGGACCAGGGCGATGCCGCAGTCGTAGGGGACGTTGAGCCACTTGTGCCCGTCGGTGGCCCAGGAGTCCGCCCCGGTCAGGCCGGCGGTGAGGTGCGCGCGGGACGGGTCGGCCAGCGCCCACAGGCCGAACGCCCCGTCAACGTGTACCCAGCCGTCGCGAGCGCGGGCCCACGCCACGATGTCGACGAATGGATCGAACGCCCCGCTGTTCACGTCTCCGGCCTGGGCGCAGACGACGAGGGGACCTCGGACCTCGGCCAGCAGCTGGGCGGCGTCGAGACGCCCCTGGTCG
>DASXMW010000228.1:0-6144 GCA_036495425.1 Streptosporangiaceae bacterium | reverse complement strand
TCGACACGGCTGACTACTACGGGCCGTACGTGACCAACGAGATCATCCGCGAGGCGCTGTCGCCCTACCCGGACGACCTGCACATCGTGACCAAGGTCGGGGCCCGGCGCGACGAGCAGGGCGGCTGGCCGCCCGCGCGCAGCCCGGAGGAACTGCGGCAGCAGGTGCACGAAAACCTGGACCACCTCGGCCTGGACGCGCTGGACGTGGTGAACTTCCGCACCGGCGGGATGGACGGGGCCGAGCCGGGCTCGATCGCCGAGGGGTTCGGGACCCTGGCCGAGCTGCGCGAGCAGGGCCTGATCCGGCACCTGGGCATCAGCACGATCAGCGCCGGGCAGCTGGCCGAGGCGCAGTCGATCGCGCCGGTGGTGTGCGTGCAGAACATGTACAACATCGCCCGCCGCGGCGACGACGACCTGGTCGACCTGACCGCGCGGCAGGGCGTCGCGTTCGTGCCCTACTTCCCGCTGGGCGGGTTCTCGCCGCTGCAGTCGGCCGAGCTGGAGGCGGTGGCCAAGCGGCTGGACGCCACCCCGCTGGCGGTGGCGCTGGCCTGGCTGCTGCGGCGGTCGCCGAACATGCTGCTGATCCCGGGCACCTCGTCGGTGGCGCACCTGCGCGACAACGTGGCCGGGGCCGGGCTGGAACTGCCCGACGACGCGCTGGCCGAGCTGGACAAGATCAGCCAGGACGGCCAGGGCTAGAGAGCCAGTCCCCCGTCGACCGGGACGACGGCGCCGGTCATGGCGCTGGCGCCGTCCCCGGCCAGGAAGGCCAGCACCGCCGCGACCTCGGCCGGGTCGAGCAAGCGGCCGAGGGGTTGCTGGGCGGCGAACGTGTTCTTCGACGGCAGGCCGTAGAGCCGGGCGCTCTCGTCCAGGATCGGGGTCGCGGTCGAGCCGGGGCTGACCGCGTTGGCGGTGACGCCGGTGTCGCGGAGCTCGGCGCCCAGGGCCCGGACGAAGCCGGCCACCCCGGACTTGGCCGCACAGTAGGCGGCCAGCATGGGCAGGCCGCGGGTGGCGGCGGCCGAGGCCACGGCCAGGAACCGCCCGTGCCGGGGCTCGGGGTGACGAAGCAGCGCGGGCACGGCCACCCGGGCCAGGTTGATGACGCCGCCGAGGTCGATGTCGAGCACGGCCCGCTCCTGGCCGGGCGGCACCTCCCAGGCCGGGACGCCGCCGGCGATGACCCCGGCCACGGCCAGGGCGGCGTCGAGGTGACCCCAGCGGGCTTCGGCCGTGGCCACGGCCCGGGCCAGCGCGTCGACGTCGCGGACGTCGGCCCGGGCGGTGACCACGTTCGGGCCCGCGTCGGTCGCGACCTGCTCCAGTTCGGTCCGGGTGCCCAGCCGGTACGGGAGGCTGGGGTCGTCGGTGACGCAATCGACGGCCAGGACCTGCCAGCCCGCCTCGGCCAGCGTGGCCACGGTGGCGGCGCCGATCCCCCGGGCCGCCCCGGTGACGAGGGCTACGCGGGGCTCGGGGGGCTCAGGGGACTCAGGGGCGGCCATCGGGCCAGCTTTTCAGGTGGGCGGTCAGGTCGGTCAGCAGGGCCTGGAACATGACCGCGCCCTCGGCGGCCGAGGCCCCGGCCGGGTCGCCGAGGACGCCGTTGGGGCTGACGCCGTGCACGGCCGAGGCGCGCAGGGCGGGCATGAGCTCGGCGATCGGGGTGGTGTTGCCGGCCTCGGCCCGGTCCAGCCGGACCGTGCCCGGGGCCAGCGCCAGCTGCAGCGAGGTCTCGGCCCGGCCCGCGTGGGCGTCGCCGTCCCAGCGGGGAAACCACGCCGACACGTCGCGGGACTCGGCCCGCAGCCGGGCCACGGCCCGGCGGACGGCCTCGGCGTTGCCGCCGTGGGTGGAGACCAGGAGCACCCGGGAGAAGGTCCGGGTGGCCGACCGGCCCAGCTCGACCAGGAGCAGCTCGGTGGCCTCCTGGCCGATGGAGATCGTGCCCGCGAAGCCCTCGTGCTCACCGCTGGACCCGTAGGCCACCGGCGGCGCCACCACCACCGGCCGGCCGGACTCCCCCGGCTCGGCGCCCAATTGAGCACACAGCGCAACGGCCAGGTCGGCGTCGGTGGACAGGGGCAGGTGCGGCCCGTGCTGCTCGGTCGAGCCGACCGGCACGGCCAGGACCGCACCGGCCGCGGCCCGCCCGGCCGCCTCGGGTGAGGTCAGCCCCGCTAGCTGACCGGGCGCTGTGAGCGTCAAGGAAGCTGGCCCTTGGCCTGATCGCCGGCCGGGATCGCGTCGAGCCGCAGGACCTCGGTGGGCCCGGCCAGCTTGCCGTCGATGGCCGCGTTGAACACGCGCAGCCCGGGCGAGTCGGCGCCGTGCTTGGCCAGCGCCTCCCGGCTGGTCCAGCGCTCGATCATCACCAGCTGGTCGTCGTCGGCGTGCAGCGCGTACAGCTCACAGCCGTCCTCGTCGTGGACCAGCGGGATGGCCTGCTTCATGGCGGCGATCACGTCGTCCCGGAACTCGGGCTTGGGCTTGATCAGAGCGACAACGACAACGGGCATGGCTTCTCCTTGAGTCCCTGAGTGGTCAGGCGGCGAACAGCGTAGTAAGGGCGGGGGCTATGTCGCGGTAGGTGGCGGCCCGCAGCAGCCGGCCGTGGCCGAGCCGGGCCAGGTCCCGGGCCAGGTCGGGGTCCTGCTCGCCCGAGGTGTCGAGCAGGACGTCCAGCCGGGGCAGCCGGGCCGCGAACGGCCGCGGGTCCGGGCCGGCGTTGTGCACGCAGTCCGACAGCAGCAGCACCCGCGCGTCCCGGGCCGGGACCCGGGCCAGCTCGCGCGCGGCCACCTGGAGCGGGAAGGCCACGTTGGTCAGGCCCTTGGCCGGGATGCGCAGCATGGTGTCCAGCAGCTGCTGGGGCACGACCCGGTGGCCGAGGTGGTTCAGGACGGCGGCGTCGGACCAGAACGCGACCACGGCCAGGTCGTCACGGGCCAGCTCGGATGCGAGCGCGCCCACGGTGGCGGCGGCGGTGCGGACCCGCTCGCCGCGCATGGAGCCGGACACGTCGGCCAGCAGCACCACCGACCGGCGGGTCCGGACCCGTTCCCGGACGATGATGTCGTCCGCTTCCGGGACCGGGTGCTCGGCCAGCTGGTCGATGGTGCGGTCCAGGTCGATGTCGTCCGAACCGCCCCGGTAGCGGACGCTGGCCAGCTCGCCCACGCCGCGGCGGGCGGTCACGTCCCGGCGCGGCCGGGGCACGGCCAGCCGGGTGGCGATCTGCCGGGCCCGGCGCAGCACCTCGGGGTCGGGGGTGGCCTCGTCCGGCGGCGCGGGCAGCAGCGTGCCCTGCTCGCCGGTCTCGGCGGGCGCGCCGCTGCCGGGCCGCGGGCGGGCCGGCCCGGACCGCTGGCGCTGGCCGCCGGTGAGGACGAGGCCACCCGACCCGCCCCGGCTGGGCTCGAGCAGGTTCGGCTCGGAGTCCAGGACCTTGGGCCGGCGGCGCAGCGGCCTCAGCTGCTGCTGCTGGGGCTTACGTCCCCGGCGTGGCAGCGGCGAGTCGGCCTCGACCGCTCTTCAACCGGGTTCGGCGGTGGCGGGCTCCAGGATGAAGTGGTCCTCCCAGATCTGGCGCAGGACCTGCTCGGGGGTGGCTTCGACGGTCTCGTCCAGGAAGATCCGGCCCGACAGCGCCACCACCATGGCGTCGAACACGATGTCCGGGTAGTTCTCTCCCGGCTCGGCCCGGTCGCCGGTGTCCCGGGTGGTGCCGGCCAGCTCCAGCAGCTGCCCGGCGACCAAGGTCAGGTCGATGGCCCCGCGCACGCTGCTGCCCTGGCGGATGTCCTCGTGCTCGCGGGTGGCCCGGGTGACCGCGACCGCGTCGGCGATCAGCCGGTCGCGCCGGGCCGCGGGCATGCCGGGCACGGGGGCCCGCAGGGCGACGATGCCGCGTTCGGCGGCGGCGTCCTGATAGCTGATGGCCAGCCGGCACATCCGGTCGTGGACCGAGGTCGACAGCCGGGTGGTGCCCACGTTGTCGAACGGGTTCATCGAGGCGATGACCCGGAACGTGGGCAGCGCGACCATGGTGCCGGCCCGGGGCACCGCGATCTGGCGTTCGGCCATGGCGGTGAGCAGCGTGTTCAGCGTGTCCTCGGGGGCCCGGTTGAACTCCTCGATGTAGAGGAAGCCGCCCGACCGCATGGCCTCCAGCAGCGGGCCGTCCACGAAGTTGTCGGCGCTGTAGTCCTCGCGCAGGACCCGGGCCGGGTTGTGGTGGCCGACCAGCTTGGCCGGGGTCAGGTCGGCGTTGCCCTCGACGAACACCAGCGGGATGCCCCACTCGGCCGTGATGGCCCGCAACAGCGTGCTCTTGCTGGTCCCGGGCGGGCCCTCGAGCACCATGTCGCGTCCGGCGGCCACGGCCGCGAGCACGAGGTCCAGCTCGTGCTCGCGGCCCACGAGGTGCTGGCGGACCCGGTCGCGCACGGCCGTGATCCGCTCCGCACCTACGGCTGATGTCACCTTCAGGCTCCTCTCGCCCCGGGTGTTACCTGCTACTTGAGCAGGGAACCGGCGTCGACCGGCAGCGTAACCCCGGTGATGTAGCGGGCCTCGTCCGAGGCCAGGAACAGCACCGCGTTGGAGATGTCCCGCGGCTCCACCCACCGGATCGGCAGCGCGTTCAGGGTCTGGAACCGCTCCCCGAGCACGTCCTTGGTGCGCTGCTCCGGGGCCAGGTCCGGGGCGAACAGCTCGTAGGTGGCGGCGTTCTGGATCATGTCGGTGTTGACGCTGGTCGGGTGGACGGTGTTGACCCGGATGAAGTCCGGGGCCAGTTCCACGGCCAGCACCCGCATCAGGCCGACCACGCCGTGCTTGGCCGAGGTGTAGTGGGCCATGTTCTCGAACGGCATCAGCCCGGCGGTGGAGCTGGTCAGCACCATCGAGCCGCCCTGGCCGCCCGCCTTCAGGTGCGGGATGGCCGCCTTGGCCGCGTGCCAGACCCCGGTCAGGTTGACGTCGATCATGTCCTGCCAGGTCTGCTCCTCCAGCACGTCGGCCTGGCCGAAGCTGAAGATCCCGGCGTTGGCGGCCACGATGTCCAGCCGCCCGAGCTGGGCCACCCCGTTGTCCACGGCCGCCTTGACCGCGCCGTAGTCCCGCACGTCGGCGGTAACAGCAACAATTCGGCGGTCCAGGGCCTCGACTTCCTTGACCGTCTGGGCCAGGTCGTCCGGGGTCGCCATCGCGTACGGCACCGAGTCGACCTGGGCGGCCAGGTCGATCGCGATGATGTCCGCGCCCTCCTCGGCCAGCCGGATCGCGTGGCTGCGGCCCTGGCCGCGGGCCGCACCGGTCACGAAGGCGACCTTGCCCTCTACTCGCCCTGCCATATCCATTGCTCCTTCACTGCGTGGTGGTTGCTGGTGGTTACTTGATCAGGCAGCCGGCGTCGACCGGCAGGGGCACGCCGGTGATGTAGCGGGCCTCATCCGAGGCCAGGAACAGCAGCGCGTTGCTGATGTCGGCCGGCTCGACCCACGGGATCGGCAGCAGGTTCATCGCCTGCGAGGCCGGCTCGAAGTCGGCCCGGGCCGGGTGGTCCAGATCCGGCCGGAACAGCCGCCAGGTCGCCTCGTTCTGGATCATCGGCGTGTCGACTTGGGTCGGGTGAATGCTGTTGACCCGGATGAAGTCCGGGGCCAGCTCGACGGCCAGCGTCTTCATCAGGCCGACCACGCCGTGCTTGGCCGACACGTAGTGGGCGATGTTCGCGTAGGCCTTCAGGCCCGCGGCCGAGCTGGTCAGCACGATCGCGCCGCCCCGGCCGCCCGCCTTCAGGTGCGGGATGGCGGCCTTGGCCGCGTGCCAGACCCCGGTCAGGTTGATGTCGATCATGTCCTGCCAGGTCTGGTCGTCCAGTTCCTGGGCCGGGTGCGGCGAGCGCGCCCTCCTGGGCGAGCCGGACCGCGTGACTGCGGCCCTGGCCGCGGGCGGCCCGGTGGTGAAGGCGACCTTGCCGTCCAGCTTCCCATGAGGGGAGTCCTTTCTGGGGTGTTCCTCCTGTTGCGGTCGGCGCTCGCGGGCAGGCGCCGATACCGGTGCGGCCGCACCGGTGAGGGCGGGGAGCGGGATGGAGCCCCGGCCCGGACGGGGGGCGCCGGCTCCT
>DASXMW010000227.1:0-6384 GCA_036495425.1 Streptosporangiaceae bacterium | reverse complement strand
AGGTCGAGGAGTTGCCGGGCGTGCCGTTGCCGTGGCTGGACACGACGTTCACCACCAGGACGGTGCCGCCGATGGCGATGGCCAGGCCCACGGCGACGGCGATGATCAACCGGAGCACGGCGGTGCCTCCCTTCCGGTTCTTACGGGATGGTGAACGTTACCTGGGCGGCGGGGCCGGCGCGCTTTTTGAAGTTGACCGGCACCACCTTGGCCAGGTAGCGGCCGGGCCGCAGCCCGGTGATGGTGGCGCCGTCGGCGGATGCGGTGGCCACCGGGGTACCGCCTGGCTCGCCCGGCCCTTGCAGGTAGACGCGATAGTGCAGGCCAAGGCCAGCATCGGGCCAGCTCAGCGTGACCTTACCGGCGGTTGTGGTGGCTTGCACTGGTCCTGCGGCCGGCACCGGCGGACAACCAGTGCCCGGATAATCCCAGGCGTCGAACCATTGCGACGGGTTCTGCGGCACGATCCGCGGATCGTCCTGCGGTCCGCTCCTGACCGAGTTGCGGGCCGCGCCCGGGTCAGCACCGAAGGCCGCGAGCGGAACGGTGATGAACCGGGGCAGGGTCACCGTATTGGTGAAGTCCGACATCGGCACGCAGCCGGCGGTCACCGCCTCGGAGTTGACGTTGTAGCTGATTACCAGCGTGTCTTGGGTGGAGAGCGCGGGTTCGGCCCGCGCCTCGTACATGATGCGGTAGTCATCCACGGCGTGCAGCCCGATGGTCGGGTCCCGGTAGAGCAGCCGTCCTCGGGCGGGGTCGAACGGGACCGACGGGGTGCTGGCCGGGTAGGCCCTGATGTCGGGGTCGCCCGTCAGCGGGCTGGCCTGGATGAGCCAGTAGCGGCCGCCGGCCTGGATCACGCTGAACCCGGACGACACGGCCAGGCTGCTGCCCGGCGGCTGCACCGGCTGGGCGTTGCGCTGTCCGGCCGCCCACCCGCCGGCGCCGGTGTAGAACCGCCATGCAGCGAAGGAGGTCAGCTGGGACACCGGGACGCGGGCCAGGTAGAGCCGGTAGCCCGGGATCTGGACGTTCGGGCTCTGGGTGCCGTAGATGTACACCGTGTTCCCGGCGCGCAGCAGCGCGGCACCCCACAGGATCGGGGTGCCGCCCGACGGCGGGGTGTAAGACGGCAGCCGGACCAGGCCCGGCCGGGCGACCGCGCCGTACTGGGGTCCGTGGCCGGCCGAGCTGAGCTGGCTGGCCGGGAGGGTGGCGATCACCGTGCCGACCGGGACGAACGGGAAGCTGCGGGCGCGGTAATGGGTGTAGAACTTGACCACCGTCCCGCCGACCTCGATGCCGTCCTCGTCCCAGTACCGGTCGGACGTCCCGCCGGGCACCGCTGACGGCGGCCCGACGACCGGGGCCGCGTTGCCCGGACGGCCGGGGCCGGTGCAGGCTCCGCCGCCCGTCATGGTGACGAACGTGCTGGCCGGTGCGCTTCCCTGACCGGTCGTGGTCTGGACGACCACCGCGTTGTGCACGAACCCGGACAGGTTCGAGAAACCGGTGGTGGGCCCGGCCGGGCCGATGAAGGTATCGGAGAAGAACCAGGCGAGCTGGGCGTCGTTGAGACGAATCGCCGAGACCCCGTCGCCGCCGGCCCAGTCGGCGCAGGTGGACTGATCGGAGTAGGCGATCCACTCCGCGTCCAGCGCGGCAGGGTCCGGTTGCCCCGCTGGAACGGGGACCAGTACGGGTACGGGCGCGTGGGTGCTGGGCGCGACCGGGACGGACGGGTGGTGCCGCGCCGGGATTAGGAAGCCAAGCGCAATGCCCACCCCGGCGATGATCCCGATGACCAAGCCGCCAAGCTCCAGTCCGCGCCTGCGCCGGCGGCCAGGGGCCTGCTCGGCCTCGGTTCCGGTGTCAGACGCCTGCGCCATTGTCGTTTTCTATTGCTTCCGGGCGTGGACCAGCAGGATGGACGCGGCCGACGGCCACCGGCAGAAGGCCCGGTCCAGCGGTTGCATCAGCCGCGGCACGTCGTGGTAGCTCGCCCCGGCCACCGTCACGCAGCGGAAGCCGCTGGCGGCCAGGAACTCGGTCAGCGCCCGCCGGGTGAACAGGCGCAGGTGACCGGCCACCACGCTCCCCGGCCTGCCGAACACCCCGCGCAGGCTCACCTCGGAGAAGACCGGCTGGATGCCCGCGGCGAGCAGCCCGCGGTTGTACCAGGCGGCGAGGTTCGGCGTGGACAGCAGCAGGGCGCCGCCGGGGCGGAGTACCCGCCGGACTTCTTCCAGCGCCCCGTCGGGGTCGACCAGGTGCTCGATCAGTTCGCTCATGATCACCACGTCCGCGGCGCCGTCGGCGACGGGCAGGCGCGTTTCTATGGTGCCGCGGATAGTGGTGAGGCCTTTGGTCTTTGCCTGGTGCAGGGCGTCGGCGGACCAGTCGAGGCCGGCGAACTGGTGGTGCGGGTTCTGCGTGGCCGCGACGGCCAGCGCGGCGCCGTCGCCGCAGCCCACGTCCAGGACCACCGCGGGGCCGTTCGCGTCCCGCAGGATCGCGGCCAGCATCCGGGCCTGGCGCCGGGCGCGATCCGGGCCCGAGCTGAGCGGGACGCCCGGGGTCTCGTAGAAGGCCTGGAGCGGGTTGCCCGTCGCCTGGCCCGGCGTGTTTCCTGACGTGTTTCCCGGCGTGTTTCCCGGCGTGTTTCACAGCTTTCCCGGCGCCGGGGCGGTCACCGCCACGATGGCTCCCTCCCGGCTCGCTTGATCGCTTCCTCGGCGACGTCTTCGAAGCCTTCGACCGCGGCTGACCAGTGCAGCTGCAGCGCCCGGGTCCGGGCCGCCCGGCCGAGCGCCTCGCGCCGCCGCCCGTCGATGGCCAGCGAGGCCCAGGCCGACGCGAACTGGCCCTCTTTCTCTACGAGTATTCCGGTTTCGCCGTGAACCACCGAGTCGCGCAGCCCCGGCACGTCGAATGCTACCGCCGGGGTGCCGCGGATCGCCGCCTCGGATACCACGATGCCCCAGCCCTCGATCAGCGCCGGATGCACCAGCAGCCACGCCGAGCACAGCAGCCGGTGCTTGTCCTGCTCCGATACCCGACCGGTGAACACCACGCCGGGTCCGGCCAGCGTTTGGAGGCGCGCGCGTTCCGGCCCGTCGCCGGCGATGACCAGTTGGCCGCCGGTCACCGGGCGGACCCTTTCCCACAGCCGGAGCAGCAGATCCAGGCGCTTGTAGTCGGCGAGCCGGCCGAGCGCCAGAAACAGCGGGTCTTCTGAGCGTGGCGTCGGCGGGTCGGGCCGGACGACGCCGTTGCAGATCTGCCGGATCCGGTCGGGTCCGACGCCCATCGTCTCCAGCGACTCGGCCGTGGACGGGGAGACGGTGAGGAACAGGTTCTCGCGGTGCACCCAGGGCATGACCGTGCTCTCGATGCGTCGGCCCAGGGTGGAGACCGGCGGGCGGAACCGGATCGGCCACAACTCGGTGTGCACATGGTTCACCAGGCAGATCACCGGCCGTCGGGACCACAGCGGTACCAGGAAGGGCATCCCGTTGCAGACCTCGACGATCAGGTCGACGTCCCGGAAGTGCCGCAGGTAGGCCAGGGGCGCGCGGAGGAACTGCGAGTAGGTGCCGCCGTTACGGCGCACGGGGTAGGGGCGTTCGGCGACCGTCCCGCCTGCTAGCAGCGTCACACGGTGGCCGCGGGCCGCCAGGCCGGAGGCCAGCTGGTCGACCAGCACCTCGGATCCCCCGGCCAGCCGGTTGGCCAGGTCCCGCCACGCGATGAACAGGATGTTCCGGCGCGGGCCGGCCCAGTCTGGTCGCTCTCCCGCGCCGCGCGCTTGGCTGGACAGGCTCGGGTCTGCGGGCAGCGCGCCCGGGTCATCGTTCACGTCGCGTCATCGTTCACGTCAGGCCATCGTTCACGTCGCGGCTCCAGGTCGCTGGCTGACGCTGAGGATCCGCGTTACGGTAGCCAGGTCGTCATCTCCGGTGTGAAGATTGCAGCATTATTTTGTGGTTACCGGTCGGTAGTCAAGATAATCGTGCCGGTACGGCCCGCCTGGCCCGGGCTCGGCACCAACCTGCTCGTGCTCCGCGCCGGCCTGGCGGCGACTACTGAGGACCTGCATGAGCCTGCTGGCACCGTTTCGCCGCCGCCGGGCGGCATCCTCCGGCGTGCGCCGGTCGGCCCGGCTGTTCCGCCTGTTCCTGGCCGAGCAGAGCGACCCGGAGGCGTTCTACGCGAGCCTGGCCGAGGACGCGGTGCGGCAGGTCGCGTCGCATACTGACCTGGCCGGACGGACGGTGGTGGACGTCGGCGGCGGGGGCGGCTGGTTCACCGCGGCGTTCCGGGCCCGCGGCGCGCACTGCTACCTGTTCGAACCCGACCGGACCGAGCTGGGCCTGGGGACCGAGCTGGGCCTGGGTTCCGAGCTGGGCCTGGGGTCCGAGCTGGGCCGGCCGGCCGGCGCGGTGCTCGCCGACGGTTACTGGCTGCCGGTCCGGGACGGCGGCGCAGACGTGACGTTCTCCTCGAATGTGCTCGAGCATGTCCCCGACCCGATGGGGCTGATCGAGGAGATGATCCGGGTGACCCGGCCGGGCGGCCTGGTGTACCTGTCCTACTGCAACTGGTACTCCCCGTGGGGCGGGCACGAGATGTCGCCCTGGCACTACCTGGGGCCGGGGTACGCCCGGCGCCGGTACCTCCGGCGCCACCGGCGCCAGCCCAAGCACGAATGCGGCGTCAACCTGTTCCCGGTGCACATCGGGCCGGTGCTCCGCGCGTTGCGGGCCCGGCCGGACGTCTCGATCATCGAGGCCGGGCCGCGGTACTACCCGCGCTGGTGCCGGCCGCTGGTCCGGCTGCCCGGCCTGCGTGAGGTCGCCACCTGGAATCTCATGCTGATCATGCGACGCGTCGGATGACGGCCCGTGAACGGGTCGCCGGCCCTGTGGTTTCGGCAGGTCTCCCCGCCGGACCGGCCCGGAACCCGGTGCTGCGCTGGTCGGCGCTGGTCGGGCTGGGCGCGTTCGTGGTCCTGCTGGCCAACGACCCGGGGCGGATGTTCTTCGACACCAAGCTCAGCGTGGACCTGAACCCGTGGGGCTACTACGCCAGCCTGTGGCACCTGATGGACCCGCTGAACACGTTCGGCGCGCTGAACAACCAGGCCGTCGGGTACGCCCTGCCGATGGCGCCGTTCTACCTGGCCGGCCACCTCGCGCACGTGCCGGTCTGGCTCACCGAACGGCTCTGGCTGGCGCTGATCATCGCGGTCGGGTTCGGCGGCCTGGTCAAGCTGGCCGAGGCGCTCGGCATCGGGTCATCGGCCTCCCGGATCCTGGCCGGGCTGGCGTTCGCGCTGTGGCCCACGTTCACCATCGTGATCGGGTCCACCTCGTCCGCGGCGCTGCCCGGGATGCTCGCGCCGTGGGCGGTGCTGCCGCTGGTGGGCGCCGTCCGCGGGCGGTTGCTCGTTTGGTCTTGTTTTCGCTCCGGGGCTGTGGTGCTGTGCATGTCCGGGGTGAACGCCACCGTGACCATCGACGCGCTGCTGCTGCCCGGCCTGTTCATCCTGGTCTACGCCCGCGGGCGGCGGCTGGTCGCGCTGGCGCTGTGCTGGGCGGGCGCGGTGGCGATGGCCACCGCCTGGTGGGCGCTGCCGCTGCTGCTGCAGGGCCGGTACGCGTTCAACTTCCTGCCCTACATCGAGCAGTCGGCCACCACCACGGGCACCACGTCGGCCGCCGCCACGCTGCGCGGCGCGGGCAACTGGACCGCCTACCTCAACCTCGGCACGCCGTGGCTGCCCGCGGGCTGGGCCCTGGTCAGCACCCCGATGCCGATCATCGCGGGCGCCATCGCCGCCGCGAGCGGCCTGTACGGGCTGGCGCAGCGGAACCTGCCGTACGCGGAGTGGCTGCGGCTGTGTCTGGGTGTCGCGGCTGCGGGTGCACTGGCCGGGTACGGCGGGGCGCTCGGCGGCCCGTTCCACGGGCCGGTCGATCACCTGCTGAACGGCACGCTGGCCCCGTTCCGGAACGTCTACAAGCTGGAACCGGTCATCGCGATCGTGCTGATGCTGGGGCTGGCGCACGCCGCCGCGACCTGGCTGGCGCGGTCTCGCGCTGTCGGATCTCCGGCTGGCCGTTTGCAGCGGGTCTTGGCCATGGAGGCCTGGGTCGGCGTGGGCCTAGTGCTGGTCGGGCTCGCGCTGCCGTACCTGTCCGGCCAGGTCCTGAACCCCGGCTCGTTTTCCGCGGTGCCGCGCTACTGGTACCAGGCCGCCGCGTTCCTGGCCGCCCGGTCGCCGCTGAACACGGCGCTGGTGGTGCCCGCGGTCGCGCACGGCGACTACCTGTGGGGCGATCCGATCGACGACCCGCTGGTCGCGCTGGCCTCCTCGCC
>DASXMW010000226.1:0-70957 GCA_036495425.1 Streptosporangiaceae bacterium | reverse complement strand
TCCCGGCCGCGCAGGGCCAGCCCAACGCCCTGATCGGCTTCGCCCGCGGCACCGACAACGCCGGCTACTACCACCGCTTCATCGCCAGCACTCCGGGCTGGCACAGCATGGGTGGCCGGCTCAGCACCGGCGTCGCCGCTTCCGAGCAGGTGGTGGCCACGATCCCGACCACCTACACGTACGCCCTGGGCACCGACAACCGCGTCTACGAGGCCACCGCCTCCTGGGCCGCACCGACCCCGGGCCTGAACGGCTGGCACCTGGGCGGCTGAGCCGGGAGCAACCGGCCGGAGCCCGGGGCCACGCGCCCCGGGCTCCCACGCGTCCGGGCCGCCCTTCTAGGGTGGCTGTGGGAACGCGCTGCTTCCCCATCCTCGGGAGGATCGATGGCACTTGACGAAGCGACCGCCGCGCGGCTGAAGGACGCCCTGGCCACCGTGGTCGTGATCCCGGTGACGCCGATGCGGCCGGACGGCAGCATCGAGTGGGGCACCTACACCGACCTGATCCGCCGGGTGGTGGACGCCGGGGTCACCGTGATCACCGCCAACGGCAACACCGGTGAGTTCTACGCGCTCACCCCGGCCGAGGCCCGGCAGGCGACCGAGAACGCGGTCCGCGCCGCCAGCAGCGAGGCCGGGAGCGGGGGCCACGCCGGCGTGCTGGCCGGCGTGGGCCAGGACACCGCCAGCGCCATCGACGCGGCCCGGCACGCCGAGCAGGCCGGGGCGCAGATGATCATGATCCACCAGCCGGTCCACCCCTATCAGTCGGCCGAGGGCTGGGTCGACTACCACCAGGTGATCGCGGACGCCGTGCCCGGCCTGGGCGTGGTCCTGTACGTGCGCAGCGACCAGGTCACCGGGGCCCAGATCGCCGAGCTGGGGACGCGCTGCCCCAACGTGATCGGGGTCAAGTACGGGGTACGGGACGCGGCCCGGTTCGGCGCGGTGGCCCGGGACGCGGGCCTGGGCCGGTTCACCTGGCTGGCCGGGCTGGCCGAGCCGTACGCCCCCGGGTACTGGGCCTACGGCGCGCGCGGGTTCACCTCCGGGCTGGCCAACGTCAGCCCGTCGGTGGCGCTGTCCATGCTGGGCGCGCTGCGGGACGGCGACAGGGCCGGGGCCATGGACACCTGGGAGCTGATCCGGCCGTTCGAGGACCTGCGCGCGGCCAGCGCCTCGGCCGACAATGTCAGCGTGGTCAAGGAGGCCCTGGCCCAGATCGGCCTGTGCGGGCGGGACGTGCGGCCGCCCAGCCGGGTGCTGCCCAAGGAGACCCGGGACACGGTGACCGAGATCCTGCGGTCCTGGAGCCTGGACCCGGCCGAGGGGCCCGCGGAGGTCCAGCCGTGACCAAGACCCCCGAGCAGCTGCGCAGCCACGGCTGGTTCGGCAGCGACCGCATGTCCGGCCTGCGGGCCTTCGGCCACCGGTCGCGCATGCGCCAGCTGGGCGTGGCCCCCGAGGAGTACCTGGGCAAGCCGATCATCGCCATCCTCAACACCTGGTCGGAGATGAACGGGTGCCACATGCACCTGCGGGAGCGAGCCGGCCAGGTCAAGCGGGGGGTGCTGGAGGCGGGCGGGTTCCCGATCGAGTTCCCGGTGGCCACGCTGTCGGAGTCGTTCCAGAAGCCGACCCCGATGATGTACCGCAACCTGCTGGCCATGGACGCCGAGGAACTGCTGCGCTCCTACCCGGCCGACGGCGCGGTGCTGATGGGCGGCTGCGACAAGACCACCCCGGCCCTGCTGATGGGCGCGGCCAGCGCGGGCCTGCCCGCCATCTACCTGCCGGCCGGGCCGATGCTGAGCGGCAACTACCGCGGCCAGACCGTGGGCAGCGGCACCGACCAGTGGAAGTTCTGGGACGACGCCCGGGCCGGGCTGATCGGCGACTGTGAAATGGCCGACCTGGAGTCCGGCATCGCCCGCTCGCCCGGGCACTGCATGACCATGGGCACGGCGTCCACCATGACCTCGGCGGCCGAGGCGCTCGGCATGACCCTGCCCGGGGCGGCGTCGATCCCGGCCGTGGACTCGGCCCACTACCGGAACGCGGTCGCCACCGGGCAGCGCATCGTGCAGATGGTCTGGGACGATCTGCGGCCGGCTCGCGTCCTGACCCGGGAGGCGTTCGAGGACGCGGCCGCCACCGTGCTGGCCCTGGGCGGCTCGACCAACGCGCTCATCCACCTGGTCGCCATGGCGGGCCGGGCCCAGGTCGAGCTGACCCTGGACGACTTCGACGCGATCTCCCGGCGGGTGCCGGTGCTGGCCAACATCCGGCCCAGCGGCCAGTACCTGATGGAGGACTTCTACTACGCGGGCGGGCTGCGGGCGCTCCTGGCCCAGCTGGCCACCGTGCCCGGCGCCCTGCACCTGGACCGGCCCACGGTCAGCGGCGGGACGTTCGGCGAGCAGATCGCCGGAGCCGAGGTGTACCGCGACGACGTGATCCGCTCGCCCGGGCACGCCCTGTCGGCCGAAGGCGGGGTGGCGGTGCTGCGCGGCAACCTGGCCCCGGACGGCGCGGTCATCAAGCACATCGCGGCCGAGCCCCGGCTGCTCAAGCACACCGGGCCCGCCGTGGTGTTCGACAGCTACCCGGAGATGCAGGAGCGGATCAACGACCCGGCCCTGAACGTCACCGCCGACTCGGTGCTGGTGCTGCGCAACGCCGGGCCCAAGGGCGGCCCGGGCATGCCCGAGTACGGCATGCTGCCCATCCCCAGCTACCTGCTCAAGCAGGGGGTCCGGGACATGGTGCGGATCAGCGACGCCCGGATGAGCGGGACCAGTTACGGG
This sequence comes from Streptosporangiaceae bacterium, assembly GCA_036495425.1. Lineage (GTDB taxonomy): Bacteria > Actinomycetota > Actinomycetes > Streptosporangiales > Streptosporangiaceae > Bog-532. Next base: position 68,148 of record DASXMW010000226.1, on the reverse strand, counting down.
GCCTGCGTGCTGCACGTGGCGCCGGAGTCGTTCGTGGGCGGCCCGCTGGCCCTGGTCCGCACCGGCGACCTGATCACCCTGGACGCCGCCGCCCGGGAACTGCGGCTGGAGGTCCCGGACGCCGAACTGGCCGCCCGCCGGGCCGCCTGGCAGGCCCCGGAGCCCAGGTTCGAGCGCGGCTACGGCGTGCTGTTCACCGAGCAGATCACCCAGGCCAACCAGGGCTGCGACTTCGCGTTCCTGGCCCGGTCCGGCCGCAACCCGGACGCCAATCCCCGGTAGCTTGAAGACGACGAAGGGACGCTGATGATTCAGGGGTTCAACCCGCGGACGGGCAAGCCCACCGGGGAACCGGTGGCCGAGACGACCGGCGCCGAGGTGGACGCGGCCGTCAGCGCGGCGGCCGAGGCCCTGCCGGCCTGGGCGGCCCTGGACGACGAGGAGCGCGCCCGGGCCCTGGAGGCCATCGCCGACGCGCTCGACGAGCGTCGGGCCGACCTGGCCGCCCTGGCCGACGAGGAGACCGCGCTGGGGGAGACCCGGCTCGCCGGCGAGGTGGGCCGGACCACCGGCCAGCTGCGGCTGTTCGCCGGGGTGCTCCGGGACGGCGGCTACGCCGACATCGCCGAGTCCCCGGCGGCGGCCGGGATCCCCGAGATCCGCCGGATCAGCCACCCGGTGGGCCCGGTGGCCGTGTTCGCCGCGTCCAACTTCCCGTTCGCGTTCTCGGTCGTGGGCGGCGACACCGCCTCCGCGCTGGCCGCGGGCTGCCCGGTGGTGGTCAAGGCGCACGAGGGCCACCCCGGCACCTCGGACCTGACCGCCGGGCTGGTGCGGGACGCGCTCCGCGCCGCGGGCGCCCCCGTAGGCGTGTTCGCCCTGATCCACGGGGTGGACGCCGGGCTGCGGCTGCTGACGCACCCGGGCATCAGCGCGGCCGGGTTCACCGGCTCGACCGCGGGCGGGCTGGCCCTGGCCAAGATCGCCGCCGAGCGCGAGGTCCCGATCCCGTTCTTCGGCGAGCTGGGCGCGGTCAACCCGGTGGTGGTGCTGCCGGGCGCGGCGGCCCAGCGGGCCGCCGACATCGCCGCGGGCTACGCGGGCTCGCTCACGCTGGGCGCGGGCCAGTTCTGCACCAACCCCGGCCTGCTGTTCGTGCCCGAGAGCGACCAGGGCCTGCGCAACGCCCTGGCCGACGCGGTCAGCGAGTCCAGCGGCGCCCCCATGCTGTCGGAGCGGATCCACACCGGCTACGAGGCCGCGCTGGCCGAGATCGAGGCCCACCCGGCCGTGACCGCGGCGGCCGCCGGGGCCACCGGCGAAGGCCCGTGGGCCGCGACCCCGCGGCTGTTCTCGACCACGCTCGAGCAGTTCGCCACCGACATCGGCGTGCTGGCCAAGGAGCGGTTCGGCCCGGCCGGGCTGGTCATCACCTACCCCTCGGCCGAGGAGCTGCTGCCGGTGCTGGCCCAGCTCGAGGGCAACCTGGTCGGCAGCGTGCACGGCGACGAGGACGACCGCGCCGACCTGGCCACGGCCAGCCAGGTCATCGCGGTGTTCGAGCGCACCGTGGGCCGGATCGTGTGGAACGGCTGGCCGACCGGGGTGGCCGTGAACGCGGCTCAGCACCACGGCGGCCCCTACCCGGCCACCACCGCGCCCATCTTCACCTCGGTCGGGTCGGCGGCCATCCGCCGCTGGCTGATCCCCGTGGCCTACCAGGGGCTGCCCGTGAGCCTGCGGCCCGCCGGGCTGGCGGGCTGAGCCGGTGGCCGTCGCCGCTTACCTCTACCCGTGGGACGTGGACGGCGACCCGGCCGCCGCCGACCGGATCGCGGCCCTGGGCGTCACCGAGGTGTCCCTGGCCGCGGCCTATCACGCGGTGCGGGCGGTCACCCCGTTCCACCCCCGGCACCGGATCGTGACCCGGGACGCCGCCGTCTACCACCGGCGGGACCCGGCCCGCTGGTCGGCCGGGCACCTGGTCCCGGCCGACCCGGACCCGGCCGAGGCCGGTTCGTTCGAGCGGGCCGCCCAGGCGCTGCAAGCGGCCGGGCTGCGGGTCAACGCCTGGATCGTGGTGACCCACAACGGCCGGCTGGCCACCGCCCACCCCGAGTGCGCGGTCCGCAACGCCTGGGGTGACACCTACCCGTGGGCGCTGTGCGCCGGGTCGCCGGCCGTGGCCGAATACGCCGCCAGCCTGGCCGCCGAGATCGCCGCCCTCGACGCCGTGGCCGACGTGGAACTGGAAGCCTGCGGCTGGTACGGCTACGACCACGGCAGCGCCCACGACAAGACCGGCGGCACCCCGGCCGGCCCGGCCGGGCGGCTGCTGGACGCCTGTTTCTGCGCGGACTGCGCGGCCACGCTGCGGGTGGCGGGCGCGGACCCGGACGCGATCGCGGCCGCGGTGCGGTCGGCATTCGACGGCGGGCCCGCCGTCCCGGGCGAGCTGGCCGGCACGCTCAGCACGGTCCGGGCCGCGACCGCGGCCAGCTTCCTGGAGCACGTGGTGGGCGCGGTACGGGCGGCCGCGCCCGGTCAGGACGTGCTGGTCCACGCCCACCCCGACCCGGCCGAGGCCGGCTCCAATCCCGGATTCGAGCTTCCGGTCCTGCTCGGCCCGGCCGGTGCCGACGGCATCATCCTGGCCTGCCCCGGCCCGGCCGGCCCGGCCGCCGCGCGGGTGGCCTCGGCCGCCCGGGCCGTGCAGGCGGCCACGGCCGCGGCGGCGATCCCGGCCGGACGGCGGATCGCCGCCACCTTGCCCGCGGTGGCCGCCCTGGGCGCGGACACCGGCGAACTGGCCGCCAAGGCCAAGGCGGTGCTGGCCGCGGGAGCGACCGACCTGCGGCTCTATCACGCGGGCCTGGCCTCGGCGGCCGACCACACGGCCCAGCGCGAGGTGGCCGAACTATAAGCTGAGGCGCGTGAGCCCACAGATCGCCACCAACACCGCCGTCAGCCGGGACGAGCTGCTCGAGTTCATCCGGCCCCGCCACCACGCCATCGTCATCACCACCCGGGCCGACGGGCGGCCGCAGGCCTCACCGGTCACCTGCGGGGTCGACGAGGCCGGCCGGGTCGTCGTGTCGACCTACCCCGAGCGGGCCAAGACCCGCAACGCGAAGCGCAACCCGCAGGCCAGCGTGCTGTTCCTGTCCGACGACTTCGGCGGCGCCTGGGTCCAGGTCGACGGGGACGCCGAAGTCATCGACATGCCTGAGGCCGCCGGGGCGCTGGTCGACTACTACCGGTCGATCGCGGGCGAGCACCCCGACTGGGACGAATACCAGCAGGCCATGACCCGCCAGGGCAAGTCCCTGCTCCGCATCACCCCCCGCAGCTGGGGCCCGGTGGCCACCGGCGGTTTCCCGGCCCGGCTGGCGGGCTGACCGCCGTGGCCGGCCTGTCCATGCGCACCCGGCGGATCCGGGCCTGGATCGTGCTGTCCTGGCTGATTCTGGCCCTGCTGCTCATCGCCGGGGTGGTCGTCGCGTTCACGGTGAGCGGGTTCGCCGGGGTCATCCTGTTCGGGGTGGGTGCCGTCGGCTACCTGTTGCTCGGCGCGGTCGTGTTCATGTTCATGCCCCGGCGGGGCTGACCGTGGTCCTGATCATCGCGGTGGCCTTGCTGGTCGTGGTCGCGGTGGTGGCCGTGGTCCTCAATCGTTTGAGGTCCTAGAGCTGCCGGACGTGCCCGCCGAAGTTCTCCAGGAACGCCTCCCGGGCCTGCGGCACGGCCACCTGACGGGCCGGCAGATCGTCCGGGTCAGCCACCCCTTGCCCCGCGTCTTCCCACAACGCGTGCATCCACGCGCCCGTGCCTTTCAGCCAGGCAGCCATCTCACGGATGAGAATCGGGTTGTCCCCGCCGCCCCGGTAGACGCCGGAGTCCTTCCACAGCCGCAGTCCCCACTCGGGATAGGCCAGCGGCTTGGCATGGCTGGCCGCCAGACTGTGCCAGTCAGTGATCCCGTCCCGCCCGCTGAGGAATTCGTCCCATACGGCCTGATGCTGGGCGGCGGTGCGGATGACCTTGCCGGCCGGGTAGCTGACAGAATGCGGGCCGTCGTAAAGGTCGATGCCGATGACATCGACCACCGAGTCGCCCGGGTAGGCGGACTCGACGCCACCCTCCGGCCGGAACGTGCCCTGGCCGATATAGGGATTCCACATGAACTCTCCGGTGAACCCCGCCGCGCGCATGACGGAGACCACGTGCGCGTACCCGGCGATATACGTGCCGACATTCGAAGGAGTGGCATCCCACCGGTACCATCCGCCGCTGAACTCGCGGGCGATCCGGAGGACGCAGTTCCCGAGGCCGCCGTTCACGAGGGTGTGAGCCAGGGCGGCCCAGTGCGTGTCGTTGGCGCCTGCCGCCTCGGTGGCCCAGGTGCTGCCCATGCAGCAGGCCGGGACGGCCAGCATGAGCTGCCGGGGGCCCAGCAGCGGGGCCCAGGCCGTGGCGGAGGTAGACGACGGCGGCCCGTTGGTGGCGACGGCCAGGACGGCCTGCTCGAACTGAGCCCAGCTTGCTGGGGTGTCCGGCATGAACGCCAGCACGTAGTTCACGGTGGCCCCGGACGGCATGCCCAGGAAGGACTCGTACTTTTCGATGGCGGAAATGTCCGGCCCGGAGGTGCGGTACACCCCGATGGGGAGCCGGGTATCGGGGCTTGGCATTATTCGCCGGCCTGGTTATGGGCCAGCAGGGCCACGTGCAGGGATGTGCGCGACTCAGCCGAATCAAGATCGACCCCGAGGACGCGCTCGATCTGGTCCAGGCGCTGATAGAACGTGGGGCGGGCCAGGTGAGCCCGCTGCGCGGCCGCGGCCTTGTTGCCCCCGGCCTCCAGGTAGGCGGCCAGGCAGGGCAGCAGCTCCGAGCCCTGGGCCTCGTCCGCGGCCAGCAGGGGGCCCAGCTCCCGCTCGGCGAACGTCTGCAGCCGTGCGTCGTCGCGCAGCAGGTGCAGCAGCCCGCGCAGCCGCATGTCCGGCAGCCGGTAGAACGGCCGGTGGCCGGGATCGCGGATGGCCACGTCGCCGACCTGGCGGGCCTCCAGGAACGACCGGCGCACGTCGCGCAGGGTCTCGGTGGCCGAGCCGACCCCGAGCACGAACGGCTCGCCCGCCATCGGGAACCGCAGCCGCAGCCGCTGACCCAGCCGCCCGGCCAGCGCGGTCAGCTCCGCGTCGGCATCCGCCCGCGGCGGCAGCGACAGCAGTGCCCCGGCCCGCACGTCGTCCAGGGAGCCGACCAGCGCGGGCAGGCGCCCGTCCCGGCAGGCGTCCGCCGCCGCCTCGGTGACTTCGGCGATCCTGGTGTGCGCGGAGATGCCTGGTCCTGCGTCAGGGACGCGGACGATGACCGCGATCAGCTGACGGCCGCTGACCGGCACGCCGAGCGCCCGGGCCCGGGCCGCCGCCTCCTCCGGGCCGGCGTGCGCGCTCTCCACGATCGCGCTGATCAGCGTGCGGTGCGCCTGCCGTTCCAGGCTCTCCTGCCGCCGGGTCAGCAGCCGCCCCAGGGCCAGCGCGCTGGCCGCCCGCTCGATCAGCACGAAGTCCGGCGGCCCCGGCGGCTCGTTGATGACCTGGATGACCCGGCCCCAGTCCTCGCCGCGGGCCCCGACCGTGGTCACCAGCCACCCGGCGTCCTCGTGGTAGAAGGTCCGGCGGGGCCCGGTCACCGTGCGGGCCTGGTGCTCGAACCCGGCCAGCAGGGCCCGCGGGTCGGCGCCCGCGGGGGAGCAGGCCAGCACCCGGTGCGACAGGTCCTCCAGGATCACCGGCCGCCCGGCCAGCAGCGCGGCCTGGCGGACGATCTCCTCCGGCGGCGCCCCGGCCACCGACAGGTCGGTGAACGTCTCGTGCACCCGCTCGGACCGGCGCAGCTCGTCCAGCTGGGCGTCGATGATCAGCGCGTGCACGGTCTCGGTGATCTCGACGAACGCGACCTCGCGGCGGAACGCGATCAGCGGCAGCCCGTGCCGCTCGGCCGCGGTGACCAGCGCGTCCGGCAGCGCCTGATAGCGGCGCCCCAGCTCGACGGCCAGCCCGGCCACCTCGGTGGCGGCCAGGTCGGCGACGTACCCGGCCAGCAGGCCGGGATCTTCCGGCAGGGCGATCCCGGTGCTCAGCACCAGCTCGCCGCCGTGCAGCAGGCGGGCCACGTCGGCCAGCTCGATGGCGTGGACCCAGCGCACCGGGCGGTTCAGCGCCGGGGCCCCGGCCAGCACCCGCGGCCGCCCGCGCTGGACCACCTCCAGCTCCAGCACGTCGGACACGGTGGGCAGCACCGGAGCCTCCTGACACAGTGTCGCCGTGAAGCAGATTTTCCTTACAGTATGTCTCCGGGGTGACTCTTCGGTAACCCGCACACTGGTAGGTATGGCTGATCTCTACGCCCGCCACCGGGCGGTCATCCCCAACTGGGTCGCGCTCTACTACGACCAGCCCATCGAGCTGACCGGCGGCAAGGGCTGCCGGGTCACCGACGCGAACGGCAAGAGCTACCTCGACTTCTTCGCCGGCATCCTGACCAACATGCTCGGCTACGACGTGGCCGAGGTGCGCGAGGCGGTCGAGCGCCAGCTGGCCACCGGGGTGGTGCACACCTCGACGCTGTACCTGATCCGCGGCCAGGTCGAGCTGGCCGAGAAGATCGCCCGGCTGTCCGGTATCCCCGACGCCAAGGTGTTCTTCACCAACTCCGGCACCGAGGCCAACGAGACCGCGCTGCTGCTGGCCACCTCGGCCCGCGGCGCCGACCAGGTGCTGGCCATGCGCAACAGCTACCACGGCCGGTCGTTCGGCGCGGTCGCCATCACCGGCAACGCGGGCTGGAAGCCGTCCTCGCTGGCCCCGTTCGGCGTCCACTACCTGCACGGCGCCGACCGGCACCTGCCCGCGTTCGCCGGGATGTCCGACGCGGACTACATCGCGGCCTGCGTGGCCGACCTGACGAACGTGCTCAGCACGGCCGCGCACCCGGCCGATGTGGCCGCGCTGATCGCCGAGCCGGTGCAGGGCGTCGGCGGCTTCACCATGGCCCCCGACGGCCTGTTCGCCGCCTACCAGGAAGTTCTCGACGAGCACGGCATCTTGTTCATCTCCGACGAGGTGCAGACCGGCTGGGGCCGCACCGGCGAGCACTTCTGGGGCATCGGCGCCCACGGGGTCACCCCGGACGCGATGACGTTCGCCAAGGGCCTGGGCAACGGGTTCGCGATCGGCGGCGTGGTCGCCCGCGGCGACCTGCTGGACGGGGTCCGCGGCAACGGCATCTCCACCTTCGGCGGCAACCCGATCTCCACCGCCGCCGCCAACGCCACCCTGGACTACGTGCTCGACCACGACCTGCAGGCCAACGCGGCCCGGCTCGGCCAGATCATCATCCCGGCCCTGCGCGAGGCAGCCGCGGCCAGCGCGGCCGGCGGCTCGGTTAGAGGACGGGGCCTGATGTTCGCGCTCGACATGATCGACCCCAGGACCGGGAAGGCGAGCGCGCCGCTGGCCGCCCGCATGCTGGAAGTGACCCGCGAGCGCGGGCTGCTCATCGGCAAGGGCGGCCTGACCGGCAACACCCTGCGGATGGCGCCGCCGCTCACGCTGAGCGAGCCCGAGGCCCGCGAAGGCCTGGCCATCCTGACCGACGCGCTGAAAACCGTGAGCGAGGAAGCACAGTGACATCTATCGGGACCCAGGCCGCTGACAAGCACATCACCCACTGGATCGGCGGCAAGCCCTGGGACGGGCAGGCCGAACGCCAGGGGGACGTCTACGACCCGGCCACCGGCCAGATCACCGGGCACGTCGACTTCGCCAGCCCGGCCGAGGTCGACAGCGTGGTCGCCGCGGCCAGGACCGCCTTCGACAGCTGGAAGAAGGTCTCGCTGTCCAAGCGGGCCGCGATCTTGTTCAAGTTCCGTGAGCTGGTGCACGCCCACATCCGGGACCTGGCCGCGCTGATCACCGCCGAGCACGGCAAGGTCGCCTCCGACGCGGCCGGTGAGGTGGCCCGCGGCCTGGAGGTCGTGGAGTTCGCCTGCGGCATACCGCACCTGCTCAAGGGCGGCTTCTCCGAGAACGTGTCCACCGGCGTGGACTCGTACTCGATCCGCCAGCCGCTCGGGGTGGTGGCGGGCATCACCCCGTTCAACTTCCCGGCCATGGTGCCGATGTGGATGTTCCCCATCGCCATCGCCTGCGGCAACACGTTCGTGCTCAAGCCGTCGGAGAAGGACCCGTCGGCGTCCCTGCTGATCGCCCAGCTGTGGGCCGAGGCCGGCCTGCCCGAGGGCGTGTTCAGCGTGCTGCAGGGGGACAAGGTCGCGGTGGACGGGCTGCTGCACCACCCGGACGTGGCCGCGGTCAGCTTCGTCGGCTCCACCCCCATCGCCCGCTACGTGTACGAGCAGGGCACCCAGGCCGGCAAGCGGGTGCAGGCCCTGGGCGGGGCCAAGAACCACATGGTGGTGCTGCCCGACGCCGACCTGGACCTGGCCGCCGACGCGGCCGTGTCGGCGGCCTTCGGCTCGGCCGGGGAACGCTGCATGGCCATCTCGGCCCTGGTCGCGGTGGAGCCGGTCGGTGACGAGCTGATCGAGAAGATCCGGACCCGGATCAGCCGCCTGCGGGTCGGCCCCGGCACCGACGAGCGGGCCGAGATGGGTCCGCTGGTCACCGGGGCGCACCGGGACAAGGTCGCCTCCTACCTGGACTCCGGGGTGCAGCAGGGCGCCACCTTGGCCGTGGACGGCCGGGCCCACCCGGTCATCGGCGGCGAGTCCGCGGGCTTCTGGCTGGGGCCCAGCGTGCTGGACCACGTGGCCCCGGGCAACAGCGCCTACGACGACGAGATCTTCGGCCCGGTGCTGAGCGTGGCCCGCGCCGACTCCTACCAGACCGCCGTTGACCTGGTCAACGACAGCCAGTACGGCAACGGCACCGCGGTGTTCACCAACGACGGCGGCGCCGCCCGCCGGTTCGTGAACGAGATCCAGGTCGGCATGGTCGGGGTCAACGTCCCGATCCCGGTGCCGATGGCGTTCTACTCGTTCGGCGGCTGGAAGAACTCGCTGTTCGGCGACACCCACATGCACGGCACCGAGGGCGTGCACTTCTACACCCGGGGCAAGGTCGTCACCTCCCGCTGGCTCGACCCCAGCCACGGCGGGGTCAGCCTCGGCTTCCCGGTCAACTCCTAGGGGTTCGGGCCGGGTGCCCCTGATCCGGCTGGCGCCGGGGCCGAAGGTGTCGGCGCGGCCGGGGTCGGGGCGGCCGGGCTGCCGGCCGCGGGCGCGGCCAGCTGCATCGAGGCCAGGATCGTGCCGATGTTGGCCGTGCCCAGGTTGTTGGGCACGGTCACGTAGAGCACGGCCGGCGGCTGGCCGGCGCCCCGGTCCACCACCACCACCGCGCCCAGCTGGCTCTGCCAGGCCAGGCCCTGGCTGGCCGCGGTCTGGTAGGTCATACCGAACTCCACGATCCAGCCCGCGTGCCCGCTGACCTGGAGCGGGTTGTTCTCCTGGGTGGACCGGACGTGCGGCAGCCCGTTGAAGTAGGCCGGGTCGAAGGCGTTGACCAGGTTCATGGCCGTCTGCGGCAGGTCCTGCACGCCGGTGTAGGCGTACTGCTGGGGGAGCAGGCCGGAGCAGGCGCTGGCGTACCAGGGGCTGCCGCCCGCGGCCGGGACCGTGCCCGCCACCGCGTTCTCCCCGGCCGACCAGCCGAACACCGGGTTGTTCATGGTGCCCGGGCAGCCGGGCTGCCAGGGCGCGGCCAGCAGCGCGTAGGACAGCCCGGACGCGGCGTCGCTGACCGGGGTGCCGGTGGTGGCGGTGGTCGACGGGGTGTCCGAGGCCGACGGCGTGGGCGCCGCGCTGTGGGTGGCCGGGTGGTGGCTGGCCGCGGCGGCGGGCGCGGATTTGGCGGGCGACGACCCGAGCACGCCGACCAGCACGCCGGTGATGAGGATGGCCAGCGCCGTCCCCAGGGCTACCGCCCATATCAGCCGGACCTTGTTCCGCCGCAGCATGTCGCCGTAGCCGGCCCGCTCGACCAGCGGCAGGCTGTCCTCGGGGACCGGGGCGCTGCGCCGCCAGCCCAGCCGGGCCAGGGCCCCGGTGCCGCGGGGCAGCCGGCTGGTGGCCCCGGGACCGGGCGGGACCAGCGCGCCGTCCAGGACCCGGGTCGAGTTCTCGGCGTGCCGGCCCGGCTGCTTGCCCCCGGCCAGGGCGACCTCGGTGCCGGGGGCCGGCCGGGCCGGGATGGAGTCGAACCACTCGGTGAGCGACCGGTCGTCGTCGGCGGCGCCCGCGGCCGGGAAGTCGCTCAGGTCGGCTGGTTCGGCGCTGGCCGGTACGGCGCTGGCTGGTACGGGGGCGCTGAGCGCCTGGGCGGTGGCCTGGACCCGTGGGGCGGTGTGACCCGTCCACTGGGTCCCGTCCCACCAGCGGAGCAGCGACCCGGCCTGCGCGGGGTCGTCGTACCAGCCGGGGGGCGGCATCTCCATGCGCGCTACACCTTCCCCGAGGACAATCCGCCTACCCGGCCCAAGGACATGCCTGAATACCCTCCCCAAGGCCAAGCAGACTAGCGGAAAGGCGGGCCCGGCGCTGCCGGAGCGGACAAATACCCCTCAATCCGGCACCACCACGCGCGGCCCCGGACCAGCGCTTCACCGACCTGGTCGGCGTGATCGTCGGCGCGGCCGGCCGGCCGCGGGCCGGAGCCCCGGGCTAAGCCTTCTCCGCCTCGGCCGGGCCGGTCAGCACGGAGGGCGGTGGCATGGGGGACGGCTGCGCGGTGGCGTCGGTGGCCGGGCGGGTGCCGGCCACGAACCGGTCCAGGTCCTCACCGTCCAGCACCCGGGCCGCGAACGCGTCGCCGGCCGCCCGCCGCCGGAGCTGGTCGGCGGGCAGCCCGGCCTGGCTGCCCGCCAGCACCAGGTTCCCGAACCGGCGCCGCCGCAGCACCCCCGGCTCGGCCATCAGCAGCCCGTGCGCGAATACCTGCGCCACGGCCGCGGCCTGCTGTTTGGCAAAGGCCAGCGGTGGCCCGTCGGCCACATTCTGGATGTAGATCCCGCCCGGTCCCAGCGCCCGCGCGGCCAGCTCGGCGCACTCCACCGTGGTCAGGTGCGGGGGCGTGCGGGCCCCGGCGAACACGTCGCTGATCACCACGTCGAACCGCCCGGGCGCGACCGAGCCGAGCACCTCGCGGGCGTCGGCGATGCGGACCCGGATCCGGCCCCGGGCCCGGCCCAGCGGCAGGTGCTCGCGGACCAGGTCCATCAGGGCGCCGTCGGTCTCGGCCACCAGCTGGCTGGACCCGGGGCGGGTCGCGGCCAGGTACCGGGGCAGGGTGAGCGCGCCGCCGCCCAGGTGCAGCACGCGCAGCGGCGCCCCGGCCGGCGCGGCCACGTCCAGCAGGTGCGCGATCCGCTGGATGTACTCGAACTCCAGGTACCGGGGATCGGTCAGGTCGACCTGCGACTGGGGGGCGTCACCCAGGTAGAGCAGCCACGAGCCGGGCCGGTCCAGGTCCGGGACCAGCTCGGCCAGGCCGCTGTCCACCTCGCGGTGCACGGCCATCCGCTGCTCCCCGCGCTGTGCCCGGCCCGCCATGCCCCCAGTATCGGGGGCCGCTCACACCGCGGCGAACGCGTCCTCCAGGATCGACAGGCCCTCCTCCAGCAGCCCGTCCCCGATGACCAGCGGCGGCAGGAAGCGCAGCACGTTCCCGAACGTCCCGCAGGTCAGTACGACCAGGCCCGCGGCGTGGCAGGCCTTGGCCACCTGGGCCGCGGCCGCCGGGTCGGGCTCGATACCGCCCGGCCGGACGAGCTCGACCGCGATCATGGCACCGCGGCCGCGGACGTCCCCGATGTACGGGCTGGCCTCGGCCAGCTTGGCCAGCCGGGGCAGCATGATGTCGCCGATGTGCCGGGCCCGGCCCGCCAGGTCCTCGGCCGCCATCGTCTCCATCGCGCCCAGGGCGGCCGCGCAGGCCACCGGGTTGCCGCCGTAGGTGCCGCCCAGCCCGCCGACGTGCACGGCGTCCATCAGCTCGGCCCGGCCGGTGACCGCGGCCAGCGGCAGCCCGTCGGCGATGCCCTTGGCCGTGGTGATCAGGTCCGGGACCACGCCCTCGTGCTCGCAGGCGAACCAGTCGCCGGTGCGGCAGAACCCGGTCTGGATCTCGTCCGCGATCAGCACGATGCCGTAGCTGCGGCAGAACTCGGCCAGCCCGGCCAGGAACCCGGGCGGCGGCACGATGAACCCGCCCTCGCCCTGGATCGGCTCAATGATCACTGCCGCGAGGTTCTCCTCGCCGACCTGGGTGTGGATCAGGCCGGTGATCACGTCCAGGGCCTGCTCCCGGCAGGCGTCCGGGCCGCCCGGCCAGCGGAACGGGTAGGCCATGGGGGCCCGGTAGATTTCACCCGCGAACGGCCCGAAGCCCTGCTTGTACGGCATGTTCTTCGCGGTCAGGGCCATGGTCAGGTTGGTCCGGCCGTGGTAGGCGTGGTCGAACGCCACCACCGCCTGGCGGCCGGTCGCGTGCCGGGCGATCTTGATCGCGTTCTCCACCGCCTCCGCGCCCGAGTTGAGCAGCACGGACCGCTTCTCGTGGTCACCAGGGGTCCGCCGGGCCAGCTCCTCGCAGACCGTGAGGTACTCCTCGTACGGCGTGACCATGAAGCAGGTGTGGGTGAACTGGGCGACCTGGGCCTGGACCCGCTCCACCACCCGCGGCGCGGCGTTGCCCGCCGACACCACCGCGATGCCGGAGCCGAAGTCGATCAGCGAGTTGCCGTCGGCGTCGACCAGCACCCCGCCGCCGGCCGCGGTGACGAACACGGGCAGGACGTGGCTGACCCCGCGGGCCACGCTGCGCTGCCGGCGTTCGAGCAGTTCGCGCGAGGCCGGTCCGGGGATCTCGGTGACGACACGGCGTTCCTGCGGCAGCCCGGGGCCGCCCACGGCAGGCGTAGCAGGTGCGTTCATGCTGCTGACCCTACGCCCGCCTGCCCGGTCGGCCTACCCGCCTCCGGCGGCCCCTCTAGGGTGGTCGCATGCCTGAGCCTGATCTGAGCCAGCCGGGCGGCCGGAGCCGCGGCGTACTGTTCGGCGGCGTGTTCAGCCGGGGGGACGCCGTGGCCGGCGACCGGGCCTGGCTGCGGGCCATGCTGGACACCGAGGCGGCCCTGGCCCGGGCCAGCGAACGGGCCGGGCTCGCCCCCGAGGGGGCCGGGCGGGCGGTGACCGCGGCCGCCGTCCCGGAGAACTTCGACCTGGCCGAGCTGGGCGAGCTGTCCGGGCTCACCGGCAACCCGGTCCCCGCGCTGAGCCGGGCCCTGGCCCGGCAGGTGCCCCGACCGCTGGCGGGCGCCGTGCACCAGGGCGCGACCAGCCAGGACATCGTGGACACGGCGGCCATGCTGCTGGCCCGGCAGGGGCTGGACAGTATCGGCGCCGACCTGGCCGCCGCGGCGGCCGCCGCGGCCCGGCTGGCGGCCGGGCACCGGTCCACCATCATGATCGGCCGGACCCTGCTCCAGCAGGCCGTCCCCATCACGTTCGGGCTGGTCGCCGCGGGCTGGCTGACCGGGCTGGACGACGCCAGGGCGGCCCTGGCCCGGGTCCGGGCCAGCCGGCTGGCCGTACAGTTCGGCGGGGCCGCGGGCACCCTGGCCGCGCTGGGCGACGACGGCCCCCGGGTGGTCGCGCTGCTGGCCGAGGAGCTGAACCTGCCCGCCCCGGCGCTGCCCTGGCACACCGACCGGCTGCGGATCCTGGAGCTGGCCGCGGCCCTGGCCGGCGCGGACTCCGTGCTGTCCAAGATCGCGCGCGACGTCACCCTGCTGGCCCAGACCGAGGTGGCCGAGGTCCGCGAAGGCCCCGGCGGCCGGGCCGGCGACGGCAGCTCGCCGCGGCGCGGCGGGTCCTCGGCCATGCCCAACAAGCAGAACCCGGTGGCGGCCATCGCCATCCTCGGCTGCGCCAAGCGGGCTCCGGGCCTGCTGGCCACGCTGGCCGCCGCGGGCGAGCAGGAGCACCAGCGGGCCGCGGGCGCCTGGCACGCCGAGTGGGAGCCCCTGGCCGACCTGCTCACCGTGACCGGCTCGGCCGCGTCCTGGGCCGCCGACCTGCTCGGCGGCCTGGTCGTGGACCCGGCCCGGATGAGCGCCAACCTGGCCGGGGCGCACGGCCTGCCCCTGGCCGAGCGGGTCACCGCGCTGCTGGCGGGCACGCTGGGCCGGGCCGCCGCTCACGACCTGGTGGCCGAGGCCGGGGCCCGGGCGGTGTCGGCCGGGGTGCCGCTGCGGGACGCGCTGCTCAGCCTGCCCGGGCCCGCCGAGCAGCTGGAGCAGGCCGGGATCACCGCCGAGCAGGTCGACAGGGCCCTGGACCCGGCTCGCTACCTGGGCGCGGCCGGCGAGTTCACCGACGCCGCCCTGGCCGCCCACCACCGTTTCCCCGAGGATGGGACCTGAGGCATGGACGACGAAGACCGCCTGGACCAGGGCATGACCGTCCGGCGCGAGGTGCTGGGCGACGAGCACGTGGACCGGGCCGTGGCCCGCACCACCCCGTTCACCGCGCCGTTCCAGGACCTCATCACCCGCTACGCCTGGGGGGACATCTGGTCCCGGCCCGGGCTGACCCGGGCCGAGCGCAGCCTGGTCACGCTGACCGTCCTGGCCGCCCTGCAGCACGAGGGTGAGCTGGCCATGCACGTCAAGGCGGCGCTGCGCAACGGGCTGACCCCGGAGCAGATCCAGGAGGTGCTGCTCCAGGTGAGCATCTACGCGGGCGTGCCCACCGGCAACCGGGCCTTCGCCGTGGCCCAGCGGGCGCTGGCCGAGGCGGACCAGGATCGACGCTGACCGACCGGGCCGCTATTGTACGGATGTCGAACGGTTGTGCACCCAGCGGTCATTCAGCGGCGGCGGTTGAGTTGGGGAGTGGGATGGCGGAGATCGTGTCCCTGGCCGAGGCGATCGGGCAGGCCGTCCGGGACGGTGACGCCGTGGCCATGGAGGGTTTCACCCACCTGATCCCCTTCGCCGCCGGGCACGAGGTGATCCGCCAGCGCAAGCGCGACCTGACCCTGATCCGGATGACCCCGGACCTGATCTACGACCAGCTCATCGGGGCTGGCTGCGCCCGCAAGCTGGTGTTCTCCTGGGGCGGCAACCCCGGTGTCGGCTCCCTGCACCGGTTCCGGGACGCGGTGGAACGGTCCTGGCCCGGGCCCCTGGAACTCGAGGAGCACAGCCACGCGGGCATGGCCAACCGGTACGTGGCCGGCGCCTCCGGGCTGCCGTTCGCGGTGCTCCGCGGCTACAGCGGGACCGGCCTGATGGACCCCGGCCACCAGCACCCGAGCATCAAGCCGGTCACCTGCCCGTTCACCGGCGAGGTCCTGACCGCGGTGTCCGCCCTCAACCCGGACGTGGCCATCATCCACGCCCAGCGGGCCGACGCCCGCGGCAACGTCCAGCTGTGGGGCATCACCGGGATTCAGAAGGAAGCCGTGCTGGCCGCCCGCCGTTCGGTCGTCACCGTCGAGGAGATCGTGCCCGGGCTGGACCCCCGGCCGGACGCGGTGGTCCTGCCCGCCTGGACGGTCAGCTACGTGGCCGAGGCGCCGGGCGGCTCCCGGCCGTCCTACGCGCTGGGCTACTACGACCGCGACAACGATGCCTACCAGGCCTGGGACCCGATCGGCCGGGACCGGGACCGCTTCCGGCAGTGGCTCGACCGCGAGATCTTTGGCGCCGCTCGTGTCTGACCGCACCGCCGGGTACACCGCCGACGAGATCATGACCGTCTCGGCGGCCCGGGCCCTGCGGGACAACACCTCCTGCTTCGTGGGCATCGGCCTGCCCAGCGGCGCGGCCAACCTGGCCCGGGCCACCCACGCGCCCGGCCTGGTGCTCATCTACGAGTCCGGCACGATCGGGACCAAGCCGGACCGGCTGCCGCTGTCCATCGGCGACGGCGTCCTGGCCGAGACCGCGGACGCGGTGGTCAGCGTGCCGGAGATCTTCAACTACTGGCTGCAGCCGGGCCGGATCGACGTCGGCTTCCTGGGCGCCGCGCAGCTGGACAAGTTCGGCAACATCAACACCACCGTGATCGGCGGCTACCAGGCACCCAGGACCCGGCTGCCCGGGGCGGGCGGGGCGCCGGAAATCGCCGCGTCCTGCCGCGAGGTCATCGTGATCGTGCGCCAGTCGCGCCGCGCCCTGGTCGAGCGGGTCGACTTCGTCACCTCGGTCGGCCAGGGCTCCGGACCCGGCTCCCGTCAGCGCCTGGGCCTGACCGGGGCCGGGCCGCAGAAGATCATCACCGACCTGGGGGTACTCGAGCCGGACCCGCGGACCTGCGAGTTCGTGCTGACCGGGCTGTACCCGGACGTCACGCTGGAGGAGGCACGGGAGCGCACCGGCTGGGACCTGGCCGCCCGCCCGGACCTGGCCACGCTGCCGCCGCCCACCGACACCGAACTGGCTGCCTTGCGCAGCTTCACGACCGTAGGGGAGCAGGGACCGGATGACCGCTGACGTGAGCCCGGGTGGCCTGGTGCTGCCGTCCTACGGCCGGCCGCGCGGCGTGCACCCGCCGCTGGACTACTCCGGCTACCGGTCCACGGCCCGGCGCCACCCCAGCCAGCCGCTGGTCCTGCTGCCGCAGCGGCTGACCGAGGTGACCGGTCCGCTGCTCGGCAGCGACCTGATCGCACCGACCGACGGCGACCTGACCTTGCAGCACGCGGGGGAGCCCCAGGGCCAGCGCATCATCCTCACCGGCCGGGTGCTGGACTCCGACGGCCGGCCGATCCCGGACACGCTGATCGAGATCTGGCAGACCAACGCGGCCGGCCGCTACCGGCACTCCCGCGAGCACCACCCGGCCCCGCTGGACCCGAACTTCACCGGGGTCGGCCGGGCCATCACCGACGCCGGCGGCAACTACCGGTTCATCACCATCCAGCCCGGCGCCTACCCCTGGGGCAACCACCACAACGCCTGGCGGCCGGCCCACATCCACTTCTCGCTGTTCGGCCGGGCCTTCACCCAGCGGCTGGTGACCCAGATGTACTTCCCGGGCGACCCGCTGCAGCCAATCGACCCGATCTTCAACTCGGTGCCCGACCCCAAGGCCCGCGAGCGCATGGTGGCCCAGTTCGACATCGGCCTCACCCAGCCCGAGTGGGCGCTCGGCTACCGCTGGGACATCGTGCTCCGCGGCCAGCACGCCACCGTCTTCGAATCCGAGGTGGACGACCAGTGACCGAAGGCGCTTCCGCCACCAAAGGCATTACTCCGGCCCAGACGGTGGGGCCGTTCTTCGCCATGCGGCTGCCCTGGCCGGACGGGCCGTTCGTGGTGCCGGAGGGCACCCCCGGCGCGATCACCATCGTCGGGCGGATGTACGACGGCGCCGGCGCCGTGATCCCGGACGGCCTGGTCGAGACCTGGCAGGCCGACCCGGCGGGCCGGTTCGCCCACCCCGACGACCCCCGCAGTCCCTCGGCCGCCGGCTACCAGGCCTTCCGCGGCTTCGGCCGCTGCCCGACCGCGCCGGACGGCTCCTACCGGATCGTCACCCTCAAGCCCGGCCCGCTGCCCGCCCCCGACGCCGGTCCCGGGGCGGTCGAAGCCCCGCACCTGGACGTCTCGGTGTTCGCCCGCGGCCTGCTGCACCGTCTGGTCACGAGGCTGTACTTCCCGGACGAAGCCGCGGCCAACGACTCAGACCCCGTCCTTCGATCGATAAATGATCCCGGGCGGCGGTCGACGCTCATCGCCCAGACGGAACCCGCCGATCCCGGTGACCCCGGCGGGCCCGGCACCGTGCTCCGCTTCGACATCCGGCTCCAGGGCGCCGGCGAGACCGTCTTCTTCGATGTCTGAGCGCCTGGCCGCCCGCCTGGAGGGCCCGGACGGCGCCCCGGTGCTGGCCCTGGGCACCTCGATCGGCACCAACCAGGGCCTGTGGGATCCGCAGGCGGCCGTGCTGGGCCGCCGCTTCCGGCTGCTGCGGTTCGAATTCCGCGGCCACGGCCCGGCCGGGGCCCAGTCCCCGGCCCCGCCCGGCCCCTACACCATCGCCGACCTCGGCGCCGACGTGCTCGCCCTGCTCGACCGGCACGACCTGGGCCAGGTCGCCTACGCCGGGGTGTCGCTGGGCGGCATGGTCGGCATGTGGCTGGCCACCCACGCACCCGAGCGCATCTCCCGGCTGGCGCTCTGCTGCACCACGGCCTGCCTGCCCCCGGCCTCACTGTGGGAGCAGCGGGCCGCCACCGCCCGCACCCAGGGCATGGACGCCCTGGTGAACCAGGTCATCGCCCGCTGGTTCACCCCGGTCTGGGCTCAGGCCAACCCGGGCCCGGTGGCGGCGGTGGCGGCCATGCTCCGGGGCACCGATCCCGCGGGCTACGCGGGCTGCGCCGAGGCCATCGCGGTCATGGACCAGCGCCGGGCCGTGGCCGCGATCACCGCCCCGACCCTGGTCATCGCGGGCGCCGAGGACCCGGCGACCCCGCCCGCCATGGGCGCCCAGCTGGCCCGGGCCATCCCCGGGGCCGCGTTCACCGTGGTCCGCGGCAGCGCGCACCTGGCCGGCTACCAGACCCCGGGTGAGGTCACCGCCGCCCTGCGGTCTCACCTGACCCCGCTGCTGGGCTGAGCCGTGTTCGGCTTTCTGAGGCACTTGCGGCATGCTGGGCCATGGGGGTTCACCGCTGGAGGGAGACCGAATGCTGCCCTGGTCGGCAGATCTGGCCGGACGCATCGACGAGCACGTGATCAGCAGCGAACTGCTGCGGGACAACCCGCTGGGTGACCCGGCCGAGCGTCCGCTGCTCGTCTACACGCCGCCGGGGTACGACGACGACCCCGGCCGCCGCTACCCGGCCGTCTACGTCATCCAGGGCTTCACCGGCCACGTCGCCATGTGGCGCAACCGCTCGGCCTACCGGCAGCCGTTCCCGGAGACCGCCGACGCCGTGTTCGCCCGCGGCGAGGCGCCCCCGGCCGTCGTCGTGTACGTGGACGCCTGGACCAAGTTCGGCGGCAGCCAGTTCGTGGACTCACCCGGCACCGGCCGCTACCACTCCTACCTGTGCGACGAGGTCGTGCCCTGGGTCGACGGGCGCTACCGGACCCTGGCCGCGGCCCCGCACCGGGCCATCATGGGCAAGTCCAGCGGCGGCTTCGGCGCGATGATCACGCCCATGCTGCGGCCGGACCTGTTCGGCGCGCTGGCCACGCACGCGGGCGACGCGCTGTACGAGTACTCCTACCTCCCGGAGTTCGCCAAGGCCACCCGGCACCTGCGTGACTACGACGGCGACATCTGGCGCTGGTGGGACGGCTTCACCTCCCGCACCTCGTTCACCAAGCCCGAGGACCACGACCTGCTGATGCTGCTCGGCGTTTCCGCCTGCTTCTCGGCCGGCAAGGACGGCTCGGTCGAGCTGCCGTTCGACCCGGCCACCGGCCAGCTGCGCCCGGACGTGTGGCAGCGCTGGCTGGACTGGGACCCGGTCCGGATGGCCCCGCAGTACGCCGAGGCCCTGGCCGGCCAGCGCGGCATCTGGATCGACGCCGGGGTCCGCGACGAGTGGTTCCTGGACCTGGGGGCCACCGCGTTCCGGGAGACCCTGCGCGACCTCGGCATCGGCGACGACGTGATCAGCTTCGAGCTGTTCGACGGCACCCACATGGGCATCGACTACCGCTACCCCCTGTCGCTGGCCTGGCTGTGCCACCGGCTGGCGTCGTTACGAAGCCACCGCCCCCGTCGTTACGAAGTTCTTAATTACTTAAGAGTCCTTAAGGAAGTGTGAACCGCGCCCACGGCCCGCGCGTGACCCGCTTGAGTGACATCGAGCGGGGGTCAACGTGAAGGAGACGTGTAATGCGGAATCGCGCCTGGGCCGCTCCCGCCATTGGGCTGAGCGGACTGGTATTCCTGCTGGCGGCGTGCGGTAGTTCCGGTAGCAGCATGAACGCTGGTTCCGCCTACGGCGGATCCAGCATGAGCGCTTCGCCGACGGCGTCAGCGATGATGGGCGGCGGCAGCACCAACGGGATGGGGACCACCACGGCCACCCTGACCATGAAGACCACCAAGATCGGCAAGGTGCTCACCGACAGCAAGGGCGACACCCTGTACGTCTACTCCAAGGACATGCGGGGCGCGGCGTCCACCTGCACCATGAGCTGCGCCAAGGAGTGGCCCGCGGTCAAGGGCAAGCCAGCGGCGGCCATGGGGGTCAAGTTCGCCGGATCGCTTGGCAGCGTGAAGGACATGGACGGCACCACCCAGGCCACCTACGACGGCTACCCGCTCTACACCTACGCCGGCGACATGGCCCCCGGCGATACCTCGGGCAACGGCGCGGCCGGCGTGTGGCACGTCATCACCGGCTCGCTGCTGGTCAAGTCGTCCGGCGGCATGATGGCCTCGCCCACGCCCAGCAAGACCATGGGCATGGGCGGCTCGTCCGGCGGCATGGGCTCGTCCGGTGGCGGCAACGGGACCGGCTACGGCTCGGGCACCCAGGTCGGCGCCGGCTCGTCCGGCATGGGCTCGGGCTCCGGCTCCAGCACGGGCAAGACCACGGCCAAGCACACCAGCCCGCCGGCCCCGCCGACCGCGCCCGCGGCCGCCCCGACCACCCCGGCCGCACCCGCGCCCGTTGTGACTTCCCCGGTCAACGGCGGCGGCTGCGGCTCCGGCTCCTGCTGGTGACTCCGGCCGCCTGAGCTGCTCCTCGGGGCCGGATCTATGATCGACGGGCATCGATAACCGCCCGCCCGGCCCCGCCGGCCCCGGCCCCGAGGAGATCAGTCACGTGAGGCTCGCCACCATCAACACGCCGAACGGACCCCGCCTGCACGTCCGCGGCCGCAGCGGGTACGTCGACGTGGCCGAGGCGACCGGCAACGACCGCTACGCCACCCTTCAGGCCCTGCTCGACGACGGCCCGGCCGGGATGGAAGCCGCGCAAACGGCGGCTTCCGCGCCGGGCCGGGAGTACGAGGAGCGGTATTTCGGCCCGGCCGTGCCCTCCCCGCGGGTCATCCACTGCCTGGGCCTGAACTACGCCGATCACGTGGCCGAGGGCGGGCGGGAGCTGCCCTCGTTCCCGAACGTCTTCATGCGCAGTCCCGAGACCGTGATCGGCCCGTACGCCGACCTGGTCGTCCCGGTCCTGACCGAGGGCTACGACTACGAGGGCGAGGTCGGCATCGTCATCGGCGCGGGCGGCCGCTACATCCCGGCCGGCGAGGCCATGAACGCGATCGCCGGCTTCACCGTGCTCAACGACGCCTCCGCGCGCGACTGGCAGCGCGCGGCCAGCCAGTGGATCCCGGGCAAGAACTTCGACGGCTCGATGCCGATCGGCCCCGAGGTCGTCACCGCGGACGAGGTCGACATCCTCGACACCACGCTGACCACCAGGCTGGACGGCGAGGTCATGCAGCAGGCCCGGACCTCGCAGATGCTGGTCGACATCCCGAGCACGGTCGAGTTCTACTCCTCGTTCACCACCCTGCGCCCCGGCGACGTCATCGCCACCGGCACCCCGGGCGGCGTCGGCTACGCCCGCACGCCACCGGTCTGGCTGGAGCCCGGCCAGACCATCGAGATCGCCGTGGACGGCGTCGGCACCATCCGCAACCAGGTGGTGGCCGAGCCCGGCGACCACGGCAAGTGGCGCTGGCGGCCCGCCCAGGCTGAGGGCTGAGGGGCTAACCCTTCCAGGTCTCGCCGGTCAGGCGCTGGTAGACGTCGATGTAGCGGTCCCGGGTCGCGGCCACGATCTCGTCGGGGATCGGCGGCCCGGGCGGGGTCCGGTCCCAGTCCAGCGTGGCCGACCAGTCGCGCACGAACTGCTTGTCCAGCGAGTGCTGGGGCCGCCCCGGCTGCCACTGCGCCCGCGGCCAGAACCGGGACGAGTCCGGGGTCAGCACCTCGTCGGCCAGGATCACCGAGCCGTCCGGGGCCAGCCCGAACTCGAGCTTGGTGTCGGCGATGATCACCCCGCGCTCCACGGCCAGCCCGGCCCCGCGCCGGTACACCTCGAGCGTGATCCGCCTCAGCTCGGCGGCCAGGCCGGCGCCGACCTCGGCCACGGTCTCGTCGTAGCTGAGCGGCTCGTCGTGGCCCTCGGCCGCCTTGGTGGTCGGGGTGAACACCGGCTCCGGCAGCTGGGCGCCCTCGGTCAGCCCGGGCGGCAGCGCCACCCCGGAGATCGTGCCGGTCTCCCGGTAGGAGGCCAGCCCGAGGCCGGCCAGGTAGCCGCGGGCGATGCACTCGACCGGCACCATGTCCAGGCGCCGGCACCGGATGGCCCGGCCGGCCCACTCCGGCGGCACGTCGGTCGCGGAGATGACGTGGTTCGGCACCAGGCCGGCCAGCTGGCCGAACCACCACAGCGACAGCTGGGTGAGGATCTTGCCCTTGTCCGGGATCGGCGTCGGCAGGATCACGTCGTAGACGCTGACCCGGTCCGAAGCGACCAGGATCAGGTCGTCGCCGTCGGCGTACAGGTCACGGACCTTGCCGGAATGCACGAGCTGCACGCCCCGGAGTCTAGCGGCGTACGATCAGGGCCATGGTGGCGGAGGGCGGCGCGATGAGCGGCTCAGCGGCGGAGTACCTGCAGGTACAGACGACCACCGACTCACGCCCGGAAGCCATGGAGCTGGCCCGGGTGGCGGTCGAGGCCCGGCTCGCCGCCTGCGCCCAGGTGACCGGCCCGATGACCAGCACCTACTGGTGGGACGACGGCATCGAGCGGGCCGAGGAATGGCTGATCATGCTCAAGCTGCCCGCCGACCGCTTCGACGAGCTGGCCGCCCTGCTGACCGAACGCCACAGCTACGACGAACCGGAGATCATCGCCCTGCCCATCCTGCACGGCTCCCCGGCCTACCTGGACTGGATCACCGAGGAGACCCGGGCCTGATCAGGCCGTGGGCGGCACGTTCCAGCTGCTGATGACCGGCTCGCCGTGCTCGGTGCCCAGGGCGGAGACGGTCCCGGTGCCCAGGGCGAACAGCCGCCCCCCGTCCGGCGCCAGCCCCAGGTAGCGCGCGGTCAGGATGCGCAGGATGTGCCCGTGCGCGACCAGCGCCACGTTGCCCTGGGCCAGCAGCGGCCGGACCTTGGCCAGCACCCGGTCGGCCCGCGCCCCGACCTGCTCGATGGTCTCGCCCGGATGCTCGGCGTCGCCGGGGATGACGCCGTCGCGCCACAGGTACCAGCCGGGCCGGCCGGCCTGGATGTCCTTGGTCGTCCGGCCCTCGTAACCCCCGTAGTCCCACTCCCACAGGTCGGGGTCGATGCTGATGTTCGGCAACCCGGCCAGCTCCGCCGTCCGCCGGGCCCGCTCGGCCGGGCTGCAGAACGTGGCCACCACGTCCAGCTTGGCCACCGCGGGCTTGAGCTCGGCCGCGGCCGCCTCCCCAGCCGGGGTCAGCGGGATGTCCGTCCGCCCCGTGTGCCGCCCGTCCCGGCTCCACTCGGTCTCCCCGTGCCGCAGCACGATCAGCTCTCCCATACCCCCCATCTTGACCGGGCCGGCCCCGCTCGTCACGATCCCTCCCGCACTCACCTGCCCCCGGCCCCCGATTCGCCCCCCGCCCCACCCGGCCTGCCCGGGGCTCGGCCCTGCCCTCTTGACCCCTCTCCCTCCCGAGTGCTTATGTAAGGAAAGTTTCTTAATAATTCCGGATTTTGGGAGGCATGACGTGACCCGAACACGCTTCAGATGGCTGGTGTCCAGCGCCGCCGTGCTGGCCGCCTCGACCTTCGGGGCCCAGGCGGCCATGGCTCAGACCGCCGCCCCGGCCGCCCCCGCGCAGACCGCCAGCGCCGGCCCGTACCGGGCCTGGCCGCAGCACGTGTACGCGCCCTACTTCGAGTCCTGGCTGGAAGGCAGCGGGACCGCGAGCATCGCCGGCAGCGCCCAGGCGTCCCGCTCGCCGTATGAGACGATCGCCTTCCTCCAGACCGCCACCGCCGGCTCCTGCGCCCTGACCTGGAACGGCGACAGCACCGAGCCCGTCCCCGGCAGCACCTTCGCCAGCGACATCGCCACCCTGCAGCGGCACGGCGGCAACGCGATCGCCAGCTTCGGCGGGTACGGCGCGGACTCGACCGGGACCGAGATCGCCGACTCCTGCACCGACGTGAACGCGATCGCGGCCGACTACGAGTCGGTGCTGACGACCTACCACCTGACCCGGCTCGACATGGACGTGGAAGCCAGTTCCCTGACCAACCCGGCCGGCATCGAGCGCCGCAACCAGGCCCTCGAGCTGGTCGAGCACTGGGCCACCCGCCATCACCGGCCGCTGCAGGTGCAGTACACGCTGCCGGTGGAGCCGACCGGGCTGACCGCCGACGGCCTGGCCGTGCTGCAGAACGCGGTGGCCACCGGCACCCGGGTCGACGTCGTCAACGTGATGACGTTCGACTACTACCTGGCCAGCGAGCCGAGCCCGCTGCCCATGGGCGCCGACAGTATCAGCGCCGCCACCAGCACCCACACCCAGCTGGCCTCGGTGTACCCGCACACCAGCCCGGCCCGGCTGTGGGCGCTGCTCGGCGTCACGCTCATGCCCGGCATCGACGACTACCCGGGCCAGACCGAGATCACTCACCTGGCCGACACCCAGCAGGTGGAGAACTTCGCCCGCGGCCACGGCCTGGCCCTGCTGTCCATCTGGGCCGTGCAGCGCGACAACGGCGGCTGCCCCGGCACCACCGGCGCCAGCGCCTGCTCCGGGATCACCCAGAACACCTGGGACTTCAGCCACATCCTGGAGCACTTCACCCGTTAGGAGCCCGATTTTCATATCGAAGGTCTCGCCCCGCGGCATCGTTCGCTGCGGGGCGAGACGTGATTTCGGCACCCGCACCTGGCGGTGGAACGGCTCGGCTCCGCGCTGGTCTGATAGGCATGCCTCATGGCTGACATCGAGGACCCCGCCGCCCCCGGGCCGGTGATCGTGGCCCGCCGGGTGCTGCTGACCGGGGGGACCAGCGGGCTGGGCCGGGCCATGGCGTCGGCGCTGGCCCGGGCCGGGGCCAGCGTGGTGCTCACCGGCCGGGAGGCCGGCCGGGCCCAGGATGTGGCCGCCACCGTGCCCAACTCGGCCGGCCTCGGGCTGGACACCCGGGACGAGGCCTCGGTCCGGGCCGCCGTCCAGGCCACGGTGGACCGGCTGGGCGGCATCGACCTGCTGATCAACAACGCCGGCCTGGGCATGCGCACGGTCAACCCGCGCTTCGTCAGCGACCCGCGGGGCTTCTGGACCGTGCCCCCGGACGGCTTCCGGGCCGTGGTCGGCACCAACCTGACCGGCTACTTCCTGGTGGCCCGCGAGGTCACCCCGCTGATGCTGGCCGCCGGGCACGGCCGCATCGTCAACGTCTCCATGAACCACGCGACCATGACCCGGCGGGGCTTCGTGCCCTACGGCCCGTCCCGGGCCGGGGCCGAGGCCCTGTCCCGGATTATGGCCGCCGACCTGGACGGCACCGGGGTCACGGTCAACATGCTGCTGCCCGGCGGCGCCACCCGTACCGGCATGCTGCCGCCGGAGGAGGAGCCGCGCGCGGACCTGCTCGAGCCGGAGATCATGGGACCGCCGATCGTCTGGCTGGCCTCCGACGCCGCCGACGGGGTCAGCAACGAGCGGATCGTGGCCACCGAGTTCAGCGACTGGCTCCGGCAGCGCGCCCTGCCGCTCTGATCCCGGCCGCCGCCCCCTACGATCAGCACATGGCGGCACCGACGGGGGAGGGCCCCACGGCACCGACGGGGGCGGGCCTCCCCGCGAACCCGCCCCGGCGCCGCCAGTGGGGGGTGATCGCCGCGGTCGCGGTGCTGGCCCTGGCCTGCCTGGCCGCCGCGATCGTGGCCGTGGGCCGCGCCCACACCGAGCTGACCCGGCCGCCCACCCGGGCCGAGCGGACCGCGGCCGGTGCCCTGGGCGTGGCCAGCCGCTGGGCCCGCGAGCCGGCCGGCCAGATCTTCCCGGCCACCCTGGCCTACTACTCCAACCTGCTCGACCACGAGACGGCCCGGCGGGCCGGCATCAGCCCGGCCGGCGGCTGCGCGGCCGCGCTGGACGCGGCGGTGGCCGCCACCGCCCGCCAGCACGGCTGCCGGGCCGTGCTGCGGGCCAGCTACGTCGACCAGCTCGGCGGGGTGGTGTACACGATCGGCGTCCTGGCCTTTCCCACCCCCCGGCAGGCGGCCGCCTTCCTGGCCCACTACGCCGATGACCGCAGCCCGGTGCGCGGGCTGCGCGCGGCCGCCTTCCCCGGCACCGGCGCGGCCGCCTTCAGCGACGCGGGCCGCCAGGGCGCCTCGAGCCGGCAGGACGGCCCGTACGCCGTGCTCACGGTGGCGGGCTTCGCCGACGGCCGCACGGCCGCCGCCACCGGCGAGCGGCAGACCGTCCCGTTCGAACCAGCCACCGAGCTGGCCGAGGACGTGGGCACGCCGCTGGGCCAGCCGGTCACGGTGACCTGTCACCGCCCGGAGTGGTCGTGCTGACCGGCCTGATGGCCCTGGCCCGGCTGGCGACGGCCGGGCTGCTCACCCTGCCGGGCCTGGCCGCCACACCCGCGAGCTCTGGCCCGGCCATCGAGGTGCGCAGCATCCGGTCGGCCGAGCAGCCGCAGCTCGTCGCGATCAACGCCCCCCAGGCCTGGCCGGTGACCCGGGGGAAGGGCGTCACCGTGGCCGTGCTGGACACCGGGGCGGACGGCTCCGTGCCCGACCTGACCGGCTCGGTGACCACCGGCCCCGACGAGACGGCCGGGATCGACCCGGCCGGGTACCACCCGCCGCACCTGCACGGCACCTACATCGCCTCGCTCATCGCCGGGCACGGCAGCGGGGCCGGCCGCCGGTCCGGCGTGATCGGCGTCGCGCCCGCCGCGTCGATCCTGTCGGTGCGGGTCATCCTGGACAACGGTGAACCGGGCTTCTCCGAGTTCGCCGCCGAGTCCGCCAACGACAACGCCATCGGCAGCGGCATCATGTACGCGGTCCGCCACGGCGCCCGCGTCATCAACATGTCGCTGGGCAGCACCGCCCCGACCAAGGGCCTGCGCGCGGCCCTGGCCTACGCGGCCGCCCACGGGGTGGTGGTGGTCGCGGCGGCCGGCAACATGGGCGCGGCCCAGCACGGCTACACCCCGCTCAGCTACCCGGCGGCGTTCCCGGGCGTGATCGCCGTGGCCGCGGTCGGCCCGAACGGCAAGCGCGCCTCGTTCTCGGACCAGAACTCATCGGTCGTGCTGTCGGCGCCCGGCGTGAACGTGGTCGGCGCCGGTCCCGGCGGCAGCTACCTGGAAGCCGACGGGACCAGCCCGGCCTCGGCCATCGCGGCCGGGGTGGCCACGCTGATCCGGGCCCGCTACCCGCGGCTGGCCCCGGTCCAGGTCGAGCGGGCCATGCTGTCCTCGGCCCGGCACCGCCCGTCCGGCGGCTACAGCCCGGCCACCGGCTTCGGCGAGGTCGACGCGCCCGCCGCCCTGGCCGCCGCCGGCCGCCTGGCCGCCGGCCGGGCCGCCACCGGCGTGGCAGCCAGCGCCCGGTTCGCCCACCCCGGTCCCATCCAGGTCGTCCACCGCGACCACACCCTCGTCACCGCCTACACGGTGGCCGCCATCGTGCTGTTCCTGGTCTTCCTGGCGCTGCTGGTTGTGCTCGTGGCCCGGGTCGGGCGGCTGCGGCGGGCCCCCGGCCGCCCGCCCGCTCCGGGACCGGCGTGGTCAGAGCAGCTTGCGGAGCCGCAGTAGGTCGCGCACGCTCGCCTGGACCTTGACCTTGCCGGACAGCCAGGCCTTGGGAAACGCCGAGACGTTGCTGGACAGCTCGACCACGGTGTCGCTGCTGGCCGTCAGCCGCACGTCGGCCCGGGGATCGCCCGCCGCGGCCAGATGCACCGGGTCGGCGCCGGACGGCCCGAACCGGGTCACGTAGGTGACCTTGAGGTCCGGTACCTGGCAGGAGAACGAGCGCCCGCTGAAGAAGGCGTCCCGATCCCCGGGGTCCAGCTCGGAGAGCCGGCCGATCAGCCTTTCGAAAGCCCGCTGGCATTCTTCGGCGCTCGCCATCGCGGCTGCCCTTTCCACGATCATCGGGACGGTAGCGTTCAACGCGGAGGGTAGCGCACCCCGAACGCCACTGAGCTGAGGGACACCAACGACATGACCGACGGCACTTCACCACCAGGACAAGGCATGCCCCACCCCAGCCCCGCGAACCCCGCCGGCCCCAGCAACACAGCCAGCAACACAGCCAGCGACATCGTCCGGATCAGCCTGGACGGGCTCAACGGCACCGGCGACTCCCGGGTCGACGAAGCCGTGGCCCAGCTCGGCCGGCTGGACGAGGCACCGCTGGCCGAGCACCCGGCCATCCTCGGTGAGGTGCACGACCGGCTCCGGGAGGTGCTCGGCGAGCTGAGCCCGGGGGACAACCAGCGCGCGCCCGGGGCGCCATGACCGGACGTACCGCCCGTAAGAAGCCCGGCGCCAGCCGGGCCCGGCTGGACGCGGAACTGGTCCGCCGCCAGCTGGCCCGGTCCCGGGAGCAGGCCGCCGAGCTCATCGCGGCCGGCCGGGTCCTGGTCCACGGGGAAGCCGCCACCAAGGCCGCGACCCAGGTGACCCGGGACACCCCGATCATCATCGGCGAGGACGACGACGACCCCGGCTACGTCTCGCGCGGCGGCCACAAGCTGGCCGGGGCGCTGGCCGCCTTCGGCGACCTCGCCGTGACCGGCCGCGTCGCCCTGGACGCGGGCGCGTCCACCGGCGGGTTCACCGACGTGCTGCTGCGGGCGGGCGCCGCCCACGTGGTCGCGGTCGACGTCGGGTACGGCCAGCTGGCCTGGTCGCTGCGGACCGACCCACGGGTCACCGTGCGGGACCGGGTCAACGTCCGGTCCCTGGAGCCCGCTCAGGCGGCCGGCCCGGACGGACGCCGGCCGGATCTGGTGGTCGGGGACCTGTCCTTCATTTCGCTGTCGCTGGTCCTGCCCGCCCTGGTCGCCAGCGCGGCCGAAGACGCCGACTTCGTGCTCATGGTCAAGCCCCAGTTCGAGGTGGGCAAGGGCCGGGTCGGGGCCGGCGGCGTGGTGCGCGATGCTGAACTGCGGGCCGAGGCGGTCGCGGCGGTGGCCGCGACAGCGGCCGAACTGGGCCTGGGCGTGCGCGCGGTCACGGCCAGCCCGCTGCCCGGGCCCGCTGGCAACGTGGAGTACTTCGTCTGGCTGCGGCGCGGTGCCCCGCCGCTGGACGATGAAGACCTGCGCCGGGCGATCGCGGACGGACCGCACTGAACCGTGAAGGGGCACACAGCAGCAATGGGTGAAGGCAGTGTCGGTGGCGGGACCGGTGACGGCGGGCGGACCGCCCTGGTGGTCGCGCACACCGGGCGGAAGGACTCGCTGCGCAGCGCGCGGGAAGTGGTATCCCGGCTGATCCAGGCCGGCCTGACCGTGCGCGTCCTGTCCCCGGAGGCCAGCGACCTGGCCTGCGCCGGGGTGACCGAGGTCGCGGCCGGCCCCCGGGCGGCCGAGGGCGCCGAGATCGTCATCGTGGTCGGCGGGGACGGGACGCTGCTGCGCGCGGCCGAGCTGGCCCGCCCGGCGGGCACCCCGCTGATCGGGGTGAACCTGGGGCACGTGGGCTTCCTGGCCGAGGCCGAGCCGGACGGGCTGGCCGACACCGTGGACCGGGTGGTGGCCCGGCACTACGTGGTCGAAGAGCGCATGACCATCGACGTCCAGGTGCTGTACGACGGCGTGCCGGTCGCGGTGACCTGGGCCCTGAACGAGGCCACGGTGGAGAAGGCGGCCCGCGAGCGCGTGCTCGAGGTGGTGACCGAGGTGGACGGCCGCCCGCTGTCCCGCTGGGGCTGCGACGGGGTGGTGTGCGCCACCCCGACCGGCTCGACCGCCTATGCGTTCTCGGCCGGCGGCCCGGTGGTCTGGCCCGAGGTGGAGGCCCTGCTGATGGTGCCGATCAGCGCGCACGCGCTGTTCGCCCGGCCGATGGTGGTCTCGCCCCGATCGGTGCTGGCCGTCGAGGTCATCGGCGGTTCCAGCCGCGGTCCCGCGCCGCTGACACCCGAAATTCCTTTCGAACCAGCCGGCGCGGCGTCACCCGGTGCCGTGATGTGGTGCGACGGCCGCCGTATGGTCGACTTGGAGCCCGGGGCACGGGTCGAGGTCCGGCGTGGCGCGCTCCCGGTGCGGCTGGCACGGCTGCACGGGGTGAGCGCCGCAGACGGCGGCCCGGCCGGCGACGATCGCGGCGCTCCGTTCACCGACCGGCTGGTGGCCAAGTTCGGCCTGCCGGTGAAAGGCTGGCGTGGGAGCCGGCTCGGTGGCCGGCCCGACACATCCGATACAGGCGTGGAAGGTTAAGACCCGAAGGGCTACGCGGTCGGAGACCGCGTAGGGGGTCTGGGGGGCTTTGGCCCCCGAGGGCTACACAGAGGAGACGGTTGACGGCCATGCTTGAGGAAGTCCGGATCACCGGGCTCGGGGTCATCGACGACGCGATGCTGGAATTGCACCCGGGCTTCACCGTGGTCACCGGCGAGACCGGCGCCGGTAAGACCATGGTGGTGACGGGGCTCGGCCTGCTGTTCGGCGGCCGGGCCGACCCGGCCCGGGTTCGGCCCGGCGCCCAGCGCGCCGTGGTCGAGGGCCGGCTGACCATCGATCCCGGCAGCAAGGTGGCCCGCGAGGTCGACGAGGCCGGCGGCGAGCTCGACGACGAGGGCGCGGCCCTGGTCATCAGCCGCTCGGTGTCGGCCGAGGGCCGGTCGCGGGCCCACGCGGGCGGCCGGTCGGTGCCGGTGTCGCTGCTCATGTCCCTGGCCGACGACCTGGTCGCGGTGCACGGCCAGTCCGACCAGCAGCAGCTGCTGCGGGCGGGCCGGCAGCGCGAGGCCCTGGACGCCTACGCCGGGTCCGAGCTGGCCCACGCGCTCGCCGACTACCAGCGCGCCTATCAGCGGCACCGGGACGTCCGGGCCGAGCTGACCGAGATCACCGAGCAGGCCCGGGAACGGATCGCCGAGGCCGAGGGGCTGCGGCAGGCGCTGACCGAGGTCGAGGCGCTCGACCCGGCTCCCGACGAAGAGGTGCAGCTGCGCGCGGAGGAGGAGCGGCTCGGCAACGCCGAGGCGCTGCGGTCCGCGGCCACCGCCGCGCACGAGGCCCTGCTCGGCGACCCGTCCGCGGGTGCCTACGAGCGTCCCGACGCCACCGCGCTGGTCGGCGGGGCCCGGCAGGAGCTGGAGGCGGTCCGCCAGCACGACCCGGCCCTGGCCACCCTGGCCGACCGGCTGTCCGAGGCGTCCTACCTGCTGGCCGACGTGGCCGGCGAGCTGGCCTCCTACACCGAGGCGCTGGATGCCGACCCGGCCCGGCTGGCCGTGGTGCAGGAGCGCCGGGCCGCGCTGGCCCGGCTGGTCCGCGCCTACGGGACCCGGGCCGCGGCCGAGCTGACCGCGCCCGGCGCTGAGGGGCTCCCCGACGGGGCCGACCCCGTCGGTGACCTGGCCGCGGTGCTGGCCTGGACCAAGCCCGCCGCCGCCCGGCTGGTCGAGCTGGAGGGCGACGACGAGCGGATCACCGCGCTGGCCGAGGAGGAGGCCGGGCTGGCCGCCCAGGTCACCGAGCTGGGCGGGGCCCTCAGCGCCCTGCGCCACGACGCGGCCGAGAAGTTCTCCCGCGACGTGACCGGGGAACTGACCGCGCTGGCCATGCCGCACGCGTCGCTGGTCGCGGTGGTCCAGCCGCTGGACGAGCCCGGCCCCTACGGCGCCGACGAGGTGGAGCTGCGGCTGGCCGCCCACCCCGGCGCGCCCCCGCTGCCGCTGAACAAGGGCGCCTCCGGCGGTGAGCTGTCCCGCGTCATGCTGGCCATCGAGGTGGTCTTCGCCGGCGCCGACCCCGTGCCCACCTTCGTCTTTGACGAGGTCGACGCGGGCGTGGGCGGGAAGGCGGCGGTCGAGATCGGCCGCCGGCTGGCCCGCCTGGCCCGGCTGGCCCAGGTCATCGTGGTCACCCACCTGCCCCAGGTGGCCGCGTTCGCCGACAACCACCTGGTGGTCATGAAGGCCAGCGACGGCCTGGTCACCAGCAGTGGTGTGGCCCGGCTGGACCAGACCGGCCGCGTCCGCGAGCTGTCCCGCATGCTGGCCGGCCTGGAAGACTCCGAGTTCGGCCGCGCCCACGCCGAGGAACTCCTCGACATGGCCGCCCGCGAGCGCGCCTCCTGACCCGGCCCGAATCCATGCAAGAAAATGACGGGTCTTGCCGTAAGCTTGCAGCATGGCTCAACGGCTGGGTGACGTAGCGCGCAAGGCGGGGGTGAGCGAGGCCACGGTGTCTCGCGTGCTGAACGGCCGCCCCGGCGTGTCCGAATCGACCCGGGCCGCGGTGCTGACCGCCCTGGACGTGCTGGGTTACGAGCGCCCGACCCAGCTCCGCGGCGACCGGGCCCGGCTGGTCGGCCTGGTCCTGCCGGAGCTGGAAAACCCGATCTTCCCGGCCCTGGCCGAGGTGGTCGGCGGCGGCCTGGCCCAGCAAGGTTTCACGCCCGTGCTGTGCACCAGGACGGCCGGCGGCCTCTCCGAGGCGGCCTACGTGAACATGCTGATCCAGCAGCAGGTGTCCGGGGTGGTGTTCGCGGGCGGCCACTTCGCCGAGGACGACTCGCCGCACGACCACTACCGGCTCCTGCACGACCGGGGCGTGCCGGTCATGCTGGTCAACGCGGCCGTGGACCAGCTCGGCTTTCCCCGCGTGTCCACCGATGACGTGGTCGCCAGCGAACAGGCCTTCGGCCATCTGTGGTCCCTGGGTCACACCCGTATCGGTGCCATCATGGGACCCGCCGACCACATGCCCAGCCGCCGCAAGCTGGCCACCCTGCAGGCCGAGGGCGAGCGAGCCGGCATCAAGGTCAGCGTCGAGCACGCCCTGTTCAGCGTCGAAGGCGGCCACGCGGCCGGCACCCGGCTGATCGAGACCGGGGTCACCGGCGTGATCTGCGCGTCCGACCAGCTGGCCCTGGGCGCGGTCCGCGCCGCCCGCCGGGCCGGCCTGGCCGTCCCGGACGGCCTGTCCGTGGTCGGCTTCGACGACTCGGCCCTGATGACCTGCACGGCGCCCCCGCTGACCACGGTCCGCCAGCCCATCGAGGCCATGGGCCGCGCCGTCGTGACCATGCTGGTCAACCAGATCGAAGGCGTTCCGGTGGCCCCCGAGGAACTCCTCTTCGAGCCCGAACTGGTCGTCCGCGGCTCCACCGCCCGCGTCTCCTGACCCACCCGGCGACCACCCCCTGCACCGCGGCTTTCCGCGGCCTGAGCGTGCGCCGCAATACGGACAAAACTCCGGCCTGCGGACTCTCGGGCCACCTCCACGCCTTCAACCTGCGATAACTTCCTGCGTTGTGATGTCGTTATCTTGCAAATTTCTATTCAGATATTGCATCGACTTGTAACAAGATGTAGCGTCAGCGTCGCCACATCGTGGGCGGTCGGGTCCGGCCAGCGCACCGTGGGGCAGGCCAGGCCCATCAACGTAGAAGGTGCCCATGAAAAAAATTGGCAGCAAACGGCACGCCGCCGTGGCCGGGCTCGCGGTTGTCGGCGCGATCTCCATGGCCGCCTGCAGCTCGGGCGGCAGCGGATCCGGCTCGGGCGGCTCCGGCGGCTCGGGCGGCCATGTGACCATCACCGTGGGCTGCGAACCGCCCAAGACCCAGGCCGCCCAGCGGAAGTTCTTCGTGCAGGACATCGCGCTGTTCGAGAAGGCCAACCCCAGCATCACCGTCAAGGGCGACGACACCAATCCCTGCGACGACCCGTCGACGTTCGACGCCAAGCTGGCCAGCGGCAAGATGGACAACGTCTTCTACACGTACTTCACCGACGCCGCCAACGTCATCAACTCCGGCCAGGCCGCCGACATCAGCAAGTACGCCAGCCAGGTCAAGAACCTGGGCACGATCCAGTCCGACTTGGTCAACCTGTACCGCCAGGGCGGCAGCCCCAGCGGTGCCCTGTACGGCGTGCCGGTGTCGAACTACACCCTCGGCCTGCTCTACAACAAGCAGCTGTTCCAGCGCGCGGGCCTGGACCCGAGCCAGCCGCCCACCACCTGGGACCAGGTCCGGGCCGACGCCAAGAAGATCAGCGCTCTCGGCGGCGGCATCGTCGGCTACGGCGACTACAGCGCGGCCAACGTCGGCGGCTGGCACTTCACCGCCGAGATGTACTCCCTGGGCGGTTCGGTGGTCAGCGGGCAGAAGGCCTCGTTCGACAACGCCACCGGGATGCAGGTGCTGAAGAACCTGCAGGCCATGCGCTGGGCCGACAACTCGATGGGGTCCAAGCAGCTGCTGCAGTACAACGACCTGCCGCAGATGATGGGCTCGGGCAAGCTCGGCATGTACGTGGCCGCCCCGGACAACGTCACCTACATCCACCAGGAGTACGGATCCTCCTACACCAACCTGGCCGAGGGCCCGATGCCCGGCGACGGCGGCACCCTGCTCGGCGGGGACGGCTACATGTTCAGCAAGAAGGACACCCCGGCCCAGATCCAGGCCGGCATCAAGTTCCTCAACTTCGAGTTCCTCACCCCGGGCGCGGGCCAGTTCAACTTCAAGCGGGCCAAGGCCGCCGGCCAGCCCGTGGGCCTGCCCGAGCCGAACATCTGGACCGCGGGCACCGCGGTAGCCAAGAGCACCAGCTCCGACGAGGACAGCAACGCCACCATCCCGGTGTCGAACTTCACCCCGTACCTGAACGCCGCGCCGAACATGAAGAACGAGATCGAGCCGCCCCAGGCCCAGGCCCTCTACGCCCAGGGCGACAAGGTGATGGCGGCCGTGCTCACCCAGCGCAACGCCAACCTCAAGCAGCTACTGGGCACGTTCTCCTCGCAGGTCAACTCCATCCTCGCCAACCAGCAGTGAGCCGTGGCCGCGACTGATGTGAGTCAGGTCGCGGGCGGCCGAAAGGTGCGCAGCGGGGCCGGCGTCCAGCCGGGACGCCGGCCCCTGCGCACTCGCAAGCTCCGCGACAACACCGCCGCCTACGTGTTCATGGTCGGCGCGATCTTCTGCTTCGCGCTGTTCTCCTGGTATCCCATGATCCGCGAAGTGATCATGAGCTTCCAGAAGACGAACTTCGCGGGCGAGACCACCTGGGTCGGCCTGGCCAACTACCGGCACATCGTGCACGACCCGAGCTTCTGGGGCGCCTGGCGGGCCACCGCCCTGTTCGCCGGGCTGGCCCTGGTGTTCGGGTACGCGGTCCCGTTCGTGACCGCGGTCGTCCTCAACGAGCTGCGGCACTGGCGCGGCTACTTCCGGCTGCTGGTCTACCTGCCCGTCATGATCCCGCCCGCCGCGGCCGCCTTCCTGTGGAAGTGGTTCTACACCCCGGACAACAGCGGCCTGTTCAACGCCGTGCTGCACGCCCTGCACCTGCCCACCTCGCAGTGGCTGCAGTCTCCGCACATCGCCCTGCTCTGCCTGGTGCTCTTCTCCACCTGGAGCAACATGGGCGCCGCGGTGCTGGTCTACCTGGCCTCGCTGCAGGGCATCCCCGGCGAGCTGTACGACGCGGCCGAGATCGACGGGGCCGGATTGGCGCGCCGGGTCTGGCACGTCACGGTCCCGCAGACCCGGCTCATCCTGTCGCTCATGCTGATGCTGCAGATCGTGGCCACCATGCAGGTGTTCCTGGAGCCGCTGATCCTGACCGGCGGCCAGTCCGGGACCACCACCGTGGTCTACCTGATCTACAACTACGCGTTCTCGTTCAACAACTACGGGAGCGGCGCGGCCCTCGGCATCATGCTGCTGATCGTGCTGATGGGATTCGCGGGCGCGTATCTCTGGCTCTCCCGCCGCAGCGAGGAGGGATAGCCATGGCCGCCATCAAGTCCATTGAGTCTGGCCCGCGCACGCTGATCTCCCCGGCCCAGCTCAGCCGGGGCCGGGGCAAGGTCATCTACTGGATCGTGCTCGGCGTCATGATCCCGCTGTTCGCGGCGCTCTTCCTGTTCCCGCTGTACTGGATGGTGACCGGCGGGCTCAAGTCGCCGTCCGAGGTCATCCAGACCCCGCCCAGCCTGTTCCCGGCCCACCCGGCACCGCACAACTACGTGACGGCCTGGAACGACCTGGGCCTGGGCCGGCTGATCGTGAACACGATCCTGTACGCGGGCGGTGCGCTGATCTTCCAGGTGGTGTTCGACGTGGCCGCCGCCTACGCGCTGTCCAAGCTGCGGCCGGTGCTGGGCAACCTGATCCTGTTCGCCAT
The DNA here is from genome assembly GCA_036495425.1 of Streptosporangiaceae bacterium. Taxonomy (GTDB): domain Bacteria; phylum Actinomycetota; class Actinomycetes; order Streptosporangiales; family Streptosporangiaceae; genus Bog-532. Next base: position 31,714 of record DASXMW010000226.1, on the reverse strand, counting down.
GCTGGCCGCGATGATGATCCCGGCCACGGTGCTGGTGCTGCCGCAGTACCTGACAGCTAATAGCCTGCCGTTTGTGCACCTCAGCCTGCTGAACACGCCCTGGGCGATCTGGCTGCCGTCGGTGGCCAACGGCTTCAACATCTTCATCCTGAAGCGCTTCTTCGACTCGGTCCCAGCCGACCTGCTGGCCGCGGCCGCCCTGGACGGGGCCGGGCCGTTCCGGACCCTGTGGCGGGTGGTACTGCCGATCTCACGCCCGATCATCGGGGTGGTGTCGATCTTCGCGGCCGTCAACGTGTGGAAGGACTTCCTCTGGCCGCTGCTGGTCCTGAGCGACCCGTCGGCGCAGACCATCAACATCGGCCTGTACCACCTGAGCAACGGCATCCCGGAAGACGTGTTCATCGCCGCGCTGGCCATCGCCTGCGTCCCGACCATCGTGTTCTTCCTGTTCTTCCAGCGCAACATCATGGCTGGGCTGACCGCAGGGGGCGTCAAGGGCTGAGGCCACCCGGCCGGCCCGTCCACGTCGCGTCCTCACCGGACCAAATCGGAGGCATGACATCCCCGTGAGCGATCACACTCTGGCCCCACCGTCCCCGGCGCCCGCCCCGGCCAGTCCGGGCGGCCGGCCCTGGTGGCGCGACGCGGTCATCTACCAGGTGTACGTGCGCAGCTTCGCGGCCGGCGACGGCCCCGACGGGGCGGCCGCCGCTGGGGTGGGCAACCTGGCCGGGGTCCGCTCCCGCCTGTCCTACCTGGCTGACCTGGGCGTCGACGCGATCTGGTTCAACCCCTGGTACCCCTCGCCCATGGCCGACGCCGGCTACGACGTGGCCGATTACCGGGCCATCGACCCGCTGTTCGGCACCCTGGACGAGGCCGAGAAACTGATCGCCGAAGCCCACGAACTCGGCATCCGGATCATCCTCGACGTCGTGCCCAATCACGGCTCGGACGTGCAGCCGTGGTTCACCGCCGCGCTGGCCGCGCCGCCCGGCTCACCCGAGCGGGACCGCTTCATCTTCCGCCCCGGCCGCGGTCAGCGGGGGGAACTGCCGCCCAACAACTGGATCTCCGAGTTCGGCGGTCCCGCCTGGACCCGGGCCTCCGGCCCCGACGGCCAGCCGGGCCAGTGGTACCTGCACCTGTTCACCCCCGAGCAGCCCGACTTCAACTGGGGCAACACCGACGTCCAGGCCGAGTTCGAGGACGTGCTGCGGTTCTGGTTCGACCGCGGCGTGGACGGGTTCCGGATCGACTCCGCGGTGCTGCTGGCCAAGGACCCGGCCATGGCCGACTACGACCCCGACGACCCCGCCGCCGGCGTGCACCCGTTCGTCGACCGGGACGAGGTCCACGACGTGTACCGGGCCTGGCGCCGGATCGCCGACAGTTACCCAGGGGACCGGGTACTGATCGGCGAGGTGTGGCTGCCCGACGTGGAGCGGATGTCCCGCTACCTGCGCCCGGGCGAGCTGCAGACCGTGTTCAACTTCGACTTCCTGCGCTGCCCCTGGGACGGCGCGGTGCTGCGTTCGGTCATCGACGCCACCCTGGCCTCCCACGCCGAGGTCAACGCCCCGGCCACCTGGGTCCTCAGCAACCACGACGTGATCAGGAACGTCACCCGCTACGGCCGGGCCGACACCTCGTTCGACCGTCCCGGCCACCGCATCGGCGAGCCCACCGACCTGGCCCTCGGCACCCGCCGGGCCCGGGCCGCGGCCCTGCTGTCACTGTCCCTGCCCGGCACCGCCTACGTGTACCAGGGCGAGGAACTGGGCCTCTGGGAGGTCGAAGACATTCCCGCCGAGGACCGGCAGGACCCGATGTGGCAGCGTTCCGGCCACGTCAACCTGGGCCGCGACGGCTGCCGCGTCCCACTGCCCTGGTCCGGCGATCACCCGCCCTTCGGCTTCCTCGGGGACGGGGTGCCGACCTGGCTGCCCCAGCCCCCGGGCTGGGCCGCCCTCAGCGTGGAAGCCGAAACCGCCGACCCGGACTCGATGCTCGCCCTGTACCGGCACGCCCTCCAGGTCCGCCACGCCGAGCCCGCCTTCACCACCGACAGCTTCACCTGGCTGCCGGCCCCGCCCGACGTCCTCTGCTACCGCCGCGGCCGGGATGTCACCGTCATGATCAACGTGTCCGGTACCCCGGCCGGGCTGCCCGCCCATGAGGCGATCCTGGCGGCCAGCCACCCGATCCAGGGCGACGTCCTCCCGCCCGGCACCGGCGTCTGGCTGAGAACCCGGCCGCCCGCGTCCTGACCGGCGGCCGCCCGCCCCCGCCCAGCCTGTCCAGTTACGCCCGCAGCCCGGTCCTAGGTACCGGGGCAATGTTGACATCGCCCCGGCCCTGACCGGAGCAAAGTTCATATTGCCCCGGTGCCCGCCCGGTCACGCGCGGGGCGGCCGGGCCGGGGGAGTCCCGCCCCAGCCGGCCGAGACCCATATCGCCCGGTGGTCTGATCCATGGGATCTAAGGACACGACCTCGGGTCCGCAGCGATGGCGAGGCCAGCCCGTAGTCGATGGCCCGGACGGGTCTGCGGGCCGGGAACGTGGCCCGCCGCCAGCGCGGCGCCACCGTCACGCCGTGCGGGAGGTCGTCCCGCCAGGTCCGGGCCGGGGTGTTGAAGTCCCCGCACACCAGCCACGGCGCCTCCAGGCCCTTCAGCTGGCCGGCCAGCCGCCGCAGCGCCACGGCCCGGTCGCCCGCCTGGCTGGCGGGCAGGTGCGTGCTGCCCACCCACACCGGCGTCCCGCCCACGTCCACCCGGGCCAGCGTCACCGTCCGCGGCTCGGTCGGCTCGCTGCCGGCGTAGCGCTCCGGTGAGTGCACCCGCCACTGCTGCACGCCGAGGATCGGCCGCCGGGTCAGCAGCGCGTTCCCGTAACCCTCGGTGGCCGGTGTCCCGCGGAACTCCAGCGTGGGCACGAACACCCAGCGGTACCCCACTCGCCCGGCCAGGTCCGCCAGCGGCCCCGGCTCACCCCAGGGCGTGCTCACCTCGGTCAGCGACACCACATCCGGCCCCGTCCGGCGGATCAGTTCCTCGACCGCCTGGCGATTGGGCCGTTTCCGGTCGTCCCGCCACGAGTGAATGTTCCAGTGCAGCATGCCCAGCCGCCCGCCTCCGCCCACATCAGGCAGGCTAACCGCGTCCGGTGGCGGAGCGCCGAGAGGGACCTGAGCCCAGGTCGTCAGTCGTCCGGGTTCTTCACGTAGGTGCCGCGGCCCTGGACGCTGACGATCAGGCCCTTCTTGCGCAGCTCGGCCATGGCGCGGCGGATGGTCAGGTAAGCGACGCCCCAGGCTTCGGCCATGTCCCGCTCGGAGGGCAGGCGGTGGCCAGGCTCCCAGTCGCCGGACTCGATGTGCGCCTCGATGTAGTCCACGATCTGGGCGTAGATCGTCTTCGGACCTTCGTGCACAATGTCCGGGCCTTGATCATCCACCACAACTGCATACCGTAGGGCACCGCTGACCTGCGATTACGCATGTAATGCTTTAAATTGGCATGCATTGCTTCATGCTCGGACGGCTACGCAGACGGTGCGTAACCCGGCACCACCGCAAGCGTGACCAAACGGGCCCGGGGGTGCCATGCGGACCCCCAGGCCGGAATGGTCAGGCGGGGACGGCCAGGGACAGGCCGAAGCGCTGCTTTTTATCGGTCCACCAGTGTTCCTGGCGGAAGCCGGCCGCGGTCAGCTCGGCGGCCACGCCCTCGCGGCGGAACTTGGCGCTGATCTCGGTGCGCATCTCTTCGCCGTCGCCGAATGAGATGGTCAGGTCGATGGCGGGCAGGTGGACGGTCTGCGGGCCGGCCGCGCGCAGGCGCATCTCGATCCATTCCTGGTCCGGGTCCCAGCGGGCCACGTGGTCGAAGTTGTCCAGGTCGAAGTCGGCGCCCAGTTCGTGGTTGAGGACGGCGAGCACGTTCTTGTTGAACGCGGCGGTCACGCCGGCGTCGTCGTCGTAGGCGGCCACCAGCACCGACGGGTCCTTGACCAGGTCCGTGCCGAGCAGCAGGCCGTCGCCCGCGGCCAGGCTGGAACGGACGCGGGCCAGGAACAACGCCCGTTCCTCCGGGAGCAGGTTGCCGATGGTGCTGCCCAGGAACGCGATCAGCCGCGGCCCGCCACCATCCTCGGCCCCGTCGCCCACCCCGAGGTCCAGGTAGTCGTCGAAGTCGGCCACCACCCCGTCCACCTCCAGCCCGGGGTAGTCGCTGAACAGGGCGCTGGCCGCGGCCAGCAGGGCCTGCTCGCTGACGTCGACCGGAACGTAGCGGCGCAGCGTGCCCGCCGCGCGCAGGGCGTCGATCAGCAGCCGGGTCTTCTCCGACGAGCCGGACCCCAGCTCGACCAGGGTCGCGGCCCCGCTGGCGGCGGCGATCTGGCCCGCCTCGGCTCGCAGGATCTCCCGCTCGGCCCGGGTCGGGTAGTACTCGGGCAGGGCGGTGATCTTCTCGAACAGCTCGCTGCCGGCCGCGTCATAGAACCACTTGGGCGGCAGCGATTTGGGGGTGGCGGTCAGCCCGGCCCGCGCGTCCGCGCGCAGTGAATCGGCCAGGAAATCGGCGGGCAGGCGACGCTCGACGTGCAGTGAAGTCGTCACTTACTCGGGTTCCTTCCGTCGGGACTGGAGGTGGCGGCCATGCCTTCGGGGAAACTGCCGTGCTGGACGCGCTCGGCGCTGTCCGCGGTGACCTCGGGTGGCACCAGCAGCGGCGACATCTTGACGTCGCTGGCGGTGGCGGTGACCAGGGACCGGTCCGGGACCTCGGTCCAGGCCGGGTCCTCGTCGGTCGGCTCGGAGGCGACGGTCACGCTGTCGGCGCCCTCGTCGTGGCCCTGGCGGTAGAACAGGGTGTGGCCCGCGGTGGTGGCCGCGATCACGTGGCCGTCGGTGAGCAGGAAGTTGAACCGGCCGGTCACGCCGGCCTGGTCGAGCAGCCCGATCACCGCGGCCAGCGCGCCGTCCGGGCTGGCCCCGCCCCTGAGCTGCTTGAGGATCAGCGCCCAGAGCAGGGCCGAGTCGACCCGGGCGTCCAGGTTCAGCAACTCCAGCGGGCTGAGCGTGGCGGCCACCCCCTCGGCCGTGCCGGGCCAGCCGGCCAGCGTGCCGTTGTGGCTGAACAGGTAGTGGTCGGCCCCGAACGGGGACGCGGCCGACGGGCTCGGCTCGGTGCCCGCGCTGGCGTCCCGGACCGCGGCCAGCAGCGCGCCGCTGCGGGTGACCCGGGTCAGGTCGGCGAACGACGGGTCGGCCCAGATCGGCCCGGAGTTCCGGTAGCGGGCCGGGACCGGGTCGCCGTCGGCGTACCAGCCGGCCCCGAAGCCGTCGATGTTCATCGTGCCGCTGCCGCGCATCATCCGCGGTGCCCAGGCCTGCCGGTACAGGCCAAGGGGCGGGTCGATGATGGCCTCCCGCAGCGTGACCGGCGGGCCCAGGTAGGCCAGGTGGCGGCACATCAGGAGGCCTCCGGAGCCGCCGACCGCGCGGTACGGAAGCCGGCGAAGATCTGCCGCCGGATCGGGTAATCCCAGTTCCGGAACGTGGCCCGGCAGGCGGCCGGGCTGACCCCGAATGCCCCGCCCCGCAGCACCTTGTAATCGGGGCCGAAGAACACGTCGGAGTACTCCCGGTACGGCCAGGCCTCGAAGCCGGGGTAGGGCAGGAAGTCGCTGGCCGTCCACTCCCACACGTCGCCGATGAGCTGGCGGGCGCCGCACGGGGCGGCGCCGTCCGGGTAGGAGCCGGCCGGGGCCGGGCGCAGGCTGGCCTGGCCCAGGTTGGCCCGCTCGGGGGTGGGCGCGTCATCGCCCCAGGGGAACCGGCGGGACAGGCCGGTGGCCGGGTCGTGCCGGGCCGCCTTCTCCCACTCGGCCTCGGTGGGCAGCCGCCGGCCCGCCCAGCGGGCGTAGGCGTCCGCCTCGTACCAGGACACGTGCAGCACCGGCTCGGCCGGCGGTACCGGCTCGGTCACCCCGAACACGGTGTGCACCCAGTCGCCGCCGTCCCGGCGCCAGGTCATCGGGGCGGTCAGGTGGGCCCGCTGCCGGTGGTCCCAGCCCTCCGGGGTCCAGAACCGCGGGTCGTCGTAGCCGCCGTCGGCGATGAAGGCCAGGTAGGCGGTGTTGGTCACCGGGGTGGTGTCGAGGAAGAACGCCGGCACGTGCACGGTGTGCGCGGTCCGCTCGTTGTCCAGCGCCCACGGCTCGGTCGACGTGCCCATGGTGAACGGGCCGCCCGGCACCGGCACCTCGGCCGGCAGGCTGAGCGCGTCGGCCGGGGCGGCGGCGGGCGGGGCCACGGTCAGCACCGGCGCGCCCTGGCGCAGCTGGTGGGTGATGAGCATGGTCTCGTCGTGCTGCTGCTCGTGCTGGACGATCATGCCGTAGGCGAACCCGCCGGTGATCAGGCGGCGCCCGGAGAACGCCGCCTTCTCCAGCACGTCGAGCACGCGGCCGCGGACCTCGGCCGCGTAGCCGCGGGCCTCCCGCGGCTGCAGCAGCGGCAGCGTGGGCCGTTCCGAGCGCGGGTGCTCGAAGGCGTCGTAGAGCGGGTCGATCTCCGGGTGGATCGGGTCCTGGCCGCCCACCGCCCGCAGCAGCCAGAGCTCTTCCTGGTTGGCGATGTGGGCCAGGTCCCACACCAGCGGGGACATCAGCGGCGAGTGCTGGCGGATCAGGTCATTCTCTTCTACGCAGTCGGTGAGCGAGGCCGTCCGCTCGCGGGCGGCGGTCAGGGCGGCCGCGATCTCGGCCCGCAAGGTCTCCGCGGTGACCAGAGGCGTGGGCATGTCCTGGGTGGTGGGCGTGTCGTGTGACGCGGTCAATGTTTCCCCTCGAGTTGATCGTCGGCTGGACATCGGCGTCGGAGCACGTAGCGCTCGGTGAATTCGGCGACCGAGTGGCGGATGGCGGCCGGGGCGTTGGCCCGGCCCAGCGCGGCGTCGGCCGCCTCGAAACACTGCTGGCTGGCCCGCGCGATCTGCGGGTCGGCCGGACCTTCCCGGGCCGCCCGCAGCCACGGACCCGCCGTGGCCCGGGGGGCGTGCCCGGGATGGCCGTTCCCGTTGGTGAGCGGCTCGGCCGCGGCCATGGCGGTGTCGGCCGCCTCCGGGTCCTCGAACAGGGCCCAGGCCACGGCGGCGGGCACGACCCAGCCGTCGTCGCCGGGCTGCGCGTCGATCATGCGCAGCTCCAGGTGGCCGCGCGGCCGTACCGGCGGGAACAAGGTGGACAGGTGGTAGGTCAGGTCGTCCACGGTCGGGCGGCGTTCGCCCTGCCCACGCAGCCAGCCCCGGAACGTCACCCCGGGCGGTGCCGCCCAGGACGGCGAGCCCTCCCGGCGGACCAGCATCAGCTCGGCGTCCAGGGCGTAGTCGGCGTAGGTGTCGCGGGGGTCGCGGTCCCCGTCCGGCGGGGGCTGGGTCCGGCCCGGGTCCAGGTGGGCCCAGACCTCCTGGCGGGTCGACCGCCAGCCCGACGGCTTACCCCGCCGGAGCGGGGAGTTGGCGAACGCGGCCACCAGCACCGGGCCGACCTGGTGGGCCAGCCGCCACCGCCAGTGGTAGCCGCCCTTGGCCGTGGTGTCCTGGCCGGCGTCCAGGCAGACCTGGACCGAGGCGGTGTTGCACATCATCTGGCGGCCCCACGGGCCGCTGCGGTCGAAGAACTCTTCCATCGCCGCGTACCGGGGCAGATTCAGCACCCGGTGCGGCGTGCGGAGCGGGTCGTAGCCGTAGCCCTGCAAGCTGAGCCCGGCGCGATCCACGGCCTGGCGCAGCGTGGTCATCTCGCCGCGCACCGCCGTTATGCACTCGCTCAGGCTGCTGGCGGGTGCGGAGCTCAGTTCCAGCTGGCCGCCGGGCTCCGTGGTGAGCATGCTCCCGGAGGGCAGCGCGGCTGGGTCGGGAAGAACGGCTGGTGCGGTGAGATCGGCCACGGCCGGGAACGTGCGCTTCGCTGGCACGGGAAGCGCTGGATCACGGGTGTCGCGGACGAGCCACTCCAGTTCAACGCCGACCTTGCTCGGCGGTCCGGTCTTGAACGCGATGCCGTGTACGTGCGCGGCCGCGGTCTCCTCGGTCAGGCCGCCATCGGCGGACGATTCAACAGTCCAGGTCACGGTTCCCCCGTTCGTTCGTCATGGGAAGGCACCTGCGGGCACATCTCAGGCCGAACGTAACAAAAGGGTCTGACAAAACGGGCTCCCCGCCCGGCGCCGGACAAGGCGCACCGGGCGGTGCCGTTTCTCATGCTGATCAGACCCGGGGTTCCGTTCTGAAGGCCGCGTGCTGGTCTCAGACAACAACGATGTCTCGGTTACCCGGATTCCCGCTTTTTACGCCCGCCCGCGAACCGGCCCGGTCACGGTCAGGGTCCGCCCGGTCACACCGGGGTGGTGGCCCGTACCGCGATCCGGCCCGCCTCCCCGGCCTGGACCGTGCCGACCAGGGCCGCCTCCGTGCCCCGGGCCCGCAGATCCTCCCGCAGCCGGTCCAGGTCCGCGGGCGGGACCGCGATCAGCAGGCCGCCCGAGGTCTGGGCGTCGTGCAGCAGCACCGCCGTGTCCGGGTCGGTGTCCGGATCGATGTCGGTCACGCCGGACAGGTAGGACATGTTGGCGCTGGTGCCGCCGGAGACGAAGCCCGCCGCGGCCAGCCCGGCCGCCCCGGGCAGCAGCGGCACCTGGTCGGCCCAGACCTCGGCGGCCACGCCGCTGGCCCGCAGCATCCGGTGCAAGTGCCCGAGCAGGCCGAACCCGGTCACGTCGGTGGCGGCCCGCACCCCGGCCGCCAGCGCGGCCTCGCTGGCCGGCCCGTTCAGCGTGGTCATGGCGGCCACCGCCGCGGCCAGCACGTCGTCCGGGGCCGCCCCGCGCTTGTGCGCGGTGGCCACCACCCCGGTGCCGATCGGCTTGGTCAGCACCAGCTGGTCACCGCCGCGGGCCCGGTCCACGGTCATCAGCCGGGCCGGGTCGGCCATGCCCACCACGGCCAGCCCGTACTTGGGCTCCGGGTCGTCGATGGTGTGGCCGCCCACCACCAGGCACCCCGCCGCCCCCGCGGCCTCGGCGCCGCCGCGCAGCACCTCGGCCAGCAGCTCGACCGGCAGGGTCTGCCCAGGCCAGGCGGTCAGGTTGAGCGCGATGACCGGCCGGCCGCCCATGGCGTACACGTCGGACATCGCGTTGGTGGCCGCGATCCGGCCCCAGTCCCGCGCGTCGTCCACGATCGGGGTGAAGAAGTCGGTGGTCAGCACCAGCGCGCGGTCGTCGTCCAGCCGGAGCACGGCGGCGTCGTCCCCCTCGGCCGCCCCCACCAGCAGGTCACCCGCGGCGCCGGCCAGCCCCGGCCCCTGGCCCAGGGTGGCCATGAGCTGGTCCAGCGTGGCCAGCGGCAGCTTGCAGGCGCAGCCCGCGCCGTGGGACAGGGAAGTGAGCCGGATCTTCTCAGCGGCCTGCTCGGTCATGACGTCGGAGGTCCCTTCTCGGCGCGGTCAAGGTGTGGTAAAAGCCGGAGCATCCCCGGCCGTCCCCCATTATGGAAAGAGCACCGAGTGACGGCCGGGCCCGGGGGCTGTTCACCCACAGGGGGCGCGGCTCCGAAACGCATACGATCTGCGTGTGTTTAATAACACGCCGTAGTTATGGAGATGACGGCGTGTGCTCGGGGCCTCTGGCAGGATGGAACAACGATGAAGGTGCCGTCCGTAAGGATCCCGGCTATCCGCCGCGGAAAGTCCAACGAGCTTCCCGGGGTGGTCGCCCCGGCGCGCCTGGACCGCCGGACCAAGAACCTCACCAAACGGCTCGAGCCCGGTGACATCGCCATCATCGACCACGTCGACCTGGACCGGGTGGCGGCCGACGCGCTGATCAGCCGGAAGGTGTCGGCCGTGGTCAACGCGGCGGTCAGCATGAGCGGCCGGTACCCCAACCTGGGCCCGCAACTGCTGATGGAAGCGGGTATCCCGCTCGTCGACGACGTGGGCCAGGACGTGTTCAGCCGGGTCCGCGAGGGCGCCACCGTCCGCCTGGACGGCGACACCCTGTACATGGGCGAGCAGGTGGCGGCCAAGGGCACGCCGCAGACCCCGGATTCGGTCGACGCCATGATGGCCGAGGCCCGGGCCGGGATCGTCACCCAGATCGAGGCGTTCGCCGCCAACACCATGGAGTTCCTCAAGCGGGAACACGAGCTCCTGGTGGACGGGGTGGCGGTGCCCGAGATCACAACCCGGATGGACGGCCGGCACGTCCTGGTCGTCGTCCGCGGCTACCACTACCGCGAGGACCTGGCCGCCCTGCGCCCCTACATCCGCGAGTACCGGCCGGTGCTGGTGGGGGTGGACGGCGGCGCCGACGCCCTGCTCGAGGCCGGGTACGTACCCGACGCCATCGTCGGCGACATGGACTCGGTCACCGACGAGACCCTGCGCTGCGGGGCCGAGCTGATCGTGCACGCCTACGCCGACGGCCGGGCTCCCGGCCTGAACCGGGTCAACGAGCTGGGCCTGGTCGCGGCGGTCTGCCCGGCCGCGGGTACCAGCGAGGACGTGGCCCTGCTGCTGGCCGACGGCAAGGGCGCCAGCCTGATCGTGGCCGTGGGTACCCACTGGACCCTGGAGGAGTTCCTCGACAAGGGCCGGTCCGGGATGGCCAGCACGTTCCTGACTCAGCTCCGCGTCGGCACCAAGATCGTCAACGCCAAGGGGGTCAGCCGGCTCTACCGGAGCCGGATCTCCAGCTGGTCCCTGGTCGTGCTGGCGCTGGCCGCGGCCGTGACCGTGCTCGTCGCGGTGGCCGCCTCACCGGCCGAGCCCATCCTCGTCCGATACTTCGACGCAACGTGGCATTCGTTCGTGTCCTGGCTGACCGGATTGTTTACGTGATTGATTTCCGTTACCACCTGGTTTCCATCGTCGCCGTCTTCCTGGCCCTGGCGGTCGGGATCGTGCTCGGCTCGACCGAGCTACGGGGCGCCGCCTTCTCCGCGCTGGATCGCACCTCGAGTGCGCTGAGCGCCAAGCTGGAGGCGGCCGACAACCAGAACAGCACCCTCCAGCAGCAGGTCCAGGGCGACCGCCAGTTCGCCCAGGCGGCCGAGCCGGTGCTGGTCAAGCACCTGCTGGACAGCAAGCGGGTCGTCATCGTGACCACCCCGGGCGCCCCCGGCAGCGTGGTCAACGGCATCAAGACCGGCCTGACCGACGCCGGCGCCACGGTCAGCGGCCAGGTCGCGCTGTCGGCCAAGTTCGCCGACACCAGCGCCGGCAACCTGAGCCTGCTCGACCAGCTCACCCAGCAGGCGACGCCGTCCGGCATGACGCTGACCAACGGCAGCCCGCAGCAGCAGGCGGCCCAGGTGCTGGCGGCCGCGCTGGTGTCCAAGGACGGCAACTCCGGGTCCGGCGGCAAGTCGGGCAACGGCAAGAACGGGAACGGGAACGGCAACTCCGGCAACAGCAACAGCAACAGCAATGGCAACAGCAACGGGTCGATCAGCAACCAGGACGCGCAGACCATCGTGTCCAGCTTCTCGGCCGGTCAGTTCATCTCGGTCAGCGGCCACCCCACGTCCGGGGCCACGCTGGCGGTCATCGTGACCCCGGCCACCGCGCCTCAGGACGGCAACTCCGACCCGGTCAACCAGGCCGTGGTGGCCCTGGCCCAGGAGTTCGGCCAGGCCAGCCAGGCCACGCTGGTGGCCGGCTCGTCGTCCGGGTCCGGCCAGGGCAGCGCGATCTCGGCCGTGCGGTCCAGCGGTGCCGCCAACAACGCCTCCACCGTCGACAACGCCGACTCGGTCGTTGGCCAAATCGTTGCCGTCCAGGCGCTGGAGCAGCAGATGAACGGGCACAAGCCCGGTAGCTTCGGTACTCAGTCGAACGCTAACTCTGCGGGACCCAGCCCGGCGCCGACCCCGAGTGCCTCATCGAGTGCCTCGCAGAAAAATTCTTCTAAGGGGAAGTAGATGACCAAGGCCCGGCGTGCGGCGGCTTCGGCCGCGACGGCGGTCATCGCGGCGGCGGCGGCCCGGGCCGCCTACACGGCGCTGACCCGCAACCCGCCGGGCGGCGCCACCCAGTGGAGCCGGACCAACCACCGCGGTGAGCCGGTCACGCTGCTGGAAGGTCCGGCGGTGGCCGCGGCCGGGGCCGCGGCCGCGCTGATCGCGCCGGGCCTGCCCGTCCGCACCCGGGCCGCCCTGGTGGCCGCGGCCGCCGGGGCCGGGGCGTTCGGCGGCTACGACGACATCGCCGGGTCCGGGGCCAAGCGCGGCTTCAAGGGCCACCTGGGCGCGCTGGCCCACGGCGAGATCACCACCGGCTCGGTCAAGCTAGGTGGCATCGGCGCCACCGGCCTGGTCGCGGCCGCGCTGACCGGCGGCCCGCCCGTGGACGTGGCCATCAACACGGCCCTGGTGGCGGGCAGCGCCAATTTGCTGAACCTGTTCGACCTCCGCCCCGGCCGCGCGATCAAGGTCACGCTGGCGGCCGGGCTCCCGATCGGCCTCACCCAGCTGGCCGCCAAGCCCGGCCCGCGCGGGGGAGCGGCCACGGTGGCCGTCCCGCTCGGCGCGGCCGCGGCCCTGCTCCCGGACGACCTCGGCGAGCGAGCCATGCTCGGCGACGCCGGCGCCAACAGTCTCGGGGCCATGCTCGGCGCGGCCGCCGCGGCGAGCCTGACCCGGCGCAGCCGGCTGGCCCTGCTGGCCGGGGTGACCGGGCTGACCGCGGTCAGCGAGGTGGTCAGCTTCACCAAGGTCATCCGGCGCACGCCGCCGCTGCACTGGCTGGACATGCTGGGCCGCCGCCCGGCCCACGCCGCCGCCCCGGCCAGCGCCAACGGCCACAAGACCGGCACCCCGGCCACGGAGACGCCTGCCGCCGCCGTGCCCACCCCGTGACCGCGACTCCGTGACCGCGCCGGTGGCCGAGCGGGGCGCCGACCAGCAGCCAGGTCGGGGCATCGGCCGGGCCGCCGCGATCATCGGCGTGCTCACCGTGGCCTCCGGCGTGGTGGGGTTCGGCCGCCAGCTGGTGTTCGCGCACACGGTCGGGGCCAGCTGCGTGGGCACCGCCTACACCACGGCCAACCAGGTGCCCAACATCATCTACGACATCGTGCTGGGGGGCGCCCTGACCAGCGCGGTGGTGCCGGTCCTGGCCGGCCCGCTGGCCCGCGGCCGGGACGGCGCGGCCGAGGCCCGGCGGATCGCGTCGGCCCTGCTGACCTGGACCGTGCTGCTGCTGGTGCCGGCCGCGGTGGTCATCGCGCTGATCGCGGGCCCGCTGACCACGGTGCTGATCCCGGCCGCCCGGGGCTGCGCGCACGCGGCCACGCTGGCCGCCAGCGGCCGGATGCTGGTCGCGTTCGCGCCCCAGATCCCGCTCTACGGGCTGGCCGTGGTGCTGTACGGCATCCTGCAGTCGCACCGCCGGTTCACGGCCCCGGCCCTGGCCCCGATCGTGTCCAGCGTGGTCGTGGTGGCGGCCTACTTCGCGTTCGGGGCCCTCGGGCACGGCTTCCAGAACCGCCCCGGGGCCCTGCCCGCCAGCGCCGAGCTGACCCTGTCCCTGGGCACCACCGCCGGGGTGCTGGCCCTGGCCCTGACCGGGGCGTTCCCGGTCGGCCGGCTGCGGCTGGGGCTGCGGCCCGCGCTGCGGTTCCCCGACGGCGTGGCGGGCCGGGTCTCCCGGCTGGCGGTGGCGGGCGTGCTCACGCTGATCGCCCAGGACCTGTCGACCGTGGCCGCGATCGTGCTGTCCAATGCCCGCGGCGGCAACGGCGCCCTCGTCCTGTACAGCTACGGCTGGCAGGTGTTCTTCATCATCTACGCGAGCCTGGCCGTGCCCGTGGCCACCAGCGCGTTCCCGCTGCTGTCGGCGCAGACGGCGGACGGCGCCGAGTTCCGGGCCACCAGCGCCGCCGCCAGCCGGGCCGTGATGCTGATGTCCTGGCTGGGGGCGGCGGTGCTGGCCGGCGCCTGCCTGCCGCTGGCCCAGGTGTTCAGCAGTCACGACACCAGCCAGGCGCACCAGCTGGCCGGCTCGCTGGCCCTGTTCGCGCCGGGCCTGGCCGGATACGGGCTGACCGCCACGCTGTCACGGATCCTGTACGCGGCCGGGCGCACCCGGGTCACGGCGGTGGCCATGACCGGCGGCTGGCTGCTGGTCATCGCGGCCGACCTGGCCATCGTGCCGTTCGTGCCCCGCGGCTGGGTGGTGCCCGCGCTCGGCCTGGGCACCACCATCGGGCTGATCGCCGCCGGGATCGCGCTGACCGTGGCGGTGCGGCGGGCCCTGGGGCCGGCCGCGCTGGCCGGGCTGCCCCGCGCCGCCCTGGCTGGGCTGGCCGGCGGCCTGGCCGGGGCGGCGGCGGGATTCGGCGTGGCCCGGGCCCTGCCCGTGCACGGGTTCCTGCCCAGCGCGGGCGTCACCGTGCTGGCCGCTACCGTGGCCACGGTAGCGTTCCTGGGCGTGACCTTCCTGACCGACGGCGGCGACCTGCGGGCCGTCACCGCCCGCCTGCTCAGCCGCCTGGGCCGCGGCCGCCCGCCCACCCCCGATGACCCCGCCGGGAGCCCCCAGTGAAAGTCGCGCTCGTGCTCGGCACCACCGCCGGCGGCACCCTGCGCCACGTGCAGATGCTGGCGGCCGGCTGCGCGGTCCGCGGCGTGCCCGCCGTGGTCTGCGGGCCGTCTGAGCATGCGCGGGACTTCGGCGAGGGGCTGGGCCCGGCCCGGCCCGGCGCGGCCCCGGTCCGGTTCGAGACCGTCCAGTTCGGTGACCGGCCCAGCGTCCGGGACGGGCTGGCCGTGCTGCGGCTGCGGCGGGTGCTGAGCCGGGAACGGCCGGACGTGGTGCACGCCCACGGCCTGCGGGCCGGCGCGCTGGCCGCACTGGCTCTCACCCTCGCCACCCGTCCTTCCCGGGCGGCCTTGCCGCTGGTGGTCACGGTGCACAACGCGCCACCCGCCCATGGGGCCAGCGCCACCGTGTACCAGGGCCTGCAGTTCCTGGCCGCCCGCAGCGCGGCCGTGACGCTGTGTGTGTCCGGCGACCTGGAGGAGCGGATGCGCCGGGCCGGCGCCCGCGACGTCCGCCGCGCCCTGGTCCCGCCCTACAGCCCGGCCACCCCGGCCACCGCGACGGCCCCCGCCACCCCGGACGCCCCGGCCACCCCGGACGCGATCGGCCAGGAACTCGGCAGCCAGGACCGCCCGCTGATCCTGGCCGCCGGACGCCTGGCCCCGCAGAAGGGCTTCGCCACCCTGATCGAGGCCGCCCGCGCCTGGCAGGACCTGTCCCCGGCGCCGCGGCTGGCCATCGCCGGCTCGGGCCCGCTGCGCGACGAACTGGCCGCGGCCGCCGCCCCGCTCGGTGACGCGGTGGTCCTGCTCGGCCAGCGCAGCGACGTGGCCGCCCTGCTGGCCGCGGCCACCGTGTTCGTGCTGCCCAGCCGCTGGGAAGGCCAGCCGCTCATCCTCGCCGAGGCCCTGCGGGCCGGCCGCCCCATCGTGGCCACCCGGGCCGGCGGCACCCCCGACCTGACCGGCGACGACGCCGCCCTGCTGGTCCCGCCGGACGACCCGGCCGCGCTGGCCGCCGCCGTCCGCCGGGTGCTGACCGACGGCGCCCTGGCCACCCGGCTGGCCGAGGCGGCTCAGGACCGGGCCCGCACTCTGCCCTCGGTCAACCAGGCCACCGAGGCCGCCCTGGCCGTCTACCGGGAGGTCAGCGGCAGCCCGCGCGAGCTGGACGGAAATTAACCGGCACGCCCCTATTTCCGCGTTTCGTTCTCTGCCTGATCCGAAGATCCACTAGCATCCAGCCATTGACCTGCTGACTCGCCTCCGCGACACCGGGAACGGCACCGCCGTCCGGGTGAGCTGGGCCGTGGCCGCGGTCGCCCTCGGCGCGTTCGGAGTCGCCGCGTTCACCGTCGTCCCCGGCCCGCACCGCAACGTCGCCGCCGAGAGCCAGCTCCGCCCGGCCACCGCCGCCCCCACGCACAACCAGGGCAGCCCGGACGGCGCGGCGGTGATGATCCGGCCGCCCGAGATGGCCCAGGCCCGGCCGCCCAGGGCCCGTCCGGCCCCGAGCCCAACGCAGGCTCCGTCCACGCCGCCCGCCTCGCCCACCCCGGCGCCGGCCGCCTCAGCGCCGTCCTCGACGCTCACGCCCCAGGCCACGGCCGAGTACGAGACCCCCAGGGGGTCGAACGAGCTGGCCTGGTCCGAAGCCATCCTCAAGGGCCTGGGCGACCCCATCACCGACGCCAACGTCAGCTCGCTCGGCTACTGGATGCAGAACGAAGCCGGGTCGCCGCCGTACGGGATCGTCGGGGCCAACAACCCGGTCAACGTCAGCCAGCCCGGCTACGGTGGCACCCCGATCAAGGCCGAGGGCTGCTGCTACTCGCTGTACTCCTACCCCTCGGTCCAGGACGGCGTGGACGCCACCGTGGCCTACCTGAACAACGGGGCCTACTCGCTGATCCTGTCCGCCCTCAAAGCCGGGGACGGGCTGACGTCGTCCTCGCTGGCCGACGAGATCGGCACCTACAGCGGGCACGGCTACACCACGATCCCCGACTCCTGGGGCAAGTCCCAGGGCCAGCCCGAGACCCCCTGACCCAGGCCCAGGGACCCGGGGCCTACCCGGCCGCGGCCACGGAGTTGGACCGGGCCACCTCCCCGTACCAATCCGCGCTCCGCTTGGGGATGCGCCGCTGGGTTCCGTAATCCACGAAGACCAGGCCGAACCGCTTGGAGTACCCGTGGGCCCACTCGAAGTTGTCCAACAGCGACCAGGCGAAGTACCCGCGCATCGGCACCCCGTCGGTGATCGCGCGCCGGACCGCCTGCAGGTGGCCCTGCAGGTAGGCGATGCGCTCGGGGTCCTCCACGATGCCGTCCGGGTTCACGTAGTCGTAGCAGGCGGCCCCGTTCTCGGTGATGTACAGCGGCACCCCCGGCGCGTCCTCGCTGACCCGGACCAGCAGGTCGTACAGGGCGTTCGGGTCGACCAGCCAGCCCATGGCCGTGACCGGCAGGTGGCCGGGCTGCACGAACGTTCCCCCCGGCCGCCACGGCATCGGGATATCACCGCGCCGGAAGATCCCGTCCTCGCGCACGGCCACGATGTGCGGCGCGTAGTAGTTCACGCCCAGGAAGTCGATCGGGGCCCGGATCACGTCGAAGTCGCCGTCCCGGATCAGCTGCCCGCCCGGGGCCTGGCCCTCACCGAGCCGGTCCGGGTAGCTGCCGCGGGTCAGCGGGTCCAGGAACACCCCGTTCAGGTCGGCGTCGATGTCGGCGGCCAGTTCCCGGTCGGCCGGGCTGGCCGGGTCGGCCGGGTAGACCTGGGCCATGTTGAGCGTGATGCCGACCTGCGTGGCCTGCGGCGACGGCGTGGCCGCGCGGACCGCGGCGGTGGCCTGGCCGTGGCCCAGCAGCAGGTGGTGCACTGCCGCCACGTACTGGCGCGGGTCGGCGATCCCGGGCGCGTGCTCGGCGCTGCGGTAGCCCATGCTGGAGGCCACCCACGGCTCGTTCAGCGTGATCCAGCGCTGCACCCGGTCGCCCAGGGCCCCGGCCACGATCCCGGCGTAGTCGGCGAACAGCGCGGCCGTGTCCCGGGTGGCCCAGCCGCCCTTGTCCTGCAGCGCCTGCGGCAGGTCCCAGTGGTACAGCGTGACCAGCGGGGTGATCCCGCGGTCGAGCAGCTGGTCGACCAGGCGCCGGTAGTGGTCCAGGCCGGCCTGGTTGGGGGCGCCCCGCCCGTCGGGCTGGATCCGCGGCCAGGCGATCGAGAACCGGTAGCTGTTCACCCCCAGCCGGGACAGCAGGGCCAGATCCTCGTCCACCCGGTGGTAGGCGTCGCAGGCGATGTCCCCGGTGTCGCCGTTGGTGGTCCGGCCCGGCGTGTGGCTGAACGTGTCCCAGATCGACAGGCCCCGGCCGTCCTCGGCCACCGCCCCCTCGATCTGGTAGGACGCCGTGGAAACACCCCACAGGAAGCCGTCCGGAAAGGCGTCACGCGCCTGGCTCATCTGATCTCCTTGTCGGGTCGTGTTTCCCAATTGATTGACACTGTGCGGGATTGACACCGCTTACATGCCCTTCTAGCATCACAGTTCAACACGGATGTAACCGCTTACAACCGAGGAAACCCTACATGCCCACCGTGTACGACGTGGCCCGGCTGGCCGGCGTCTCGACGGCCACGGTGTCGCGGGTGATGCGCGGTTCGGACCTCGTACGCCCGGTGACCAGGGATCGCGTGCTGGCGGTGATCGAGGAGGTCGGCTTCGTCCCCGACGCCTCGGCCCAGGGGCTGTCCCGCCGCCGCAAGGAGATCATCGGCCTGGTCGGCCTGGAGCGCGGCGTCGACGAGACCGACATCGAGCGGGACGGCCTGCTGTTCGTGGACGTGGTCGTGCACGCGGTGGAGGCGGTGCTGCGCGGTACCGACACCTCGCTGCTGCTGTCGTTCGGCCCCAGCGGGGAGCCGTTCCACAACCGGATCCGGGCCCTGTCCGGCAAGGTCGACGGCCTGCTGGTGGTGGAGGACGTGCTGGCCCCGGCCCAGTTGCGGGCGCTGGCCCGGCGGCTGCCGGTGGTGGCCATCGCCGCCTCGGCGGCCGGGGCGGGCCTGGACGTGGTCCGGGTCGACAACCCGGCGGGCATGCGGGAACTGACCAACCACCTGACCGGCCACCACGGCTACCGTCGGCTCGGTTTCGTCGGCGGCCCGCGCGACGCCCCCGACGCGGTGGAACGCCTGTCCGCGTTCTCCTCGGCCGCCCGCACCGTGTCCGGCGGCACCGTCGACGTGGTGCCCGGCGGTGACTTCTCCGAGGCCAGCGGGCGCACCGCGGCCCGGGTCCTGCTCGGCCGCGAAGCCATCCCCGAGGCCGTGGCCTGCGCCAACGACCAGATGGCGATCGGCGTCATGCGCGAGCTGCAGCGGTCCGGCATCGACGTGCCCGGGGACGTGGCGGTGACCGGCTTCGACAACATCTTCCCGGGCCGGGTGGTGGAACCGGCCCTGACCACGGTCGGGCAGCCCGTCCGCGACCTGGGCGTCCGCGCCGCCGCCCGGCTGCTGGAGCGCATCGAGGGCAGCACCGAGCCCGCCCGCGCCGAGACCCTCCCGACCGAACTCGTCATCCGGCGCAGCTGCGGCTGCCCGGCCGAACCGAAGGAGTAGCACCAGGACCCAGAACCGAGCGGGGAAACGCCGAGCCGAACCCCACGAAGGGACCCTCGTATGCGATATCACCTCCGCACGGCCAAAGGACTTACCGGCCGCCCGCCCGCCGGGGCGCCCGCCGAGCCGCCCGCCCGGGCGCCCGCGGGCTCGCGGCCGGAAGGCCCGCCCGGGGCCGCCGCGCCCTCCCGCTTGCGCGGCGCCCCCGGCCCACGGGCCCGCTGGCGGATCTGCGCCGCCGCCGTGACCCCGTTGCTGCTGGTGGCCGGGGTCGTCGCGGGCGTGGCCGCCCCGGCCAGCGCCACCACCGTGCCCGCGCCGCCGTCCGGCTGGACCACGGTGTTCGGCGACGACTTCTCCGGGGCGGCCGGATCTGCGGTCGACTCGAACTGGACCTACGACACCGGCACCCAGTACAACGGCACCGGCTGCACCGCCAGCTACGGCACCGGCGAGGTGGAGAGCAACACCAGTTCCACCGCCAACGTCGCCGAGGACGGCAACGGCCACCTGAACATCACGCCGGTCAACTCGGGCGGCTCGTGGACGTCGGGGCGGATCGAGACCACCGCCGGCGACTTCGAGGCCCCGGCCGGCGGTGAGCTGGAGGTCTCGGCCTCGATCGAGCAGCCCAACCCGGCCAGCGGCCTGGGCTACTGGCCCGCGTTCTGGATGCTGGGCGACGGCTTCCGGTCCAGCGGCGCGGGCACGTCCGGCACCATGGACTGCGCCAGCTGGCCGTCCACCGGCGAGATCGACATCATGGAAGACGTCAACGCTCAGTCCGATCTGTACGGGACCTTCCACTGCGGCACCGACCCCGGTGGCCCCTGTAACGAGACCAACGGCCTGGGCAGCGGCGCGACCGCGTGCTCGGGCTGCCAGACCGGCTACAACACGTACTCGGCCATCATCAACCGCACCGACACCAGCAACGAGTCGATCACCTTCCTGCTCAACGGCAACGCCTACTACACGGTGACCGAAAGCCAGGTGGGAGCGTCCACCTGGCAGGCGGCCGTCGATCACGGCTTCTTCCTGATCCTGGACCTGGCCATGGGCGGCGGCTTCCCCAACGGGGTCTGCGGCTGCACCTCACCGGACGGCTCGACCAGCTCCGGCGCCGCCATGAGCGTCGGCTACGTGGCCGTGTACCAGACCAGCAGTTAAGCCCGTACCCCGACACGGTACGGCGGGGTGGCACCCGGCCCTTGGAACCTCCGGGTGCCGCCCCGCACCCAACCCCCGCCCCGCGCCGCCCGCCCCCGCGGCCCCGGCCCCCGGGTCCCCGGCCGGCCCCGGGCCGCACGGGGCGCAAAGACATCCCAGGGTCCCTAAGAGGGGGAGCATGGTTACCTTTGCCCCCACGGAGCAGCACCCGTACGCTGGCGCCGTGGTGCTGATCCGGCCGGCCACGGCCGACGACGCCGAGGGCATCGTCGCGGTCCGGCGAGCCTCCTGGCCCGCGGCCTACGGCGGCATCCTGGCCCCCGAGATCATCGAGAGCGTCATCGCCCGCACCGACCCGGCTCGCGAGCGGGCCCGGTTCGCCGAGCGGCCCTGGTCCCACGTGCTGGTGGCCGAAGACCAGCCCTCTCCCGCTCCGCATCCCGCCGCCCGCCCGGCCGCCGCCATCACCGGTTACGCGTCCTATGGGATCGAACGCGGGGTGGATGGACGGCCCAGGCAGGCTCGCGCCGGCGGCGGTCCCGGCTCGCGGCCGCTGGTGGCCGAGCTGTACGCGCTGTACGTGGCGCCCGACCAGTGGTCGACCGGGACCGGCCGGGCCCTGATGGACCAGGTGCTGGCCGCGGTCCGGGCCGAGGCCTACCCGCGCATGATCTTGTGGGTGCTCCGCGACAACCACCGGGCCCGGCGGTTCTACGAGCGGGCCGGGTTCCGGCGCCGCGGCGGCGAGCACCCCAGCTTCGCGGGCGCGCCCGAGGTCCGCTACGCCCGGGACCTGTTACCAGCCCCGGGCCCGCCACTCGCTTAGGTGCGGACGCTCCGCACCCAGGGTGGTGTCGGCGCCGTGCCCGGGATAGACCCAGGTGGCGTCGGGCAGGCGGCCGAACACCCGCTCCTCGAGGTCGTTCATCAGCGAGGTGAACTCGGCCGGGCTGCCGGTCTTGCCCGGCCCGCCCGGGAACAGCGAGTCCCCGGTGAACAGGTGCGGCGTGTCGGCCAGCCGGCCCTCGGCGTCGTAGCGGATGGCCACGCTGCCGGGGGTGTGCCCGCGCAGGTGGATCACGGACACCGCGGCGTCGCCGAACCGCAGGATGTCGCCGTCGGACAGGTCGTCGTCGACGGCGATGGGCAGCTCGGGCGCGTCCTCGGTCTGGGCCACGACGACCCCGCCGACGGCGGCGTGCACGTCCTGCAGCGCCTGCCAGTGGTCCCAGTGCCGGTGGGTGGTCACCAGCCAGGTGATGGGGGTGTCGCCGACCATCGCGATGATGCGGTCGGGTTCGTTGGCGGCGTCGATGAGCAGGCCCTGGCCCGTGCTCGTATCGCGCAGCAGGTAGGCGTTGTTGTCCATCGGGCCGACGGCCAGCTTGGTGACGGTCAGGCCGTCGAGCTCACGCGTGTCGGACGGCCCGCCGACCTTCACATTCCCGGTGTACGTCACGCGCCAATCGTACGCAGCGAGGCCCGGACCCGCTTGCCCTCACGAACACCCATTGCATCCAATTGATTACAATCGCCCGCCGGCCCGCTGGGGCCACACGGAGAGCAGCGGAGGTTACTGCGGGGGTTCTTGGTAGATGCCCAGGATGTTGCCGGCCGGATCCCGGAACCGGGCCGTGATCTCCGGGGCGTCACCGCCGATCGGCTGGACGATCTCGCCCCCGTGGGCCACGATCGCGGCCACGGCCTGCTCGGCGTCGTCGACCATGATGTCGACGATCAGGCCGGGCTGGCCGGCCCACGGCTTGCGGCCGGGGACGAACATCCCGCTCACCTCGCCGATGGTGTCGTCGAAGGCCTGGGTGCCATCCCCGTGCCGCCGCAGGGACCAGCCGAACACCTCGGTGTAGAACCGGGCCGAGGCGTCGGCGTCGTCGGCGGGGATCTGCAGGTAGCACACTTTGCCGTGGCGGCTGGTGGGTGGCATCGGGCTCTCCTCGGTCAACCAGTGGATGGTGAGCCCGAGCCTAGAGCCGCGGCCAGCCGCGCGATTGGCGAAAAGCGTCAGGCCTCTGCCGGCGCCGCCGGGCCAGGCCAGGGGCAGGTGGTTGCGCTCGGCCGCGCGCGGGCTCAGCCCCAGTTCCCTGCCCGGGGTTGCGCGGCTGCCATCGCCGATCCAGCCGATCACCGGCCCGGGACCCGGTGCCGCTACCTTCCATCTGATCCTGAAACGCGACGATCTGATCAGCGCCGAGTTCGGGTTGGCGTTCGCGGCCGGCAGCACGGTGGTCGCGGTCATCACCGGATGATCGGCGGCCGGACCCGGGTCCGGCCGGGGAAGACGGCACCCGCCGTCAGCGTTGACACCGCCGGACGGGCCACGGGGCCACGGGGCGGGCAGCGGGGACGGTCGCCATCCGGAAGCGACCCGGTTTTGTCAGACCCCCTGGCTACAGTTGAAGTGGCCTTGTGCCTACCCCCGCAACCTGCGTCAACGCGGCACGGTTGAGTTTGTTGAGCCTGAGAGAGCCCAGAGAGAGCAGAGACCCCAAGTGGCTGACCGACTTCTCGTTCGCGGCGCACGCGAGCACAATCTCAAGGACGTCTCGATCGACCTGCCTCGAGATTCCCTGATCGTGTTCACCGGGCTGTCCGGTTCAGGAAAGTCCAGCCTGGCCTTTGACACGATCTTCGCCGAGGGCCAGCGCCGCTACGTGGAGTCGCTGTCGGCCTACGCGCGCCAGTTTCTGGGCCAGATGGACAAGCCCGACGTCGACTTCATCGACGGGCTGTCGCCGGCCGTGTCGATCGACCAGAAGGCGGCCAGCCGCAACCCGCGGTCCACGGTCGGCACGATCACCGAGATCTACGACTACATGCGGCTGCTGTTCGCCCGGGTCGGCAAGCCGCACTGCCCGCTGTGCGGGCGCCCGATCGCGCGGCAGAGCCCGCAGCAGATCGTGGACCGCGTCCTCGAGCTGGAGGACGGCACCCGGTTCCAGGTGCTGGCCCCGGTGGTGCGCGGCCGCAAGGGCGAGTACGCCGACCTGCTCCGCGAGCTGCAGACCAAGGGGTACTCGCGGGCCCGGGTCGACGGCCAGATGGTCCGCCTCGACGACGCCGCCGCGGGCAGCCTGCCGACGCTGAAGAAGTACGAGAAACACGACATCGAGGTCATCGTGGACCGGCTCGCGGTCAAGGACACCGCCCGGCGGCGGCTGACCGACTCGGTCGAGACCGCGCTGGGCCTGTCCGGCGGCGTGGTCGTGCTGGACTTCGTGGACCTGCCGGACGATGACCCGCACCGGGAGCGTATGTACTCCGAGCACCTGGCCTGCCTGTACGACGACCTGTCGTTCGACGAGCTGGAGCCGCGGTCGTTCTCGTTCAACTCCCCGTGGGGTGCCTGCCCGGACTGCACCGGCCTGGGCACCCGCATGGAGGTCGACCCCGAGCTGATCGTGCCCGACCCGGCCAGGAGCCTGGACGAGGGCGCCATCGCGCCGTGGAGCGGCGGCCACGTCAGCGACTACTTCGCCCGGCTGGTCGAGGCGCTGGGCGACTCGCTGGGGTTCCGGCTCGACACCCCGTGGGAGCGGCTGCCGGCCAAGGCCCGTGACGCGCTGCTGAACGGCTACGACCAGCAGGTGCACGTCCGCTACCGCAACCGGTACGGCCGCGAGCGCTCCTACTACACCCAGTTCGAAGGGGTCATCCCCTACGTCGAGCGGCGGCACTCCGAGGCCGAGAGCGACTCCAGCCGGGAGAAGTTCGCCGGCTACATGCGCGAGGTGCCGTGCCCGGGCTGCCGGGGAAGCCGGCTGAAGCCGATCGCGCTGGCCGTGACCATCGACGACCGGACCATCGCCGACATCTGCGCGCTGCCCATCGGCGAGATGGCCAAACTCATGCTGGACCTGAACCTGTCCGAGCGGGACCGGCAGATCGCGGCCCAGATCCTCAAGGAGGTCAACGCCCGGCTCGGCTTCCTGCTCGACGTGGGCCTGGACTACCTGAGCCTGGACCGGGCCTCGGCCACGCTGGCCGGCGGGGAGGCCCAGCGCATCCGGCTGGCCACCCAGATCGGGTCCGGCCTGGTCGGTGTGCTCTACGTGCTGGACGAGCCGTCGATCGGCCTGCACCAGCGGGACAACGCCCGGCTGCTGGAGACGCTGCTGCGGCTGCGCGACCTGGGCAACACGCTGATCGTGGTCGAGCACGACGAGGAAACCATCCGGTCCGCCGACTGGGTGGTCGACATCGGCCCCGGCGCCGGCGAGCACGGCGGCTGGGTCGTGGTGTCCGGGCCGGTCAAGGAGCTCATCGACAACGAGCGGTCGCTGACCGGCGCCTACCTGTCCGGGCGGGCCTCGATCCCGGTGCCCGAGACCCGGCGCAAGCCCAGCAGGAGCCGCGAGGTCGTGGTCAAGGGCGCCGTCGAGCACAACCTGCGTGACGTCAGCGTGGCCTTCCCGCTCGGCTGCCTGGTCGCGGTGACCGGCGTGTCCGGCTCCGGCAAGTCCACCCTGGTCAACGAGATCCTCTACAACGCGCTGGCCAAGGAGCTGAACGGCGCGCGTACGGTCCCGGGGAAGCACACCCGGATCACCGGCATGAACCAGCTGGACAAGGTGGTGCACGTCGACCAGGGCCCGATCGGCCGGACCCCGCGCTCCAACCCGGCCACCTACACCGGGGTGTTCGACCACGTCCGGAAGCTGTTCGCGCAGACCACCGAGGCCAAGGTGCGCGGTTACCAGCCGGGCCGGTTCTCGTTCAACGTCAAGGGCGGCCGCTGTGAGGCCTGCTCCGGCGACGGCACGATCAAGATCGAGATGCAGTTCCTGCCCGACGTGTACGTGCCCTGCGAGGTCTGCCACGGCGCCCGCTACAACACCGACACCCTGCAGGTGCACTACAAGGGCAAGACCATCGCCGAGGTCCTGGACATGCCCATCGAGGAGGCGGCCGGGTTCTTCGAGCCGGTGCCCGCCATCTACCGGCACCTGAAGACCCTGGTCGACGTGGGCCTGGGCTACGTGCGGCTGGGCCAGCCCGCCCCGACCCTGTCCGGCGGCGAGGCCCAGCGGGTCAAGCTGGCCACCGAACTGCAGCGACGGGCGACCGGCCGGACCATCTACGTGCTGGACGAGCCGACCACCGGGCTTCATTTCGAGGACATCCGCAAGCTGCTCGGCGTGCTCCAGCGGCTGGTCGACACCGGCAACACGGTTATCGTCATCGAGCACAACCTTGACGTGATCAAGACCGCCGACTGGATCATCGACCTCGGCCCCGAGGGCGGCTCCGGCGGCGGCACGATCATCGCCACCGGCACCCCCGAGCAGGTGGCCGAGGTGGGTGAGAGCTACACCGGCCAGTTCCTCAAGAAGCTCCTCCCGGCCTGAGCCTGGTGACCCGTATCGAGGCCGGTACCAGCCAGGGACCGGCCTGGGTGGACTGGACCGCGCCGGACTCCGGCGCGGTCTCGTTCGTCATGGCCCTGACCCACGGCGCGGGCGGCGCCGTGGGTTCGGCCGACCTGCTGGCCGCCCGCGACGCGGCCCTGACCCTGGGCGGGGGAGTAGCCCTGATCACCCAGCCCTACCGCGTCCGCGGCGCCCGCGCCCCCGGCCACCCCGACCGCCAGGACGAAGCCTGGATCGACCTGATGACTTGGCTCCGCTCCCCATCGGGCCCGGCGGCTGGCTCCGGGCCTCAGCTACCCCTCATCGTGGGCGGGCGGAGCAACGGGGCGCGGGTGGCCTGCCGGACCGCGGCGGCGGCCGGGGCGCGCGGGGTGCTGGCGCTGGCGTTCCCGCTGCGGCCGCCGGCCCGGCGAATCAAGGGGAGCGACGAGGTCGCGTTCCCGCCCGACCGGTCTCCGGAGCTTCAGGAGGCGACCCAGGGCGGCGCACACGTTCTGGTCCTCAACGGCGACCGCGATCCATTTGGGATCCCGGCCGCCAGCGAGGCGATCCAGGTGGTCGTGCTGAATGGTGAGACCCATTCGCTTTCGAAAAAGCCGTCCGCGGTGACCACGGCAGTGACCAAGTGGCTGGCCGATCTGGCCCTCCCGGTGCCCTGAGGCGGGCCGGGCCGCCGGATGCGAACGGCGGACGGTAAAAAACTCAAAGGAGCGCTCTGCAACCGCCTGTGAACGAAGGCGGCGGGCCGTATTCATCCTTTGGTAACGATCTCATTGCCATGGCAATGGCCGCCGATGCAAATTTGTAATAATCCCCCGGGCTGAGCCCCCGGCCCCGTTACCAAATAACTGGTGGATCTTTCAGAGCAGATTAAGAAAAAAGCCCCGGCCGTCTCAGGCGGCGGGGGCGTGTCCGGAGTGCCCGGAACTGAGCGTCGTCTTAAACACCAGGTCAGTTGGCCTGTGCGGGTCGATACACATCCCGCCCGGCAGCAGCTCGCCGGTGTCCTCGAAAATAACGATCCCGTTGCAGAGCAAGCTCCAGCCCTGGTCGGGGTGGCTCGCTAGGGTTCGGGCCGCCTCGCGGTCCGGAGCGGACGCCTCCGGACACCTCGGCGTGTGTTGGCACATGGCGTGCCTCCTTGCAGCTTCTATCGTGCGTGTTCTGGTTCACATGTTAGTCTGCCGCACCCCGTGCGGCGTGCAACATGGCTCTTTCTAACCGTTTTCCTTAAGGCTTTTTGTAGCTTCCGGCGGGCTATCAGCTATGGCATTTTGTGACTACGCCTCGTGGTCCGGTCATTGCGGTCCGGATAGCCCCGCCGAACCGCTGGCCGCGGTTCCGCCCTGACCGGTGGCCTAGACCACTTGCTCTAGACCAACTGTGGTACCGGGCCCGCGAGGCACGCAAGGGACATACCGAAATTGGTCTGGTCCACTGACCAGTTCCGGAACGCCCAGGCGCGTCGTGCCCGGCGCGGGCCCCGCCGGGCACGGGCCGCCGTGACGTCTCACGGCGGGCCGTCGCGATGACCCGCGAGGAGCGATCTTGCTGGTTTGCTTCCCGCTGGTACCCACTTAAACGTGTCCTGTGGGCCAGCGGTTCGCCCGGCCGGGGCCGGTTCTGCTGTTCTGTTGACGGGCCGCGGCTGTCGCTGCGCCACCACCGACTGTAGGCCGGTGCGGCCCGGGACGGGCATCATCGGGTTAATCCGCAGGTCAAAGTGCGTGTCGCCCGGGTGAAAGCACGTCTATAGACCAGAGCAGTCCAGGGTCGCCGGTGATACATCCCGGCGGGGAAGATCGGACTATCCCCAAGGCGGACTGGACTAGTCCTTGTGGCCAGCTGGCCCGGACCGCGGCCCAGGAGAGTCGTTCAGACCACGGGCTCGAGCGGCGCCGGGGGGATGCCGTTCAGGCGGTGGTTCTCCCGCAGCGTCAGCAGCCGCTCGGCCTCGGCGGTCAGCGCGTGCACATCCGAGCGGGCCATGGCCTTGCGCCGGAAGATGCGGTCCTCGTAGCCGCGGGGGCCGATCGCGGCCCGCTGAGCGGCGAACGCCGAGCGCATCACCGCGGTCAGGGCGGAGTCGAGCGCGATGGCCAGTGGCCGCTGCTCGGTCAGGGGGGCGCGCCGCGCCTGGGCCTCGCGGAGGCTGGCTTCGGCCTGGCGGGCCTCCTCGTAGAGACCGTCGAACCTGTCCGCCAGCGCGACATCCTCCGAGTGCCGGTTCTGCGACTCGTTGCTGACCTGCTGCCGCTTCCCAATCACGCCTAGCCCTTTCCCTGGCGGCCGTCCCGGTACCGGGCGGGCCGCCATTCTGCCCGGCGGCGCTCAGCCCGAGCCAAGCGTACGCGCATCCCGATCACCGGATGGCACAGCGTCCCCTGCGGCGCGCCGCGCCCGGATGGTCCCTGGCGCGCCGGCTCCTGGGACCGGGCATCCTGCGCCCCTTACGCCGGTCCAGCCTCGCGCGTCCTAACAACCCCTCAACCATCGGTAGCCTCATTACTCCCGATATCCGGCCCGGCGTGCTCAACTGGGATGACACCGCGAGTATGCGTGCGGATCGTTACGATGCCTGGCTTGTCTGGGCTCGGCAACTCTGGCACGCTGGCTCACCCGGAAGCTTCGCGTACCGGCCGCCGGTTTCCGGCCAGGGAGGAACCGTGAAGCATGCGTACGTCGCTGGACATCGATGACCGACTGGTCTCCGGCTCCGGGCCTGGCTGCTTACCGTGACGGGGTCACGGTTATCTGTGAACTCGCGGCCCGGTTCAACGACGCGCAGTGGGCGGCTCCCACCCCCTGCGGCGACTGGCGCGCCGCCGACGTGGCCGGGCATCTGCGCTGTATGGCCGATGACCTGCACGAATACCTGGACGACGCGCCGCACAGCCGGCTGGCCCGGCTGATGGGCACCGGGTTCCCGGCCGCCACTCTGGCCCGCAAGCAGGCCCGGCAGAACGCGGCCGAGCTGGCCATCCTGCCCGACGAGCCCGCCCCCGAGCACATCGCCGCGTTCGCCACGGCGGCCCGCTCGTACGCGACCCGGGTCGCGCCGCGGTGGGCCCAGCCACATCACTACTACCGCGACGCGGTGGTCACGGTGGGCGAGATGGCCGGGGTGGCCTGCGGCGAGTGGCACGTGCACGCCTGGGACCTGGCCCGGTCCCTGGGCATGGACTACCGGCCCGCCGACCCGGACCTGGTGTTCGACGGCTGGTGGGCCGGATCGCCGCAGCTGCGCCCGCCCGAGACCGCGGGCCTGCTGGTGGCGGCGCCGGTGGACGAAGGCGACGTGTGGGAGACCCTGCTCAACGTGTTCGGCCGCGACCCCGGCTGGTCCCGCGGGCCGGTCTGGCCGTACTGAAATCAGCCGCCCCAGCCGCCATGTTTTGCCTCTCAGGTGGGAAGCATGGTGAACGTGACCTTTGACGTGGAATCGGTGCGGGCCGCCTACCCGGCCCTGAGCGACGGATACGCCTACCTGGACGGGGCCGCGGGCACGCAGGTCCCCCAGGTCGTCATCGACACGGTGGCCGCGGCCGCCGGGGCCGGGATCGGCAACGCGGGCGGCGCCTTCCCGGCCAGCCACCGGGCCACCGCGATCGTCAACGGCTGCCGGGAGGCCGTCGCCGACCTCGTGGGCGGCGTGCCGGCCGGCGTCATCCTCGGCCCGAACATGACCACCCTCACCTACCGGATCGCCGGGACGCTGGCCGCGACCTGGGGTCCGGGCGACGAGCTGGTGGTGTCCCGGCTGGACCACGACGCCAACGTCCGGCCCTGGGTCCAGGCCGCGGCCCGGGCCGGGGCCACCCTCCGCTGGGCCGAGGTCGACATATCGACCGGTGAGCTGCCCGCCGAGCAGTACCGCACGCTGGTCAGCGAGCGGACCCGGCTGGTCGCGATCACCGCGGCCAGCAACATCCTCGGCACCCGGCCCGACCTGCCCGCGATCACCGCGATCGCACACCAGGCCGGCGCGCTGACCTACGTGGACGGTGTGCACGCCACGCCGCACGTCCCGGTCGACGTGGACGCACTGGGCGCCGACTTCTACGCCACCAGTGCCTACAAGTGGTCCGGCCCGCACGTCGGCGCGGTCATCGCCGACCCCGCGCTGCTGACCGACCTGCACCCGGACAAGCTGGCCTCGTCCCCGGACACGATCCCGGAACGCTTCGAGTACGGCACCCCCGCCTACGCGGACTTCGCCGGCGTGACCGCGGCCGTCGACCATCTGGCCAGCCTGACCGGTGAACGCTTCGGGACCCGGCGCGAGCGCATCCTGGCCTCGATGACCGCGGTGCACAAGTACGAGCAGGACCTGTTCGGGGTGCTGCTGCGCGGGCTGAACGGCTTGAGCAAGGTCACCACTTACGGCCAGGCGCCCAGCCGGACGGCGACCGCGTACTTCAACGTGGCCGGGCTATCGCCCGCCGAAGTAGCCGCCTACCTGGCCGAACGCCACATCAACGTGTGGAACGGACATAACTACGCCTGGGAACTGACCGGCGTCCTGGGCCTGCGCGACTCCGGGGGCGCGATCCGGGCCGGCCTGGTCCACTACAACGACCGCTCCGACGTCGACCGGTTGCTGACCGCGGTGGCCGATCTGGCGGCGTAGGCTGACCTCGACGAGGGAGGCGGGCATGCCAGCGATACGGGGTGGCGCACTGGCGCTGATCGCGTTCGCCGGTCACGTCGCCGTCGTCGCCCTCACCGGGTCGAGCGGCCTGACCATCCTCAGCGCGGCCGTGCTGGCCACCATGCTGACCGGCCTGGTCATCGCCGCGGTCGCGGGCAGCGCCCGGATCGCGCGCACCGTCACGGCCGGCCCGTTGCGCCGCCGGGCCGCCGTTCTGCAGGAAAAGTCCTGGTCAGTGGCGTTCCTCCGGCAACGGGACCCCGACGCCGCCGGACGTCCCCGGCCCAGAGCCCCATCGGCCGCCCCGGCGGCCTGATCACCCGCAGCACGGGCTTCCGGGGCTTCCGGGGCTTCCGGCTCGGCTCACGCCAAGCCGGTCCGCCCACCGCACTTCCTGAGCGATAGCAGCCCCACCCTGCACTTCGCTGATAACAGCCCTATCCGCACTGCTCACCTCAGCCGATATCAGCCAACCCTTACTGCCACCTCGGCTGATGGCAGTACAACCCGCACTACCGCCACCTCGGCTGATAACAGCAAGAAGCGTTACGCCTGCTGCGGCGTGTCCTCCGTGATCATGGCCGTCTCCAGCCCGCAACCGATCGAGTTGACCCGCTGGAGGGGTTCTTCATCATGTCGAATATTCTCGGCGTTCCTCTGGACGCTGCTTACTACGTCGTCACATCCCTGGCCGGACTGCTCACCCCGCTGGCCGGCGCCTGGTCCGTGGCCCTGGCCATCGTCCTGTTCACCATCGCCGTCCGGCTGGTCCTGCTCCCGTTCGGCTACTACGCCCTGCGTGGCCAGGTCGCCCAGTCCCGCCTGGCTCCTCAGCTCCAAGCCCTGCGCCACCAGCACCGCCGCGACCCCGAACGCCTGAACCGCGAGGTCAGAGGGTTGTACCGGGCCAACGGCACCAGCATGTTCGCGGGCTACCTGCCCCTGCTGCTGCAGTGGCCGTTCCTGACCGTCATGTACCTGCTGTTCCGCTCGGCCACCATCAACGGCGCCCCCAACAGCCTGCTGCGTCACCACCTGTTCGCCGCCTCCCTGAGCGCCCACTGGCTGACCGCCCCCGGCCCCCTCAGCCTCCAGGGCGCCGTGTTCGCCGCCATCTTCGCCCTCCTGGCCCTGACCGCCTATCTGAGCGCCCGCCTCAACCGCCGCCTCTTCCCCCGCCCCACCCCGGGCCCCCAGCGCCCAACGGCCGCGAACAGCCAGCGCGCCGCCGGTACCAGCACCAAGCGCACCGCCCCAGGCTCC
>DASXMW010000225.1:0-12090 GCA_036495425.1 Streptosporangiaceae bacterium | reverse complement strand
GCGGGCTCGTGCTGGGAGCTGGTCAGCAGGGCGGTGACGTCCTTGGTCACGGCCAGGTCGCTGGCCGGCCCGAGCTCCAGGCGGCGCGGCCCGTTGCCGGTCAGCGGGATGGCGAAGGCCCAGGTGAGGAAGGCGGCGCGCTGCCCGGCGGCGCTGACCGCGAGGATCTCGCCGTCCGCGGTCCAGCCGGCCACCCGGGTCCTGGGGTCACCCCACCAGGTCAGGCGGCGGTAGCCGGTGCCGTCCACCCCGGTCACGTAGACCTCGCTGGCCTGGTCACGGCTGGTGGTCCAGGCGACCTGGCGGCCGTCCGGGGAGATCCGGGGGTAGCTCACGGCCGCGCCTTCGGCGGACAGCCGCCAGGCCTGCCCGCCGGTCGCCGGGGCCAGCCACACGTCGTCGTCGGCGACAAAGGTGAGAAGGTTGTCGTGCAGGTGCGGATAGCGCAGATACCCGGCAGACGTCACCCGGTCATCGTAAGGGTCAGAGCCAGCCGCGTTCTTCGGCGATGTGCAGGGCCTCGGTGCGGTTGCGGGCCCCGGTCTTCTGGATGCAGGCCGACAGGTAGTTGCGGACCGTGCCCTCGGACAGGTACAGCTGGCCGGCGATCTCGGAGATGAGCGAGCCGTCGGCCGAGGCGGCCAGCACGTCCCGCTCGCGCGGGGTCAGCGGGTTGATGCCCTCGGCCAGGGCCGCCGCGGCCAGGTCGGGGTCGATGACCCGCTCCCCGGCCAGGGCCTTGCGCACCGCCGTGGCCAGCCGGTCCGGCGGCGAGTCCTTGACGATGAACGCCGACACCCCGGACTGCATGGCCCGGCGCAGGAAGCCGGGCCGGCCGAACGTGGTCAGGATGACGATCTTCACCTCGGGCTGGGCCCGGTGCAGCTGGCCGGCCGCGGCCAGGCCGTCCATGCCCGGCATCTCGATGTCGAGCAGGGCCACGTCGACGTCATGCTCGGCGGCCGCCTTGACCACTTCGTCCCCCCGCCCGACCTGGGCCACGACCTCCATGTCGGGTTCGAACGACAGCAGCGCGGCCAGCGCCTCCCGGATCAGGGTCTGGTCGTCGGCGAGCAGGAGGCGGGTGGGCCGGGTCTCGCCGGCCGGGACGCCGGCCGGTTCGCCGCCCGGATCAGTGGAGGTCACAAGCGAACGCTAGCGTTCACGGCGGTCGCGGCGGGAGTGATGGGCGCGGTTCCCGCTGGCCCGGCCGGGGTGAGCGGCACCGTGGCCACCAGCCGGAAGCCGCGGCCGTCCCGGCCCGGGCCCGCCGAGAACCCGCCGCCGACCGCGGACAGCCGCTCGGACATGTTGTGCAGGCCGCTCCCGGTGCCGGTGCCGGTGCCGGTCCCGTCGCCGGCCACACCACGGCCGTCGTCGCTGACCTCCAGGGCCAGTTCCTGCCTGCGTTCGGTGAGCCGGACCCGGCAGTGCTGCGCGCCGGAGTGCCGGATCACGTTGGTGGCCGCCTCGCGCAGGCACCAGGCCAGCGCGGCCTCGGCCTCGGGGTCGACCGTCCCGGACCGGGTCATCAGGGCCGGGTCGTCGTCGAGGGCGATGCCGGCCGCCTCCAGCGAGGTGCGGGCGGTGATGATCTCGACCGCCAGCGTGGGCCGCCGGTAGCCGCTGACCGCCTCCCGGATGTCGTGCAGGGTCTGGCGGCTGACCCGGCCGATGTCGCTGAGCTCGGCGGCCACCGCGTCGACCTCGGGCGAGGCCGGCAGCCGGGACAGCCGCTTGGCGGCCAGCTCGGTCTTGAGCGTGATCAGCGACAGCGACTGGCCGGTCAGGTCGTGCATGTCGCGGGCCAGCCGGAGCCGCTCCTCGCTGGCGGCCAGCTTGGCCACTTCGCCGCGGGCCTGCCGCAGCTGCTGGTTGAGCACGATCTGCATCTTGAAGCCGATCATGGCCAAGCCGATCAGGGCCACCGGCAGCAGCTCGACCCACAGGTCACCGGGCTTGGTGTGCACGATCTCCGACAGCACCACGTAGCCGGCCGTGCAGGCGGCCACCGCGAGCAGGGCCCGGCGCCGGTCCCAGACGATGAAACCGGCCGCCGCCGACACGTAGATGAAGATCGAGGTCCAGCCCCCGCCGTACACCAGGCTCATGGTCACGGCCAGCCCGGCCAGGGCCGCGAGCCCGACCCGGCCGCGGGCCCGGTTTTGCCACCAGGTCCCGATCAGGAAGACGTACAGCACGCAGAACGCCGCGACCAGGGCCACCGCGCCGGCCTGATACAGGGGGCTGTAGTGGTGCTCCTCCTTGAACAGCTCGGACAGCGGCGCGATCAGGTAGACGAGCCAGATGCCGGAGAAGAACCAGCGCAGCACCATGCCGAGCTTGCCGCCGGCCAGCCTGGCGTCCTGGCCCGGGGAGATCCCGATGCGCTCCTCCATCGCCGCGTACGGCCCGGCGCAGTCATCGTTCGCCGCCATGATCGCCGCCTCCTCACCTGCTGTTCTCATGCTGCCACGTCGGGGGGAGCGGCGGCGCCCCCGCAGACCCGCCGCTCCCCCGCCGCTCCCGCTCAGACGGTCTCGGCCGTGGCCCGGACCGAGATGATGGCCAGGGCCAGGAACCCGGCGAACCAGGCCGCGACCACGATGAAGGCCGTGGCCGGTATCGGCGCGCCGGCCAGGATGTCGGTGCCCATCCGGGTGATCTGGTAGGTGGGGATGAACTTGGCGATGTTGCCCAGGAAGCCGCCGTTGATCGCGAACCACAGCCCGCCGAAGATCGACATGACCAGGTAGATGGCCATGGCGATCGGCTGCACGGTGTCGGGCATGAACCGGTAACCGATGGCCACCGCGAGAGCGGTGAAGGTCAGCGAGCCGACCCAGATCGCACCGGCGATCGCGAACCACTTCCAGAGCTCCATGTGCACGCCCCCGACGAACCGGCCCAGCAGCAGCACGCAGACGACGCTGGGAATGGTGAGGGCCATGGAGGCGACGATCTTGCCGACCACGTAGGCGTTGGCGGGCAGCGGGGTCAGCCGCAGCTGGCGGACCCAGCCGTCCTTGCGCTCCTGGGAGATGCGCTGCGAGTTGCCGGTCAGCGCGCCGCTGAACGCGCCCAGCGCGGCCAGGGCGATCATGTAGTAGGCGGCGTAGTCCACGCCGTAGGCATGCTGGCTCTTCACCTGAGGGCCGATTACCGCGTACAGAACCACGGGGATCAGCACCGTGAAGATGGCGTAGCGCTTGTTGCGCCGCAGCCGCATGACCTCGGCGCGGGCCAGGGCGAGGGTGTTCGTCATCGCAGGGTCTCCTCGGCTTCCGCGAAGCCGGCGCCGGCCGGCTCGCCGTTGCTGTTTCTGTCGTCTTCGGCGGTGATGGCCAGGAAGGCCTGCTCGAGGCCCAGGCTGGACACCTCCAGGTCACGCGGCCGGTAGCCCGCGTCGAGCACCGCGTAGAGGGTGCGGTCGGAGTCGGACGACTGGATCTGCACCAGGTCGTGCCGGATCTCCACGTTGACCAGGGCGGGCAGGCCGAGCAGGAACGGCTCGTCGATCTGGTCCAGGTGGAACGAGATGCGCTTGGCCCCGGCCCGGGCCTTGATCTCGGCCGGCGTGCCGTCGGCCAGCAGGCGGCCCCGGTTGATGACGATGATCCGGTCGGCGGCCTGGTCGGCCTCTTCCAGGTAGTGGGTGGCGAACAGCAGGGTCTTGCCCTCGGCCACCTCGACCTTCATGTTGTCCCAGAAGGCCCGCCGGGTTTCCACGTCCATGGCCGCGGTCGGCTCGTCCAGCACGATCAGGTCGCAGTCGCCCACGATGGCCAGGGCGAAGCGGACCCGCTGGGTCTGGCCGCCGGACAGCTTGTCCACCCGCTGGTCGGCGAACTGGGCGATCCCGGCCCGCCGCATCGTCTGCTCGACCGGCTCCGGCCGGGGGTGGAACCCGGTGACCAGCGTGATCAGCTCGCGCACGGTCACCTCCGGCATCAGGCCGCCGGACTGCAGCATGGCGCCGACCCGGCCGTTCTTGATCGCGTGGTACGGGTCCGACCCGAACATCGTGATCCGGCCGCTGGTCGGCTTGCGCAGGTCCAGCAGCATGTCCAGCGACGTGGACTTGCCGGCTCCGTTCGGGCCCAGGAAGGCGACCGTCTCCCCCGGCCGCAGCTCCATGGTCAGCCCGTCCACGGCCCGGACCTTCCCGTAGTTCTTGCGCACGTTCTCGAACGAAACCACCGGAGTACCCGTGGCCCCCAGTCCCTGCGTCATGGTGTTCCTTCCGCGTCGTCACCCGCCCACCCCTGTCGAGCGGGTGATTACATTCCACCGGTCAGGGGGCCGGCGCGGCAGTGCCGTGCATCCCCAGCCCGTCATGACATGTGTCATGGCGGGGAGTGTGACGCGGAGCGGAAGGGGTCAGCGGCCGGTGGCGTAGCCCTGCATGCCGCGGGGGTTGGCGGCGGCGTAGAGCATGCCGCCGCGGCGGGCCACGGCGCTGACGCGGGCCAGGGACCAGGGCGGGGTGACCGACACCTGATGGCCGCGGCGGCGCAGTTCGGCCACGGTGGCCTCGCCCGCGCGGGCCTCGATGTCGAGGCTGCGCGGAGCCGACTCGCGGGGGTAGAACGACGAGGGGAAGTGCCGGGTGTGGAACTCGGCGGCGTCGATGGCCTGCTGCAGGTTCATGCCGAACAGCACGTGGTTGAGGAAAAAGCTCAGCGACCACTGGTCCTGCTGGTCGCCGCCGGGCGTGCCGAAGGCCAGGTACGGCTCACCGTCGCGCAGGGCCAGGCTGGGCGACAGCGTGGTCCGCGGCCGCTTGCCCGGGGCCAGCGTGGCGGGCAGCCCGGGCTGCAGGGTGAACATCTGGGCCCGGGTGCCCAGGCAGAAGCCGAGGGCCGGGATGACCGGGGACGACTGCAGCCAGCCCCCGCTGGGCGTAGCCGACACCATGTTGCCCCAGCGGTCGGCGGTGTCCACGTGGCAGGTGTCGCCGCGGCGGCCGAGGCCCATGGCCTGGCCGGTCGGCTCGCCGGTGCTGGGGTCGGCCGGGGGCATGGCGCCCGGATCCAGGCCGGGGTCGCCGGTGGCCCCGTCCCGCAGGGGCCGCGGGGTCCGCGCGAACGCGGGCAGCCTGGGCTGGGGTCCGTCCGGTCCCAGCGGGGCGCCGGGGATCAGCGCTCCGGATGCCTCCGGGCCGACCAGGCGGCGCCGCTGGTCCGCGTAGCCCGGGTCCAGCAGGGCCTGCATGGGCACGTCGGCGAAGGCGGGGTCGCCGTACCAGGCCTCCCGGTCGGCGAAGGCCAGCTTGGCGCACTCGGTCACGGTGTGGATGTACTCGGGGCGGCCCGGCCCCATCGCGGCCAGGTCGAAGCCGGCCAGCAGGGCCAGTTGCTGCAGGAACACCGGGCCCTGACCCCAGGGCTGGGTCTTGCACACGGTCAGGCCCGCGTAGCCGAAGGTCAGCGGGGTCTCCACCCCGGGGCGCCAGGAGGCCAGGTCGTCGTAGGCCAGCAGGCCGCGGTTGGGTCGCCCGGTCACGTCCATGACCTCGGCGAAGTCCAGGAAAACGGCCATCTCCTCGGCGACGAAGCCCCGGTAGAAGACGGCGCGGGCGGCTTCGATCTGGCCGTCGCGGTCCGGGCTGGCGGATTCGGCCTCCTCCAGCAGCCGCTGGTAGGTGGCGGCCAGCTGCGGGTTGCTGAACCGGGCACCCGGGGCCGGGACCTGGTTCCCGGGCAGGTAGACCTCGGCCGAGCTTGGCCAGTGCTCGCGGAACATCGGGGCCATGCCCTCGACCGCGTGGCTGATGTTGGCCACCAGCGGGTAGCCGCCGCCCGCGTACTCGATCGCGTACCGCATCACGTCCCGCAGCCGGGCCACCCCGTGATCGCGCAGCAGCAGCATCCAGGCCCCGAACGCGCCCGGGACGCAGGCCGCGAGCAGGCCGTTGCCGGGGACCAGATCCACGTCGAGGGCGGCGAACGCGCCCAGGGTGGCGGCCCGCGGCGCCGGGCCCTGCCCGCAGATCACGAACGGCTCGCCCTGGGCCGCGTCGAACCCGATGATCGGCACCTCGCCGCCGGGGCCGTTCAGGTGCGGCTCCACCACCTGGAGCACCAGGCCGGCCGCGACCGCGGCGTCGAAGGCGTTGCCGCCCTGCTCCAGCACGGACTGGCCGGCCGCGGAGGCGAGCCAGTGGGTCGAAGCGACCATGCCGAACGTGCCGGCCAGTTCGGGACGGGTGGTGAATTCGCTGCTGGCCGGCATTAAGGTTGCTGTCCCTCCTGGTGGGATTTGTGCTCTTACGGCATGCCCAGCGGACGGCCAGTTCCAACCTGGTCCCGGGTTCGGGCGTCTGAACGAGTGAGAATCCCACGGGAAGGGATAGCTGAGGCGCACGAGACACGCGCCATCACCCTTAGTAAAGAAATCCGGCCTGGACGCTACATTGAGTAATCGAGACCAAGCGGTCTCGGGTTCGCGGGGGGCGTTCCGGGCCATGACGAGAGGTATGGGGATGATCACAAGTTCGGGCCAGATGCGACGCGGTGCCGTCGCGGCACGGCGCGGGGTCGCGGTGTCATCGCTGGTGGCCGCGGCGGCGCTGGCGGCCGGCTGCGGGTCGTCGGGCAACGGGCAGTCGGCGTCATCGGCCCCGCCGTCCTCCGCACCGGCCACCAGCCAGAGCCCGAGCGTCACGATCAGCACCGCCAACCCGGGCGGGTCGCCCGCGGACGCGCCCACGTCGAAGTCCAGCACCGCGACCGGCCTGGCCGCGTGCAGCACCGCGAACCTGTCGGTGGGGCTGAAGCCCAACACCGGCGGCGGCGCGGCCGGCAGCCAGTACATCCCGATCCAGTTCACCAACACCTCCGGCGCGGCCTGCGCGCTGTACGGGTACCCCGGGGTGTCGTTCGTGACCGGCCAGAACGGCAGCCAGATCGGCGCGCCCGCCAAGCGCAGCGGCAGCTTCGCCAAGGTCTCGGTGACGGTGGCCGCGCACGCCACCGCGCACGCCTGGCTCCAGATCGCCGAGGCCGGCAACTACCCCGCCTCGTCCTGCCACCCGGTGGCCGCGAAGTTCCTGAAGGTGTACCCGCCTGGCAACACGGCCCCCGCCTACGTCAGCTTCTCGGGTCAGACCTGCTCGTCGGCCAAGGTCGCGACCATGACCATCGACCCGGTCCGCACCGGCACGGCCCAGGAGGGTCAGCTGCCCTGACCCCGGCCGGCCCCGGTAACGTCTGGGGGCATGGATGGGACCGAGCTGAGCCCGCGCGTGCGCGCGCTGAGCGACCTAGACGTGGCCGGGGCCCGCGAGTCGAGCGGCCGGCACGAGTACGACGGCCTGGTCCAGGACCTGTCGCCGGGCGGGGTCCAGGCCGGGCTGGCCGCGATGCGGGCGGCCCGCGACGCGGGCCCGGCCGAGGCCGACCGGCACGACGAGGCGCACCTGGCCGCGTTCGAGGAGCAGGCGGGGGTCGTGTTCGGCCAGCTCGAACTGCACCGCAGCAACCCGCTGCCGCACCTGGGCGAGATGGACCTGGCCTGCTACGACCGGGACTACGCGCCGCAGGCCCAGCGGGACGCGGCCCGCATCGAGCACCTGCGGCGCTGGCCGGAGGCGGCCGAGCACGCCATCGAGGCCCTGGATCGGCTGAGCAAGCCGATCGCCGGCTCGCTGGTCAACGCGGTGCGGGGGCTGTCGGCGGGCATCCCCCCGCACACCGAGCCCGCGATCCGGGACTCCGCGCTGGCCGCGCACGCCCGGCTCACCGGCCACGTCGAGCGGGCCGCGGCCATCGGGAGCCCGGACGTGGCCCTGGGCCGCGCGGCCCTGACCACCCTGCTCGGCAGCTCCGAGGCGACCACCGTGGACCTGGGCCGGCTGGCTGAGGAAGCCGACGCCGAGCGAGACCGGCTGATGGCCCGGCTGGCCGAGGACTGCGCCCGGATCGACCCGGGCCGGGCCGCCCTGGACGTGGCCCGGGAGCTGGTCCGCGACCACCCGGACAGCGCGGGCGTGATCGAGGCGGCCCGCGGCTGGACCCAGCGGTCGATCGACTTCACCCGCGAGAAGAACCTGGTGCCTTACTCCGACGGCGAGTGCCAGGTCGGCCTGGCCCCGGAGTCGCGGCGCTGGGCGGTGGCCATGATGGCGTGGAACGCGCCGGGTGAGCCACAGGGCCCGTCCTGGTACTACATCACTCCCCCGGACGAGTCCTGGCCCGACCGGGAGGCCGAGGAGTGGCTGGAGATGTTCAGCGCGACCACGCTGCCCGGGATCACCGTGCACGAGGTCGCGCCCGGGCACTTCTCACACGGCCGCGCGCTGCGGCACGCCGAGGGCGACGTCCGGCGCAACCTGCAGTCTCGCGCGTTCATCGAGGGCTGGGCCAACTACGCCGAGGAACTGTGTGTGGACGAGGGCTTCGGCGGCGACGACCCCCGGTTCGCCATCGGGGTGTGGCTGGAGGCCCTGGTCCGGGTGACCCGGCTGGCCTCGGCGATCGGCGTGCACACCGCGGGTATGACCGTGGCCGAGTCGGCCCGCCGGTTCGAGGCCGACACCCACCTGGCCGGGCCGGCCGCGCTGTCCGAGGCCAGCCGGGCCACCTTCGACCCGACCTACGGCCGGTACACGTGGGGCAAGCTGGAGATCCTCAAGCTCCGGGAGCGCGCCCGCAAGGACTGGGGCACGGGCTTCACCCTGCACCGCTTCCACACCGCGATGATGGGGCTGGGCTCGCCACCGCTGGGCCTGCTCGGCACGGCCATCGAGCGGGG
Source organism: Streptosporangiaceae bacterium (assembly GCA_036495425.1). Taxonomy (GTDB): domain Bacteria; phylum Actinomycetota; class Actinomycetes; order Streptosporangiales; family Streptosporangiaceae; genus Bog-532. The sequence continues at coordinate 3,336 of DASXMW010000225.1, read as the reverse complement.
CTGACCGGGGCGCGTTCCAGAGGGGCTACGGTGATAGGCGTGCATCTGGTTCTGGCCCGCGGGCCGCGGCGCCTGGCCACCGCGGCGGCTGCGGCTCTCGCGCTGGTGGCGACGCTGGGACTGTCCGGCTGCGGGTCGGCCACGGCCACGATCGCGACCACCAGCGCATACATCCCGCAGCCGACCAAGCCCGGGACGACCGTGGCCTACATGGACATCCGCAACAACGCCAAGACCAAGGACCGGCTGGTCTCGGCCACCACCAGCGTGGGCGGCCAGGTCAGCCTGCTGGCCCCGGACGGCATACGCAGCGGCACCCGGGTCATGAAGGTGGTGCCCACGCTGACCATCCCGGCCGAGAGCATGCTGCGGATGAATCCCAACAGCTACCGGCTGCAGATCACCGGGGCCGGGCACATGCAGGGCGGCAAGGACGTCTTCATCACCCTGCGGTTCGCGCACGCGGGCAAGGTGTCCGTGGTCGCGCTGGTCACCGACCCCGAGTCGGGCGGCGGGAGCTACTTCCTCAACTGAGGTCCCGGGCCGGGCGGCTCAGGTTCCGGCCGGGCGGCTCAAATTCCGGCCGGGGCGGTCAGGTGGGCCAGGCGGGCCCGGGTCTGGGTGTCGTTGGGCGTGTAGACGATGAGGCAGGTGCCGGGCACGGCCGACACCGACAGCTCGTTGATGGTGAATCGCAGTTCGCCGACCTCGGCATCGAGGAAGACCCGCAGCCGCTGTTCGGGCTCGCACACCTCGTGCCGGGCCCACAGCGTGGCGAACTCCGGGCTGAGCTCGCCCAGCCGGCGGATGTCCTCCTCCCACTCCGGGTCCCCGACGTGGGCGGCGTAGTTCGCCCGCAGCCGGGCCACCAGGTACGGGACCTCGTCGGCATAGTTGAGGAATTTGTCCCGGGCCGACGGCTCGGTGATGCCGCACCAGAGCAGGTTGCGGTGGATGCAGGGCAGCTCGTGCCAGCCGCGGAACACGGCCTGATGGGCCTGGTTGGAGTGGATGATGTCGAACCGGCCGTTGACCAGGATGGCCGGGCTCGGGCTGAGCGAGTGCAGGATGTCCACCACCGCGGGCGGCGGCGGGGGCTCGGCATCGGCGCTGGTGCCGGTGCCGGTGTCGGTGCCGGTGCGTACGGGCGTGGCCTCGGCCAGCCGGTACAGGTGCTCCCGCCCGGCCTGGTCCAGCCGCAGCGTCCGGGCCACCGCGTCCAGCACCTGGACGCTGGCGTTGATCGGCCGCCCCTGCTCCAGCCACGTGTACCAGGTGACCCCGACCCCGGCCAGCAGGGCTAGTTCCTCCCGGCGCAGGCCGGGCGTGCGGCGGCGCGGGCCGGGCGGCAGGCCGACCTCCTGCGGGGTCAGCCGTTCCCGCCGCGCGCGCAGGAAGCCAGCCAGCTCGGCCCGCCGCGTCTGCTGTGGCCGGGCCGGGCCGGCCGTCCGGGTCTGCAGCGCACCTGGGACAGTCACCTTTTCACGATAACCGGGGGGTCTGACATTCGACATAAATCGGAGGCCTGACGCTCAGCGGGTTGTCTCGCGGCGTCAGCCTGGTATTGCCAACACCAGCATCAGCAGGCTCTCACCTGTTTCGTGGCGGGCCGCCGAGGCTGGTGTCATGACCACCACCAATGAGTCCATCGAGTTCGCCCGGTCAGCGCCCGGCCTGGCGGCAGGCCCGGGCCGCCGGCGCTGGGCCATGCTGGCCGTGCTGCTGGCCGGTCAGTTCATGGCGCTGCTGGACGTCACGATCGTCAACGTCGCCATGCCCACCATCGGCCGCACCCTGCACGGGTCAGGGGCCGAGCTGCAGCTGGTCGTGTCCGGCTACACGGTCAGCTACGCCATGCTCCTGATCACCGGGGCCCGGCTCGGCGACCTGCGCGGCCGCCGGACCCTGTTCCTGCTCGGCGTGTCCGTCTTCACGCTGGCCTCGGCCCTGTGCGGGTTCGCCCCCAGCATCGGGATCCTGATCGCGGCCCGGTTCGTCCAGGGCGCGGGCGCGGCGGCGACCATGCCGCAGATCATGAGCGTGATCCAGGCTCGTTTCACCGGCCGGGACCGGGCCCGCGCCCTGAGCGCCTACTCGGCCGTGCTGGCCTCGGGCTTCGTGGCGGGCCAGGTCTTGGGCGGCCTGCTCGTCAACGCGAACGTGTTCGGCAGCCAGTGGCGGCCGGTGTTCCTGGTCAACGTGCCGATCGGGCTGGCCGTGCTGGCGCTGGCCCCACGGTTCATTCCTCGCGATGCTGTGGGGTCGGGGTCTGCGTCGGGGTCTGCGTTGGGGTTGAGGTCTGCCTCGGGGTCGGGGTCGGGCGGCGGCTCGGGGCGGCGGGTTGATCTGGCTGGGCTGGCCTTCGCGGTGCCGGCCGTGTTCGCGATCGTGCTGCCGCTCATGCTCGGCCACCAGGAGCACTGGCCGTGGTGGGTGCCAGCCGGCATCGGGGCCGGCCTGGTGCTGGCGGTGGCGTTCGTCGCCGTCGAGCGCCGGGTCGCGGCCCGGGGCGGCGACCCGCTGCTGAACCTGCGCGTGCTGACCGCGCCCGGGCTCGGCTCGGGGCTGATCGCGATGGTCCTGCTGATGGCCAGCTACGGCGGCTTCCTGTTCGCGGTGGCCCTGCAGTTGCAGAGCGGCCTGGGCGAGAGTGCGCTGCGGGCCGGGCTGACGTTCGCGCCGTCGGCGCTGGTGTTCGGCCTGGTCGGGTTCTACTGGAACCGGCTGCCGGCCCGGCTGCACCATCTGCTCACCCCGGCCGGCTGCGTGGCCGCGGTGGTCGCGTACGTGCTGCTGGGCCTGGACCTGGCCTCGGGCGGGCGTGGCGGGTTCTGGCTTCTGGTGGTCCTGGTCCTGCTGGGGGCGTCGCTGGCGGCCGGGTTCAGCCCCCTGGTCACGCATTCGCTGATGCACGTCCCGGTGACCGAGGCCGCCGACGCCAGCGGGCTGCTCACCACCACGCTCCAGCTGGGCCAGGCGGTCGGGGTGGCCACCTTCGGCAGCCTGTTCCTAAGTTTGGCCGCTGGCGGGTCCGGGGCGTCCGGCGCGTCCGGCCACGCCCTGGCCGTCACCATGTACTGGGTCGCGGGGGTGCTGGGCGTCGGGGCCCTGGCCTCAGTGCCCCTGTCGCTGACCGTCCGCCGCACCCGCCGGAGCGCCGGGGCGTAACCGCCCGGGCGCCTCGTCGCCTCGCCATCCCGCCTGTCCCTGGAGGCTGAGCCCAGTTTTATGCAAATACTGCATAAAACTGGGCTCAGCTTCGGGCGTACCCTGAGGGTTTTCCACAGGAATGGAGGGAAGCGGGAGTTTTCCACAGGGGCGAAAATGGGGTGGGCT
>DASXMW010000224.1:0-13300 GCA_036495425.1 Streptosporangiaceae bacterium | reverse complement strand
GCGGCCGCCACGAGGTGGTCTGCGACGCGATCGCGGGCTGCGACGGCTTCCACGGCATCTGCCGCCCGGCCATGCCGGACGGCCTGCTCACCGTGGCCGAGCGGGCCTACCCGTTCGGCTGGCTCGGCATCCTGGCCGACGTGCCGCCGTCCACCGACGAGCTCGTCTACTGCCGCCACCGGCACGGGTTCGCGCTCCACTCGATGCGGTCACCGCAGGTCAGCCGGATCTACCTGCAGGTGCCGGCCGACGAGGACATCGCCGCCTGGCCCGACGACCGGATCTGGGCCGAGCTGAAGACCCGGTTCGAGGTCCCGGGCTGGGAGCTCAAGGAAGGCCCGGTCACCGAGAAATCGGTCACCCCGATGCGCAGCTTCGTGGCCGCCCCGATGCGCTCGGGCCGGCTGTTCCTGGCCGGCGACGCGGCGCACATCGTCCCGCCCACCGGGGCCAAGGGTCTCAACCTGGCCGTGGCCGACGTGACCGTGCTGGCCGACGCGCTCACCGACCTGGCCACCAGGGGCAGCACTGACCGCGCCGACGCCTACTCCGCCACCTGCCTGGAACGGGTCTGGCGGGCCAGCCACTTCTCCTGGTGGATGACCAGCATGCTGCACGTGGCCGGGGACGGCATGGACGCCCAGCTCATGCAGTCCCAGCTGCGGTACGTGATCAGCTCCCGGGCCGCGGCCACCACCCTGGCCGAGAACTACGTCGGCTATCCGCCGCTCACGTCGAGCTTCCTCTGACCGGCCGCCCCGACCGGCCGCCTAGCCCACGCCCACGTGGTGGCGGGGGCCGCGGGCTCGCGATCGGAGCGCGGCCAGGGCCGCGTACACCCCGGTCTCGGTCAGCGTCAGTGGCTCCCGGGACGCCCGCTCGGTGTAGAGCAGGTGCAGCGCCCACAGCCGGTGCCGCAGGCCGTGGATCTCCCGCCGCACCGCGTCGCTCAGGTCGGCCCGGCCCCGCGCTGACCAGCCTTCTTCGCTATGGATACGGGTCAGGTGGCGGGTCAGCTCTTCGTACCCGGCAGGCCCGCTGACCAGGAGGAACAGCAGGCTCGCCTCGCGCACGGCCACCGCGAAGTCCGGCCGCGGCCCGTCGTCGGCACCGATCAGCGCGGCCGTGCCGATCCGCCAGCGCACGGCCGGGTCCTCGGCCATCAGCCGCCCGGTCCTGGTCAGCACCAGGCTGGTGCCGGCCCGCCGGATCGCGCCCATCTCTCCCTGGGCCAGGCCGCGCAGGGTGTGCAGCGGGAACACGTCCAGTTCCTGGCGCAGCGCGCCCGGCAGCTGCTCCCGCCAGCCGAACTCCTCGACCGCCTCGGCGATGATCGCGGGCGGGATGTAGTGCCGGGCGGTCAGCCTGAGTCCCACGTCGGCGTGGCCGAGCAGCCAGTCCAGGGTGGGCAGGGCGCCCTCCGGGGGCACGGTCTCCTCCAGCAGCCGGGGCAGCACCGCGGCGGCCAGCCGGGACCGCTCGCCGGGCCGGCTGTTGGCCCAGGCGTCCATCCGCTCGGTGTGGATCCGGGCCAGCCAGGTGTCGCTGACCCCCGGCGCGTGGTGCGCCCCGGCCCGGTGCCGGCCGCCCTCGGGGGTCGCCGGGGCGGGCGGCGGCGCGGTCAGCCAGCGGTCGATCAGAGCCCGTCGCTTGGCCCGCCAGCCGCGGGCACCCGCGGCCAGGTCGCCCGAGGCGATGGCCAGTTCGACCGCTGCCGCGCAGGCATCGTAGGCGGCCCGCTCGTCCGGGCCCATGACCGAACCCCAGGCCAGCATGGCGGTGTCGGGCGGGGCGGTGCTGGAGTTCTCCACCGCCTCGGCGTAGGCGGCGATGCCCGCGTCGTGTCCCTGCCCGTAGGCGGTGAGGATCTGCTCGGTGTCGGGGGACAGGCACACCTCGGCGTAACGCTCCATGCCGACCATGGAGAACAGCCGGCCCAGGGCCCGGGTCACCGCGATGAGCTCACCGGTGGTCATCGGCCATTTGACCGGCAGCGCGTACCACACGAATTCCTGCAGTTTGAGCTGGGAGACGGTCTCCAGGCCCGCGCCGTTGGTCAGCCAGCCCAGCGCCGCCTTGGCCTCGTCCGCCGCCTCGGGGTCCTCCCTGGCCAGCGCGGTGAGGGCCTGGGTCTCGGTCATCATGCGGCCAGTTTGCCGCAGGAACACCCCGCCCGACTAGTGACCGGCACCGTGCTATCCCTCTGGCTCCGGCAGAATGTGCTGGTGACCGGAATCTATGACGAGCCCGAACTGTACGAGCTGGCCTGCGCCTACCGCGACGTCGGCAGCGAGGTGGACGCGCTGGAGCGCTGGTACACAAGGCACGCCGCCCCGGACGGGCCCACCTCGGTCCTGGAGCTGGCGGCCGGCCCGGCCGATCACGCGCTGGAGTTCGCCCGCCGTGGCGCCCAGGTGACCGCCCTCGACCTGAGCTCGGCCATGTGCGCCCGGGCCCGGGGCAAGGCGGCCGCGGCCGGGGTCAAGCTGGATGTGGTCCGGGCCGACATGCGGGACTTCACCGTGCCGCGGCCGGTGGACCTGGCCATCACCATGCTGAACTCGGCCTGCCACCTGATGACCCTGGACGACCTGGTCGCCCACCTGGCCACGGTGAGCGGGGCCGTTGTCCCGGGCGGCCTGTACATCATGGAGCTGGCCCACCCGGCCGACCTGCTCACCCCGGTGCCGCGGACCAGCTCGGAGTGGGACAGCGAGGTCGGCGACCGCCGGGTGCACGTCCGCTGGGGCGGCGGCGAGGACGTGATCGACCCGGTCACCCAGGTGACCCGCGAACACGTCCAGGTCACCGTGCGCGACGGGGCCGGCATCCGTACCCTGGCCGACGTGGTGCCGAACCGGTTCTGGACCGCCACCGAGATCGCCGCGGCCGTCCGCCTGGCCGGCGGCTTCGGTGAAGCCGCCCGCTACGGCGACTTCACCGACGACGTGGACCTGTCCGACCGGCAGGCCTGGCGCATGATCTTCGTGCTGCGCCGGGAGTGACCGGGGTCAGGCCCCGGGCACCGCGTAGCGCAGCAGCGCGCCCACGTCGTCCCGCAGCGGCGGGTCACCGGCCGCCGGGCCGCCCGGCGGCACCACGAACAGCCGGGCATCGGTGCCGGCCGCGGCCCGGATCAGCGCCGCGCCCACCTGGTCCTGGGCCACGTCGGTCACGTTCCGCTCCCGCAGGTCCGCCTCGGCCAGGGCGATGTCGGCCAGCCCGGGGCCGACCCAGGCCGGGCTGGACGCCCAGTCCAGCTCCGGTGCCTTCCGGTCGCCGTCGGTGTAGCGGCCGCCGATGAACAGCTCGGCCACCTGGCCGTCACGCAGCGCGGCCACGGTCTCGGCCAGGCCTTCCGCCGCCCGCCCGGTCCCGGACTGGTTGCGGAACGTCTCCAGCTGGGCCCGCGTGCCGTCGTCCTCGAGCTGCTGCAGCGCCTCCTCGGCCGCCTGCGCGAACTCATCGGAGTCCACCGGCAGCTCGCGGTCGACCAGCACGGTCTGGCGCTGCAGCTCGTCCGGCAGCTTCTCTAGCAGCAGCTCCCGGGCCCGCACGTCCCCGGCCACGATGACCGCTTCCAGCCGCTGGCCCCCGGCCGCCTGTACCACCGCGGCCGCGAGTTCCTTGGCGTTGGTCTCCCACGCCTCCTCGGCTGATCGCTGGTAGCGGTCCTGGGACCAGCCACCGCTCTTGACCTTGTGCACCGGCCAGCCGGTGCCCTGCACCTCCTGCTGCTGGCCGGAGCCGGCCCCGCCCACCACCAGCACCTCGCCGCCCTCACGGGTCGCGCTGACCAGCAGATGCGGCGGCCGCGGCGGGGCCAGCACCAGCAGCGGCAGCAGATCGGGCAGGCGGCTCCAGCGGGCCTGTTCCCGCCGCGGCACGCTCGGCAGCCGGACCACCAGCGGCACCCGGCCGTGCGTGCCGAACGCCGCTATTCCCTGCGCCCCGAAGACCTCCGGCGCGGCCAGCGCCTCGCCCAGGGCATCCAGGGTGGCCGTGTCGTCGTTCTCCTTGGCCAGTTCTTCCCGCCGGTCACGCCAGCGCACCTGCCGGGCCTGGGCGTCCACCCCCCGGTCGTAGTCCGAGGTGTCCAGGTACACCGAAGCGAACGGGCCCGGGCTCTCCAGCAGTGGGCGCAGAAACGACAGATCCACCGGTGCCTCCTGACTGGGCCTGCTGATCGGGCCTCCGAAACGTCAGATCCTTTGGCAGCCTAGCCCGACGCGGCGGGCGGCCCACCGCGGGGCGCCCCCAGCACCCGGTCCAGGTACGGGTTGGTGAACAGGCCACCGGGGTCCACCTCGTTCCGGATCCCGACGAAGTCGCCGAAGTGGGGATACAGCTCGCGCAGCCGGTCCGCGCCGAGCGTATGCATCTTGCCCCAGTGCGGGCGCCCGCCCACCCCGGCCACGATTGATTCGAACAACGCGAAGTAGGACTGATAGGGCAGCCCGCAGTACTGATGGATGGCGATGTAGGCGCTGGCCCGCTCGCTGGCCGTGGACAGCCAGATGTCGTCGGCGGCCGCCACCCGGACCTCGACCGGGAACATCACCGGGTCGGCCAGCTTGGGCACCTCCCGGCGCAGTTCGGTCAGGACCTCGGGCGCGGCCTCGGCCGGGATCGCGTACTCGGACTCCACGAAGCGCACCCGGCGCGGGGTGGTGAACACGCGGTAGGAGCGGTCCGAGTAGGCCCGCCGCGAGAGCGCGGCCGAGGTGACCCGGTTCAGCCGGGGGATCAGCCGCGGCACCCGCCGGCCTGCCCGGCAGAGCAGCCCGAAGCCGGCGTTCTCCATCACCTCGTACTCGTAGAACCGGCGGGCCGGGCTGAGCGGCGCGGCCGGCTGGCCCGCGGGCAGCCGGTCGTTCCGCTTGACCAGCGCGTTGCGGCCGTAGGGGATCCAGTAGAACTCGAAGTGGTCGTGGGCCGCGGCCAGCTCGCCGAACCGGGCGATCACGTCCTCGACCGCCTCGGGCCCTTCCTGTGCGGCCAGCGTGAACGACGGCACGCAGCGCAGCGTGACCTCGGTGATGATGCCCAGGGCGCCCAGCCCGACCCGGGCCGCCGCGAACAGGTCGGGCCGGTCCAGATCCGAGCAGGCCACCACCGACCCGTCGGCCAGCACCATCTCCAGGGCCTCGATCTGGGTGGCCAGCCCGCCCAGGCGGGCGCCGGTGCCGTGGGTGCCGGTGGAGACCGCGCCCGCCACCGTCTGCACGTCGATGTCGCCCAGGTTGGCCAGGGCCAGGCCGAGCCGGTGCAGGTCGGCGTTGAGCTCCCGCAGCCGGGTCCCCGACCGCACGGTGACCAGGCCGGTGCGGGTGTCCGCGGCCACGATCCCGGTCCAGCCGGACAGGTCCAGGGCCACCCCTGGCGCCGCCGCGATCGGCGTGAACGAGTGCCCGCTGCCGACCGCGTGCACCCCCAGGCCCTCGGCGGCCGCGGCCGAGACGGCCAGCGCGATCTCGGCCGTGCTGGCCGGTCGCTGCCAGCGGGCCGGCGTGACGGTGACGGTACCGGCCCAGTTGCGCCAGGTTCCGTCCTTGCTGGCCACGGCCACCGCCTCAGCCTCCTCGCCCGGGTCGTAACGGACGATGATGCCACGCGCTGGCCCCGGGCCGCCAGCAGCTTGCTGAGCCGCTGGGTGGCGGGCAGCTCCACGTCCTCTACTGGCGAGTTACTTAGGTCTTCACCTTTGGCCAGCCATGGCTTACTGTGCGAAAATGCCCGCGCGCGCGCCCGCCCAGACCGCCCCCGTCGCCGAGTACGTCCTCGACCAGGCCACCAAGGGTCTGGACCCGCCGCTGGCCGTGGTCGACCTGGCCGCGTTCGACCACAACGCCGGCGATCTGGTCCGCCGGGCGGCCGGGCGCCCGATCCGGGTGGCCAGCAAGTCGGTCCGCTGCCGGGCCCTGCTGGACCGGGTCCTGACCCGGCCCGGCTACGCGGGCCTGCTCTGCTACTCGCTGCGCGAGGCGCTCTGGCTGTGCGCCCAGGGCACCAGCGGCGACCTGGTGGTGGGCTACCCGACCGCCGACCGCGCCGCGCTGGCCTCGCTGGCCGCCGACGCGCAGGCCCGGCGCAGCATCACGCTGATGGCCGACTCGGCCGAACAGCTGGACCTGGTGGACGACGCGGTCGGCTCCGGCCACCCCGATCTGCGGATCTGCCTGGACCTGGACGCGTCCTGGCGCCCGCTCGCCGGGCGGCCCGCCGTGCACATCGGGGCCCGCCGGTCGCCGCTGCACACCCCGGACCAGGCCGTCGCGTTCGCCCGCACGGTGCTGGCCCGGCCCGGCTTCGCCCTGGCCGGCGCGATGTCCTACGAGGCCCAGATCGCGGGCCTGGGCGACGCGCCGCCGGGACGGCCGCTGCGGGCCGCGGCGCTGCGCCTGATCCAGCGGTTCAGCGCGGCCGAGCTGCGTGAACGCCGCGGCGAGACGATCCGGCAGCTCCAGGCCCTGGCCCCGCTGGAGTTCGTCAACGGCGGCGGCACCGGCAGCCTGGAGACCACCGCCGCCGAACCGGCCGTCACCGAGGTCACGGCCGGGTCCGGGCTGATGGGCCCGACGCTGTTCGACGCCTACCGGCGGTTCTCGCCCCGGCCCGCGCTGCTGTACGCGCTGCCGGTGGTCCGGCGCCCGGGCGGACCGGTGGCCACCCTGTTCTCCGGTGGCTACATCGCCTCCGGGCCGCCCGGCCGGGACCGCGCGCCCGTGCCGCACTGGCCCGCCGGGCTGAAGCTGTCCGGGGCCGAGAGCGCCGGCGAGGTGCAGACCCCGGTGCTGGGCGCCGCGGCCGGGCGGCTCCGGATCGGGGACCGGGTCTGGCTGCGGCACGCCAAGGCGGGCGAGCTGGCCGAGCGGTTCAACGACTACTACCTGGTCGAGAACGGGGCCCCGGCCCGCCCGGTGCCCACCTACCGGGGCGAGGGCCAGTGCTTCGGCTGACCGGAGAGCCACAGTGAGTGAGTACGCCGGGCCGGAGTCCCTCCAGCCCACCGTCGCGCCCGCGGGGCCGGCCGCGCCCGTGGCCCCGGCCGCCGGGCCCGCCGCGCTGGCCGAGCCGGTCACTCCGGTCCGGCGGGGCTGGGTCACCCTGCTGTTCCTGGCCAACATCGGGCTCTGGCTGGGCGTCTACGCCCCGATCCAGGTCCTGCTGCCCGAGCAGGCCCAGCACCTGGACCGGGCCAGCAAGACCCTGCTGCTGTCGGCGGTGATGGGTGCGGGCGCGCTGGCCGCGCTGGTCACCAACCCGATCGCCGGCGCGCTGTCGGACCGGACCACGTCCCGGTGGGGACGGCGGCACCCGTGGACGGTGGGCGGCGCGGTGCTCGGCGCGGCCGGCCTGGCCATCCTGGCCGTGGCCCCGGACGCCCTGGTGATGATGGCGGGCTGGTTCGTGGCCCAGGCCGGGCTGGGCGTCATGCTGGCCACGCTGACCTCGGCGCTGCCGGACCGGGTGCCGGCCGCGCAGCGCGGCGCCCTGGGCGGGCTGATCGGGATCAGCCAGATGCTCGGCACCGTGATCGGCGCGCTGCTGGTCACCGTGCTGGTCACCGGCCTGGCCTCCGGCTACCTGGCCTGCGGCCTGGTCGTGATCCTGGGCGCCCTGGCCTTCGCCCTGTTCACCCACGACGACCCGCTGCCGCCGGGGCTGGTGCCGCGGCACAGCGTCCGGCGCACGATCGCCGGGCTGTGGGTGTCGCCGCGCCGGTACCCGGACTTCGGCTGGGCCTGGACCATGCATTTCCTGATCAACCTGGGCAACGCGCTGGGCACGCTGTACCTGCTGTACTTCCTGCAGGACCAGGCCCACTACCACGACCCGCAGACCGGCCTGCTGATCCTGATGGCCTTCTACGGCGTGGCCCTGGCCGTGGCCGGAGTGGTCTGCGGCACCGCCTCGGACCGGTCCGGGCACCGCCGCCGCTACGCGGTCGGCGCCTCCGCGATCATGGCCGTGGCCGCCGTGCTGCTGGTCATCTCCCCGACCTGGACCGCCGCGCTGGCCGCCGCGCCCCTGCTCGGCCTGGGCTTCGGCACCTACTGGTCGGCCGCGCCCGCGGTGCTGACCCAGGTGCTGCCGGCCGCCTCCAACCGGGCCAAGGACCTGGGGGTGATCAACGTGGCCACCGCCCTGCCGCTGGTGGTGGCGCCGCTGATCGCCGGCATCGTGCTCTACACGGCGCACAGCTACCCGGCCCTGTTCGCCCTGGCCGCCGTGTCCACCGTGGCTGGCGGCCTGGCCGTCCTGCGTATCCGCACCATCCGCTGAGGCCTCGCCCATCCGCTGAGGCCTCGCCCAGCCACTGAGGCCTCGCCCATCCACTGAGGCCTCGCCCAGCCGCTGAGACATCACCCGAAGGCTCACGAACCACATCCGCCCTGGAACCCCCGGCTGCCCCATGAACCCCCTTGTTGCATATTTGCCAGCGCACGACCTTCGAGTAAATAATTAACACTCAATCTTTCTGACCACGAAGTGAGGGCCGCGTGTACACATTGGGGGGCGCGGCGGTGCGGGCTGGCCCGGTGCCGCCGACCGAACTGCGCAACCCTCGGACGCTGGACATCGACACCCTGCCCACGCGGGATCTGCTGGAGCGGCTCAACGACGAGGACGGGCTGGTCGCCCCGGCCGTCCGCCGCGCCCTGCCCGCGCTGGCCACCGTGGTCGACGAAGCCGTGGACCGGGTGCGCGCCGGCGGCCGGGTCCACTACGTGGGCTGCGGCACGTCCGGCCGGCTGGCCGTCCTGGACGCGGCCGAGCTGCTGCCCACCTACGGGCTGCCCCCCGGAGTGGTCGTGGCCCACCTGGCCGGCGGCGACCAGGCCCTGCAGCAGGCCGTCGAGGGCGCCGAGGACGACCAGGCCGCGGGCGCGGCCGCGGTCGCCGGCGTCCAGGCCGGGGACCTGGTCCTGGGGCTCAGCGCCTCGGGCACGGCCCGCTACGTCGGCGGGGCGCTGGAGCGGGCCGCGCGGTCCGGCGCGTTCACCGCGGTCATCACGTCCAATCCGGCCGCCCCGCTGGCCCCCCTGGCCCGCGTCTGCGTGTGCGCGGACACCGGGCCCGAGGCCATCACCGGCTCGACCCGGCTGAAAGCCGGCACCGCCGAGAAGATGCTGCTGAACGGGTTCTCGACCGCGCTCATGGTCCGCACCGGCCGGACCTACTCGAACCTGATGGTCGAGGTCACGCCGTCCAACGACAAGCTGCGGGGCCGCCAGCTGCGGCTGCTGACCCAGGCCACCGGGGCGCCCCCGGAGCAGTGCGCCAGCGCCCTGGCCGAGGCCCAGGGTGACCTGCGGGTGGCCCTGGTCGCCCTGCTGTCCGGGGCTGATCCGGAGGCCGCCCGGCAGGCGGTGGCCGGGGCCGGCGGCGTGGTCCGCGACGCCCTGGCCGCGCTCAGCCGGTCAGGATGAGGCGGGCGCGCTGCGGGCGGCCGCCCCGGCCAGCCGCACCGCCCCGGCCACCGGCGGCTCGGTCAGCGCCAGCACCTCGCTGCCGGGCAGCGCCCCGCCGGTGGCGATGACGGCCGCGTCCCGCAGCCGCGGGTGACCCATCAGCCCGCCACCCAGCACCACCGGCAGCCCGGACGGCGGTGCCTCCGGAAGGCCGGCCGGCCAGGCCAGCCGCCGCATGGCCGAGGTGGCCAGCGCGGCCAGGGCCTGGGCCGCCTCCACGGTGATCGACCGCGCGGCCGGGTCGTCGGCGTCCAGCACCAGCGGGGCGTGCCGGGCCCAGCGCCGCGGGTGCGGGTGGTCGTAGAACATCCGGTGCAGCTCGTCGATGTGGCTGGCGCCCGCGGCGGTCAGCAGCACCTCACCCAGCACGCCCAGCGGCACCGCGCGGTCGCGCCGGTCCAGCAGGGCCCGGACCGCGGCCCGGGTGATCCAGTAGCCGCTGCCTTCGTCGCCCAGCAGGTAGCCGAACCCGCCCGACCGGGCCTCGCGCCCCTGCCAGGTGCCGACCGCGATCGAGCCGGTACCGCAGATGACGGCCACACCTTCGTCCAGCCCGGCCGCGGGCAGCACCAGGCTCGCGTCGTTGACCACGATCACGGTGCCGGTCCGGGTCAGCGGGGCCAGCCGTTCGGCCAGGAACTCCCGTGCGCCCGGGACGTTGCTGCCCGCCGACCCGGCGCACACCGCGTCGAACGGCTCCCCGGCCGGCAACTGGGCCAGCAGCTCGCCCAGCGCGACCGCGGCCGAATCGGATCCGGCCGCGGTGAGGCTGGCGCTGGCCGCCCGGGCTTCGGCCTCGACGATGCCGTCCACCACCACCTGAGCCCGGCTCGACGTGCCGCCGATATCGAGTCCAAGCAGCCTGATCGGGGTCACTCGGGCTCCTTCCGGGGAAAGTTCCGCGCCAGCTTATCCGTGGTTTTCCCTCTCCGACCAGGTTGGGCACATGGTCGCCGGGTAGCCGCGCGCCGTGCCTGATGTATTCACAGTCCTCGGCCAGGACCACGCCGAGGTCAAGCAGCTGCTCGACCAGCTGGAGCGCGGCCTCTCCCGGGCCGGTGGCGCCTCGACGCCGCAGCTGAAGGAGCGCAAGAACCTGGTCCAGGCCCTGGTCATCGCCGAATCCAAGCACGAAGCGGTGGAGGAGGAGCACTTCTGGCCGGTGGTCCGTGACCTGTCCGGCGGAGACGCACTTGCCGACCAGGGCACGCGCCAGGAACAGGAGGCCAAGGTCATCCTGGACCGCCTGGACAAGCTGGACCCGGCCGATGACGACTTCGAGAAACTGGTGTCGGCCATCATCCGCGACGGCCGGTCCCACATCGCGTACGAGGAGGAGCGGGTCTGGCCGCGCCTGCGCGACTCGCTGAACCAGAGCGGTGCCGACAAGCTGGGCATGAAGCTGGTGCGGGCCAAGGACACGGCGCCGACCCGGCCCCATCCCAACGTCCCGCCCCGCCCCGGCGTGCTCAAGGCCGGGGGCCCGGCCGCCGCCCTGGCCGACCGGCTCCGCGACGCGATCACCGGACGGGGTAAAACGGGGTAAGTCGCATCGGGAGGGCGCCGTGGCCGGGTCGCTGGTACTGATTAACGCGCGTCTGTGGTCGCCGGACGGCGCCGGGGCCGGCTGCGACGCCATCGTGACCGAGGGCGGCCGGATCACCGCCCTGACCACCGCCGGGCAGGCCCGGGCCCAGGCCGGGCCGGGGGCCAGGATCATCGACCTGGCCGGGCGGCGGGTCATCCCGGCCTTCGGCGACGCGCACGTACACCCGGTCGGCGGCGGCCTGGAGAGCCTGCGCTGCGACCTCACCGGCCCGCGCACCAGGGACGAGTACTTCCGGATCATCGCGGACGCCGTGCGCGCCCTGGGCCCCGATGACTGGGTGCTGGGCGGTGGCTGGTCGCTGGAGGCGTTCCCGGGCGGCCTCCCCGTCGCCCGGGACCTGACCGCGGTGGCCGGGGAACGGCCGGTGTTCCTGCCCAACCGGGACCACCACAGCGCCTGGGTCAGCCCGGCCGCGCTGGCCCGCGCGGGCATCACCCGGGACACCCCGGACCCGGCCGACGGCCGCATCGAGCGGGACCCGCGCGGCGAGCCCACCGGGACCCTGCACGACGGGGCCATGCGGCTGGTGTCCCGGCTGGTCCCGCCGCCCACCGCGGCCGAGCTGGCCGCCGGGCTGCGGGCCGGCCAGCGGCACCTGCACAGTCTCGGCATCACCCACTGGCAGGACGCCATCGTGGGCGAAGCGCCCGACATCGGCATTCCCGACGCGCTGGCCACCTACTGCGCCGCGGCCGCCGAAGGCTGGCTGACCGCCCAGGTCAACGGCGCGCTCTGGTGGGACCGCAACCGCGGCCCGGAGCAGCTCCCCGAGCTGCTGGCCCGGCGCGAGCAGGCGCCCGGCCCGGGCCCGTTCCGGGCCACCGCCATCAAGCTCATGCTCGACGGGGTCTGCGAGACCCTGACCGCGGCCATGACCGAGCCCTACACCGGCCGCCCGGCCGGCCACCATGACCACCGCGGCGAGCTGTTCGTGCCCCGGGAACAGGTGGCCGAGGCGGTCCGGGTGCTCAGCCGCGAGGGCTTCCAGGTCCACATGCACGCCATCGGTGACCGGGCCGTGCACGCCGCCCTGGACGCCGTGGCCAGCGCCGGCCCGGTGGCCGGCGCGCCGGCCGCCGATCTGCGGCATCACGTCGCCCACCTGCAGTTCATCCGGCCCGAGGACGTGGACCGGTTCGCCGGCCTGGGCGTGGTGGCCAACTTCCAGCCGCTGTGGGCCATCCACGACCCGCAGATGGACGAGCTGACCCTGCCCATCGTGGGCGAGGAGCGGGCCGGCTGGCAGTACCTGATCGGCAGCCTGGCCCGGCGCGGCGCCCGGCTGGCCTTCGGCAGCGACTGGCCGGTGTCCAGCGCCGATCCGCTGCAGGAGATCCACGTGGCCGTCAACCGGCGGCTGTCCCCGCGCCTGGGCCGGCCCGGGACCCCCGAGACCGAGCGCCCGTTCCTGCCCGGCGAGGCGCTGCCGCTGGCCCAGGCCGTGGCCGCCTTCACCTCCGGGGTGGCCTACGTCAACCACCGCGAGCGGGAACTGGGGTCGCTGCGCCCCGGCCACCGGGCCGACCTGGCCGTGCTGAGCCAGGACATCTTCGCCCTGCCGCCCACCGAGATCGGCGACACCCGGGTCGACCTGACCATCGCCGGCGGCCAGATCGTGCACGAATCCGCCTCCGCCCCGGCCTGACCCGCGAGTGCGCCCCGCCCAGACCTTGATCAAACCCGCCCGCAGCTTGATCAAATCCGCCCACAGCTTGCATGAAAAAAACAGTGCAAGTTGCAAAAGTTCCCGGAACGGGGAGTGACCCGTTCGTCACCGATATGCCATATTGGACTCAATCGCACCTCTCACGCATTTGCGTAGTGCACATCTACGGAGGCGACATGACCTTGCCGCGAGCGCATGCCTTCGCGGGCAGAACCGCGCACGGCGTCGGCGACCGCTCTCACCTCGGCAGCGGCTCCCGCGTGGCCGACCGCTCCCACGGGGCCGGCCGGTCGGAGCGGATCTGGGAACAGCGCCGGGCCCTGGGGCGCAGGCTGGCCGCGCTGCGCAGCCGGGCCGGCTTCAGCCAGTGGGAGTTCGCGCCGCTGACCGGCTATTCGCGGAGCACGCTGTCCGACGCGGAACTGGGCCGGCACCGGCTGCGCCGCGAGTTCTGGCAGCGCTGCGACGACGCACTGCGGGCCGATGGGGCGCTGATCGCCGCCTACGACCGGATCGAGGTGCAGGCCAGCGCGGCCCGGCGGTCGGCTC
>DASXMW010000223.1:0-15872 GCA_036495425.1 Streptosporangiaceae bacterium | reverse complement strand
CCGCGCCCCGGCGCCCGAGCGACAGGAAGGTCCGGTAGAACTCGGCCCGGAACAGGTACTGCGGGATCGAGCCGTCCTTCTTGCCGACCCGGCCGGTGCGGGCCGATTCGGCGTCGTCGGCGTCGACCCAGACCTGGGCCGAGGTGGCCGCACGGCTGGCCCCCGCTCGCAACTACTGGCTGGGCACCACGCTGCCGTCCGGTGCGCCGCACGCGGCCCCGGTCTGGGGCGTGGTGACCGGCGGGACCCTTCACCTGTACACCGAGCGGAGCACGGTCAAGGCGCGCAACCTGGCCGCCGATCCCCGCCTGATCGTCCACCTGGAGAGCGGCGACGACGTGCTCATCGTGCGCGGCACCGCCGAGGATCTGGGCCCGCCCGCCCGGGTCCCGGCGGTGGTCGCGGCGCTGGCCGGGAAGTACACCAGCCCCCACGACCGGCCCTACCTGCCCGACGCCGACCCCAGCTTCGACGTGGTCTACGCGGTCCGGCCGCGGTCCGCGCTGGCCTGGCGGATGGACGACTACGACGCCTCGCAGCGCCGCTGGGCCGCGCCCGATTAGCTCAGCCGGCGATCTCGGCCGCGACCAGCGCGCCCAGCTCCCAGCAGGCTCCGAGGTCGGCCCGGCCCGGCGGCCCGGTCACCGCCACCGGCGGCCGTACCGCCCGCCACTGCAGGCCGGTGGTGATCGCCTCCACCGCCCGCACCGCGCCGGTGGTATCCATCCCGCCGTGCACGTACAAGCCGTACGGCCGGCGCCGGGTCGCCTCCAGGCACGGGTAATAGATTTGGTCGAAAAAGTGCTTGAGCGCGCCCGACATGTACCCGATGTTGGCCGTGGTGCCGAGCACATAGCCATCGGCCGGCAGCACGTCCGCCGCGCCCGCGGTCAGCGCCGGGCGCACCACCACGTCCACGCCCTCGATCTCGTCGGTCCGCGCCCCGCTGGCGGCGGCTTCGAACATTTCCTGCAGCGCCGGGGACGGTGTGTGGTGCACGATCAGCAGGGTCGGCATGATGGCCGAGCTTAGCCCCGCCTACTCGACGCCGCCCTTTTCCGCCTTGGCCACCGCCTCCAGCGTGGCCTCGCGTTCGGCCGGGGTGGCCCGGACCGACCCCAGCGGCCGCAGCGGGTACCGGCCCAGCACCGCCTCGGAGCCGGCCCGGTGCTGGCCCCGGGCGGCGGCGTGCCCGGCCAGCTGGGTCGCGAACTTCTCGATGAACGCCCGCTGCAGCGGCACCGAGCAGCCGAAGTTCACGGCCTCGGTGAAGGCGTCGGCGCCGTCCCAGCCCATGACCGCCATTCGGTAGCAGGCCACCATCACCCCGGTCCGGCACCGGCCCGCCTCACAGTGCAGGTAGGTGCGCGGGGCGCCCGGCGCGGTCAGCAGGTCGAGCAGCCGGACGACCTGGGCCAGCGTGGGGATGTGCATGTCCACGATGGGCAGGTGCACGGTCTCCAGCGTGCCGGCCACCCCGGCCCGGATGATCAGCGGGGTGTCGCCGCCCTCGGTCTCGGCGCACAGGTTGACCGTGCGCCGGTAGCCGGGCCCGGCCAGGTCGCGCAGCTTGGCCAGGCTGGGCCGCTCGCCCCGGGCCAGCACCGGCGAGACCGTGTAGGTGTACGCGGTGACCGGGTACTGGGACAGGAAGTGCAGCAGCGGCACGGTCTCCAGGTCGCCGTAGTAGTCCAGCCCCACGTCCGCCAGCTCGTCCAGGATCCGCTGCCAGAGCGGGTGCTTCTCCGGCGCGCTGGCCAGGCCGGGCACCTTGTCCCAGCTGTCCGGGGGCAGGTCCTCCACCGCGCGCGGCACCCCATGCTCACCGAAGGACGCCTGCAGGACGTCCAGCTTCCGCCCGAGGTCATCGCCGGCCATGGTCTCCGCCTCACCTTCACCCGTCATCAAGCCAGATCACACTAGCCACATGGCAACCAGGCCCCGGACGGGTAGGCCAACTGGCATAGTTAATTCCGGCTGACGCTGGGTAAAATAGTGGCTGCGAAGGGGAGTAGCTCCATCGCCGGGACGCCGACAATCTCGGTCCGCTCTGTGTGAGCCGCAGTGCGGATCCGGTGCCCGGGGGCGAGGAAGCCTGAGTGAGACCTTCGGCCGCAGTGACGAAGTGAGCTGCCGCGCCGAAGGAGCCGGCCGGCCCGACCGACAGGGGGCTAGTCCATGAGCCTCGCCGCCATCATCACCTCGTTCCTCATCATCTTGCCCGCTGAGCTCCCGGACAAGACCGTCATCGCCTGCCTGGTCCTGGGCAGCCGGTACCGCCCCGGCTACGTGTTCGCGGGCGCGGCCGCCGCCTTCGCCATCCAGGTCGCGCTGGCGGTCGCCGCCGGTGGCCTGCTGTCCCTGCTGCCGCACCAGCCGACCCAGATCATCGTGGCCGTGCTGTTCGTGGTGGGCGCGGTGATCCTGCTGCGCCAGAAGCAGGCCGACAGCGACGAGTACGTCGAGGATCACCAGTCCCGGCGCACGTTCCTGCCGGTCGCGCTGACCAGCTTCGGGATCGTGTTCGTGGCCGAGTTCGGTGACCTGACCCAGATTGTCACGGCCAACCTGGCCGCCCGCTACCACGACCCCATCGCGGTCGGCATCGGCGCCACGGCCGGCCTGTGGGTCGCCGCGGGCCTGGCCATCGTGGGTGGCCGCAGCCTGCTCAAGGTCCTCCCGGTCAAGTGGCTGAGCCGGGGCGCGGCCGCGGTGCTGCTCGTCCTGGCCGGCCTGACCGTGGCCCAGCTCGTCTAGGGGACTGCTCGATCTCGTCTGGGGGACTGCTCGATCCGCTCGGCCGTCCGCGCGACCGTGGTCCAGTTCGTGGCCACCGTGCGCAGCAGCCGGACCTCGCTGTCCAGGTCGTCGCCGGCCAGGAACTCCCGGTTGGCCGGGGGCAGGCCGGTCCCGGCGGCCAGCCGCGGATCCCCGCGCAGTTCGGCCCGCCGGGCCAGCTCCAGCTGGGTGGCCGCGGCCAGGGTGGCCCGGTCGGCCGCGCTCAGCTCGTGCGGCCCGGACACGTCCCGCACCAGTTCCTCGATGCCGGGCACGTCGACCGGGGTCAGGGCCATGTACCCGTCGCGGATCTCGATCACCCGCCGGTACAGCCGCACCTGCAGGTCCCGCGGGTCCAGACGGTCGGCCCAGGCCGGGACCGGGTCCAGCGCGATGCCCGGCACCGCCTGGCACAGGCCGGACCACAGCGGGTACAGCTGCCGCAGCGACCAGTAGGCCGCCACCCGCCGGATGAAGGGGCAGTACCCGCTGGCGGGGAGGAAGCTGCCCACCGCCACCAGCACGATCAGCGCGCCGAACAAGCCCTGGATGATCGCCGCGGACGTCGTGATGAACGAGCCCCCCACGCCGACCGCGCGCGCCGCCACCACGCCGGTGCCGTAACCCAGGTAGCCGAGGCCGGCCACCATGCCCGCGGCGATCAGTACCAGCCCGCAGCCCAGCGGCGTCCGGCCCGCCCGGCGCCCGTACCGCCAGGTCAGCCGGGCGATGAGCGCGAACGCGGTGCCCAGGTAGACGGCGAAGATCAGCCAGTAGGCGAGGACCTCGGGGTGGGCCGCGTACTGCATGGGGAAGTCGGTGAACAGGGCGGTGTCGGTCGGGTGGGTGCGGGCCGGTGACAGCGCGAACAGCACCAGCAGCGCCACCACCGTGGCCGTCGGCAGCGCGGCCTGCAGCCGGCTCGACCAGCGGGTACGCGGGCGCGCCGCGCCGAGCACCTGCTCCGCGCAGTACCGGCCCAGGGTGGCAGTGGTGATGGCCAGCACGTGCTGGATCACGTCGGCCAGGTTCGGCAGCCCGGTCGCCGCGTCGAGCCGCCCACCGATGGCGGGCAGGTTCAGCGTGCCGATCGCGGCCAGCAGCACCATCGTGGACCAGACCGCCCGCCGCAGCGGCACATTGCGATGGGACGGGAACTGGGCCAGCACCGTCGCCCAGAGCACGGTGACCGCGAACACGCTGATGATCATGGATTCATGCCCAGCGCCAGCCCGGCCCGGCGCAGGATCTCGGTCTCGGCCGCCGACACGTCGGTGACCGGCATGATCGGCACCGTGGCCGCCTGGGCCCTGGCCAGGATCAGCGAGGCCAGCAGCTCGGCCTCGCGCTCGGGCTCGGACTGGTAGCTGGTCCGGCTGAGCACGATCCGGACCATGGCCGGGGACAGGTCCGGGAACAGCCGCCCGAGCATGTCGTTCTCGGGCAGTTCGCCGGCCGCGTGCCCGCACAGCATGTGGGCCAGTTCGTGCAGCACGATGTGCTGGCGGTGCAGCGGGCTGGTCTGCTGGTCGACGAAGATCCAGTCCTCGTCGCCGGTGGCGATCCAGATGCCGCAGGGCCGCCCCCGGGACGTCGGCCCGGGGATGCCGCGGACGTGCAGCGGCCGGCCGCGGCCGATGCTCACCGACCGGCACAGCTCGGTCAGGTCGAACGGCTCCGGCAGGATCAGCTCGCGGAGCCGCGCCCGGCAGCGCCGCCGCACCTGGCTCAAACGCAGCACGTTCATCAGCGGGCCTCCCCGGCGGACTGGTCACCCGCTTCGCGGTCCAGCCCGGCGCCGGGCTCCGGCTCCGCGGTGGGCTCGGGGTCGGGCTGGGTTTCGGGCTCCAGGCCCTCCAGCCGCCGGGCGTGGTCGATCACGACCTGGACCGCGGCCAGGCTCTCCACCGACAGCCCCGCGGCCCGCAGGGCCACCGTGCGGACCGAGGCGTCGCGCATGGCCGCCAGCAGGCTGAGCTGGGCGTCCACCATCTCGGCGGTGTCCTCGTCGAAGAAGTAGGCCGGGCTGACCCCGAAGAACTTGGCCAGCGCGGCCAGGTGGTTCCGGGTCGGGTTGTCCCGCAGCCCCTTGCGCAATTGCCACAGGTACGTGGCCGAGATCGTCGGGCCGCCCTCGCTGCGGATACTGTCGGCCACCTCCTGGTAGCTGTACTCGCCGCGGCCGCCCGGCCGCACGGCCTGGAAAAGCCGATCGAGCTTGGTCGCCAGGGACGACGGTGATCGCCGCACCTCTCCCGGCATCAGTTCTCCTCCCGCCCGCACTGACCCCCCTCAGGCAATTGCCTGCGTTGCCTGTCGGCAGCCTATTAGTTCCGGACCGTAATCGGCATCCGGTCAGGGCGTGATCCTGCCGGGCCATCCGGAATGCCCGCATCGGTCCCGAGCCGCCCACCCCGTTGACATCGGTCGTCCACAGCGGCTTAGACTCATGGCGGGTCTTATGAACTGAGATAAATGCCCGGCCGCGGCGGGGGTGGCCGGGGTCTCGGCTCGGCGACCGCCACCGTCGGCCCGTGGCGGCGCTTCGTCCAAGCGCCGCCACGGTACGGGGAGCCGGGTGCGGCGGTACGCGTCGTGGGCGCGCCGGGGATAGGCCTTGTTTCAAAGTGATTAGTGTGGCGTGGCCGGTCTGCGGGCCCATTTCCCAGCGCGAGGGGAACCCTCGCCCATCTCACCTGCCCGCACACCCCAGCGACCCGCCGTCTCGCGCCCCCCGCGCCGCCCGCACCCCACCGGCCCATCACTTCCAGGCATTCCATGACCAGCGCTGAACGTCAGAACGTGGTCAATTCATGCCGTGGGAGCAGCAGTTTCCGCACACAAAGCCCGGGCCCGGACCAGCCCGCACCACCAGGAACTCTGAAAACAGGCCTAATGCCCGGCCAGTTCAGCCACGACCGGAGCGAGCACGTCGGCGAAGCCGGCGCCGAAGACGAAATAGGAGAAGCCGATCTCCTCCCGTCGCCGCTGGATCTCCTCGATGATGGCCGCCGGGTCATCCGGGAGTATGGCCAGCGAGTCCGCCGCGCGAAGCGCAGCCGGGTCGATGTCGGGGGGCGCCATGAACGGCGCGCGGGCGTCGCCGATTACCGGCACGTGCAGCGCCAGCTCGACGTCCCGGGTGACGTGGAAGTCGCGTGCCAGCCGCGCGACTTCACCCCGGGACGCCTCCGGTGACAGCGCGAAGGTGACCGTATCTGCGACGTCGGCCGCCAGCGCCTGGGCCTTCGGCCCGCGTACGGCCATCGCCACCGGGGTGTGAAGGCCGGGGCCGTCGAGCTTTCGCAGCGCCGTCACGGTCTCACGCACCTGAGCCAGCCGCTCGCCGGGCGGGACCACGGGCAGTCCCAGCTCGCGGAGCTCGTCCTCGATTCCTGGCCTTCCGGTGCCGACGCCCAGCTCGAAGCGACCCTCGGTGAGCACCGCGAGCGAGTGCGCTTCCCATGCGGTGTGCCACGCCGGGCGCAGCGGGGAGGCGTACACCCAGGTGCCCACCCGCAGGTCGGTCAGGGCCGCCGCGAAGGCCAGCGTGGGGCCGGGCGCCGGCTGCCATTGCGGGACGTCGGGCATCAGCAGGGTCGAGTAGCCGCTGTCGGCGATGCGGCGCACGCGGTCTCGCCAGGCCGGCAGCTCGGTCTGGATCGGGGCGACGACCCCGAATCGGAACGGCCTTGTCATCTGGACTCCTCTCACATCGGGCAGGAATGTGGCCTGCCCGGCCACGCGGCGTCTGCGGCCAGTCACCAACGCTTCAGACGCGGCTGCGACCCGAAGTTCATCGATGCCCGGTCACCCCGGTGCAACCCCGTGGCTTGTTTTATCGAAGGTCTTTGCGCGCGCGTGCCGGGCCAAGGCGCCTGCTACGATGGCGTGCATCGTTTGTGCATCGTTTCTTCGTGACTGGGGCGGGTAGCGGCCCGGCCGTCGGTACGTTGCCCCGATCGGAGGCCGCAGGCATGCAGGTGAGTCAGCTTCTGAATGGCCACCCCGTTGATACGCCCGCTCCTGCCCTGGTGCGGCCGGTTCTGGTACCTGACCTGGACAGCTGGCTGGCCGAGCTCCAGCAGCGGACCGCCGCCGTGCTCAGCGGATTCGTTCGCGACCGGTGTGCCGAATACGTGCACGGCGTGCCCGGGGCCACGTTCCTGACCGACCTGCTGACCGGTTTCGTGACCCGGGGCAAGTTCGTCCGGTCGACCTTCGCCTGCCTGGGCTGGCTCAGTGCCGCCGGTTGGGACGCCCGCCGGTCGATGCCGACCCCGGGCGACGCCGCCGTGCGGGCCGCGGCCAGCGTCGAACTCGTGCACGCCTTCGCCCTCCTGCAGGACGACGTGATGGATCGCTCGGCCCTGCGCCGCGGCCAGCCCGCCGCCCACCTGCGGCTGGCCGGCTGGCACCGGGCTCAGGGCCTGGACGGCTCGTCCGAGCGCTTCGGCGAGTCGGCCGCCGTGCTGCTGGCCGACCTGTGCCTGGTCTGGGCCGAGCAACTGTTCCGGGACAGCGGCCTGCCGCCGGCGGTGCTGGCCCGCGGCTGGCCCCGCTACGACACCCTGCGCGGCGAACTGGCCGTCGGGCAGTTCGCCGACCTGGTCAACGACGCCCGTGGCGACCCCACCCTGGACGAGGTGCTGGACGTGACCCGGCGCAAGTCCGGCAACTACACCGTGCGCCGCCCGCTCGAGCTCGGCGCCGCCCTGGCCGGGGCGGGCGAGCCGGTCCTGGCCGTGCTGGGCGAGTACGGCGAGCTGGTCGGGGAGGCGTTCCAGCTGCGCGACGACGTGCTGGGCGTGTTCGGGCGGCCCGGCGTCACCGGCAAGCCGAGCGGCGGTGACCTGCTCGAGCACAAGGCCACCAGCCTGGTGGTGCTGGCCGCCGACCTGGCCACTCC
Source organism: Streptosporangiaceae bacterium (assembly GCA_036495425.1). GTDB lineage: Bacteria > Actinomycetota > Actinomycetes > Streptosporangiales > Streptosporangiaceae > Bog-532. The sequence goes on along the minus strand of DASXMW010000223.1, from coordinate 8,185 downwards.
GGTCCAGGGCGCGGAGCTGTCCCGGCTGGCCCGGCGCGAGGACCTCGACCAGGCCGGCGTCGACCGGTGGCGCCAGCTGATCATCGACACCGGCGCGGGAGTCCGCATCGAGCAGATGATCAGCGAGCGGGTCACCGCCGCCCGCGCCGCCCTGGCCCGCGCCGGGCTCAGCCCCTTCGTCCGGGACACCCTCACCGATCTGGCCGTCCGCTTCACGGACCGGGCCCGCTGACCGATGCGGACGATCACCGGCAGGTCCGGTCGCGTGGTGGTGGCCGGGGCGGGGCTGGCCGGCCTGGCCGCCGCCCTGCACCTGGCCGGCCGCGGCCGCGAGGTCACGGTCATCGAGCGGGACGACCACCCCGGCGGCCGGGCGGGCCGCCTGGACGCCGGCGGCTACCGGTTCGACACCGGCCCGACCGTGCTGACCATGCCCGACCTGGTGGCCGAGGCCCTGGCCGCGGTGGGGGAGGAGCTGACCGGCCGGCTCGACCTGGTGCGCCTGGACCCGGCCTACCGGGCCGCCTTCGCCGACGGCAGCACGCTCGACGTGCACACCGACGCCGAAGCCATGACCGCGGCCGTGGCCGAGTTCGCCGGGCCGGCCGAGGCGGCCGGCTACCAGCGGCTGCGGGCCTGGCTGACCGAGCTCTACCAGCGTGAGTTCGGGCGGTTCATCGCGGCCAACTTCGACTCACCGCTGTCCCTGGTCACCCCGGCCCTGGCCCGGCTGGCGGCGCTGGGGGCGTTCCGCCGGCTGGATCCCGCCATCGGCCGGTTCATCGCCGACGAGCGGCTGCGGCGGGTGTTCTCCTTCCAGTCCCTGTACGCGGGGGAGTCACCCCGGCACGCGCTGGCCGTGTACGCGGTCATCGCCTACATGGACACCGTGGCCGGCGTCTACTTCCCGCGCGGCGGCATGCGGGCCGTGCCCGACGCGCTGGCGGCCGCGGCCGCGGCGGCGGGCGTGAAGTTCCACTACGGGCAGGCCGTCAGCACGCTGGAACGGTCCGGGGACCGGGTCACGGCCGTGCGCACCGCCGGTGGCCTGCGGGTGCCCTGCGACGCGGTGGTGCTGGCCACCGAGCTGACCACCGCCTACCAGCTGCTGGGCCGGCGGCCGCGGCGGCCACTGCCCCTGCGCCCGGCGCCCTCCGCGGTCGTGGTGCACGCGGGTACCCGGCGCCGCTGGGCCGAGACCGCCCATCACACGATCCTGTTCGGGGAAGCCTGGGACCAGACCTTCGACGAAATAATTGACCGCGGGCAACTGATGCACGATCCGTCCCTGCTGGTCACGCGCCCGACGGCCACCGATCCCACCCTCGCGCCCGAGGGCGCCGACCTGCTGTACCTGCTGGCCCCCGCGCCCAACCTGGCCCGCGGCCGGCTCGACTGGGACCGGATCGGCGACGACTACGCGAGCCAGGTCGCCGGGATCGTGGCCGATCGGCTGCTGCCCGGGCTGGACGCCGGGATCAGCGTGCGCCAGGTGGTCACCCCGGCCGACTGGGCCCGGCAGGGCCTGGTGGCCGGGACGCCGTTCTCCTACGCGCACTCGTTCCTGCAGAGCGGGCCGTTCCGGCCCGGTAACCTGCCCCGCGGCGTGGCCAACGTGGCCCTGGCCGGCTGCGGCACCGTCCCCGGCGTGGGCGTGCCCACCGCGCTGATCTCCGGCCGCCTGGCCGCCGACCGCATCACCGGCCCCGGGAGGCCCACATGATCGCCGCCGAACTGGACGCCGCCGGGCTGACCGACCCGCGGCTGCGCGCCGCCTACCAGCGCTGCCGGGAACTCAACGCCCAGCACGGCCGCACCTACTATCTGGCCACCAAGCTGCTGACCCGCGCCCAGCGGCCCGCGGTGCACGCGCTGTACGGGTTCGCCCGCTGGGCCGACGACATCGTGGACGACGTGCCGCCCGGCACCAGCCCGGCCGAGGTCGCGGCCCGGCTGGACCGGCTGGGCCGCGAGCTGTTCGACGGGCTGGCCCGGGGTCACAGCGACGATCCGATCCTGGCCGCGGTGGTCGACACGGCCCGGCGCTACCAGCTCGACCCGGACCTGTTCACCGCGTTCATGGACTCGATGCGGATGGACCTGGAGGTGACCAGCTATCCGGACCGCGCCGCCCTCGACCGCTACGTGCACGGGTCGGCCGAAGTCATCGGCCTGCAGGTCCTGCCGGTGCTGGGCACCGTCGGCCCGCGGCACGAGGCCGCGCCGTACGCCGCCGCCCTGGGCCAGGCGTTCCAGCTGACCAACTTCCTCCGCGACGTGGCCGAGGACCTGGACCTCGGCCGGGTCTACCTGCCCGCCGACGAACTGGCCGCGTTCGGGGTCGACACCGACCTGCTCCGCTGGTGCCGCGCCCGGCAGCGGACCGACCCGCGGGTCCGGGCCGCGCTGGCCGACCAGCACGCCACCACCCGGGCCATCTACCGCTACGCCCAGGCCGGGATCACACGGCTGCAGCCGGTGTCGCGGCCCTGCGTGGCCACGGCCCTGGCCCTGTACGCGGAGATCCTGGACCGCATCGAGGACCTGGATTTCGCGGTGTTCGCCCAGCGGGCCCGGGTCGGCCCGGCCCGGCGGCTCCGGGTCGCGGCGCCCGCTCTGGCCAGGGCAATGTGGGCCCGGCGCGGCCACCGCGCCACCATGGACGTCATGCGCAGCACCCGGGTCCCCGGTCCGGCCGGCCCATCCGAAGCCGGGGGCACCGGCTGAACCATGGACCACTACCAGTACCTGATCCTGATGGCGGCCTGCCTGGTGGCCACCCTGCCGCTGGAGGCCCTGGGCGCCCGCGTCTGGCGGCAGCCGGCCCGGCTGGCCCGCGCCGTGCTGCCGGTCGCCCTGATCTTCCTGGTCTGGGACGCGCTGGCCATCGCCGGGCACGTGTGGACCTACAACCCCCGCTACGTCACCGGGGTGGACCTGCCGTTCCGCATCCCGGTCGAAGAACTGGTGTTCTTCCTGGTCATCCCGGTCTGCGGCCTTCTCACCTACGAAGGCGTGCAAGCCGTCGCCCGCCGGATGAGGACGCGGCCGTGACCGGTCTCGGGTACACGGTGCCGGCCGTGGCCTCGGTGCTGGTGGTCTGCGCGGCCGAGCTGACCGTGCTGCGTACCGGGCTGTTCCGGCGCCCCGCCTACTGGGTGGCCATGGCCATCGTGCTGGCCTTCCAGATTCCGGTCGACGGCTGGCTGACCAAGCTGTCGGCGCCGATCGTGCTCTACCGCCGCACCGCCCTGACCGGCCTGCGGTTTCCGTGGGACATCCCCGTCGAAGACTTCCTCTACGGGTTCGCCCTGGTCACCGCCGTCCTCCTGCTGTGGGAACGCCAGAAAGGAATGGTTCATGAGCACCACTGAGGCTGGGCCTTTGCGGCGGGAGGCGGTCCCGGCCGCCTTCGACGTGGGGGCGTCCGCCTACGACCGGCTGGTAGGGGCCAACCCCGGCTACCACGCGCACCTGCGGCTGTCGGCCCGGCGGATGCGGCTGCCCGGCGAGGGCCGCGGCCTGCGCCTGCTCGACGCGGGCTGCGGCACCGGCGCGTCCACGGCCGCGCTGCTGGCCGCCGCCCCGCACGCCGAGATCGTGGCCTTCGACGCCTCGGCGCAGATGCTGGCCCAGGCCCGGGCCAAGCCGTGGCCGTCCTCGGTTCGCTTCGTCCACTCCCGGGTCGAGGACCTGGCCCAGGCCGGCCTGCACGGCCCGTTCGACGGCATCCTGGCCGCCTACCTGATCCGGAACCTGCCCGACCCTGACGGCCAGCTCCGGGCCCTGCGTGACCTGCTGCGCCCGGGCGGCACGCTGGCCGTGCACGAGTACTCGGTCCGGGACTCGGTCAGGGCCCAGGCCCGCTGGCACCTGGTCGCCTGGACCGTGATCATCCCGTTCGGCCGGGCCGCCACCGGCGACACTGCCCTCTACCGCTACCTGTGGCGCAGCGTGGACGGCTTCGACGGGGCCCGCCGCTTCCGCCGCCGCCTGCGCGAGGCCGGCTTCACCGGCGTGCACAGCGAAACCATGACCGGCTGGCAGCGCGACGTCGTGCACACCTTCCTGGCCACCCGCCCCGCCGCATCAGCCCCACCAGCCCCACCAGCCTCAGAAACCTCGGCAGTCACATCAGGCTCAGAGGCCACAGCATGAACGGATCAGAGGGCCGGGACCGGCGCGCGGTCCGGCATGTCGCCCCGGCCGGCGCCCCCGACGCCGGCGTCCTCCCCGAGCGCCCGCACGCGGTGGTGGTCGGCGGCGGCATCGCCGGGCTGGCCGCGGCCACCGGCCTGGCCGAGCGGGGCGTCCGGGTCACGCTGGTCGAGCAGGAGTCCTACCTGGGCGGGCGGGTCGGGGGCTGGACCGAAGCCGGGGGCCAGGCCGATGCCCGGCCCATGAGCCGCGGGTTCCACGCCTTCTTCCGCCAGTACTACAACCTGCGCGCGCTGCTGCGCCGGGCCGATCCCGGCCTGGACCGGCTGGTCCCGCTGGCCGACTACCCGCTGGTCGACAGAGACGGCCACCGGGACAGCTTCCGCGGCCTGCCCCGCACCCCACCGTGGAACGCCATGGCCTTCGCCCTGCGCAGCCCCACGTTCCGGCCCCGCGACCTGCGGGCGCTGAACGCGGCCGCGGCCGCCCCGCTGGCCGCGGTGTCCGTGCCTCGTGTCTACCAGCAACTGGACCACGTGGACGCGGAGACGTTCCTGCGCCGGATCAACTTCCCGCCCGCCGCCCGGCACCTGGCCTTCGAGGTGTTCTCGCGCAGCTTCTTCGCCGCGCCCAGCCGGATGTCGGCCGCCGAGCTGGCCGCCATGTTCCACATCTACTTCCTCGGCTCCAGCGAGGGCCTGATGTTCGACGTGCCCGACGCCGGGTTCGACGTGGCGCTGTGGGAACCGCTGCGCGCCTACCTGTCCGCCCGCGACGTCGAGGTGCGCACGGGCACCAGCGTCAGCGCGATCGAGCCCGGCGGCCGGCGGCACTTCCAGATAGATATCGAAGGTGGGGTCCTCGACGCCGACGCGGTGGTGCTGGCCACCGATGTGCGCGGCCTCCAGGCCATCGTCGGCCGCTCGCCCGGGCTGGCCGACCCGGCCTGGCGGAACCAGGTCGGCGGCCTCGGCACCGCCCCGCCGTTCCTGGTCCAGCGGCTGTGGCTGGACCGGCCGGTGGCCCCGGACCGGACCGCGTTCCTGGCCACCGGGGGCCTGGATCCGCTGGACAACATCAGCGTGCTGGACCGCTACGACCGCCAGGCCCAGGACTGGCGCCGGACCCACGGGGGCTCGGTGGTGGAGTTGCACGCCTACGCCGCCCCCGGTGACCCGGGTGCGCCGCCCGCCCCGGCCCTGCTGACCGGTACCGTGGCCCGGCTGCACGAGCTCTACCCGGAGACGGCCCCGGCCCGGGTGCTGGCCGAGTCGGTGCAGTGGCGGGCCGACTGCCCGATGTTCGGCGTCGGTGACTACGCTGGCCGGCCGCGGGTCCGGACCCCGTTCCCGGGCCTGGTCCTGGCCGGGGACGGGGTCCGCATCGACCTGCCGGTGGCGCTGATGGAGCGGGCCGCCAGCACCGGCTGGCACGCGGCCAACTGCCTGCTGGCCCGCTGGGGCCTGCTGGGCCACGAGCTGTGGTCGGTCCCGACCCGGGGCCGGCTGGCCCCGCTCCGCTGGCTGGCCACCCGCGTCCCGTCCCCCCAGCCGCTCGCGCCAGAACCTCGACCGCAGCAGCCGCCCAAGGCACTGCAGGAGGTATCCCGATGAACGCCTCACCCGCCCGCCTGGCCCAGCGCTGGCCCAAGCGCTGGCCGCTGCAACCCGTCCCCCGGGACCGCTGGGCCCGCCAGCAGCCGACCTACGCCGGGGCCAGGCCCGCCCTGATCGACGCGGCCGTCAAGCGGGCCGAAGCCCGCCCCTCCGGCAACTGGTTCGTGCTGGCCGCCAGCCGCGAGGTCGTCGGCGGCCGGCCGCTCGGGGTGACCGTGGCCGGAGTCGAGGTCGTGGCCTGGCGTGACACCGAAGGCCAGCTGGTGGCCGGTCCCGGTGCCTGCCCGCACCTGGGCGCACCCATGGCCCTGGCCGCGGTCGACTGCGGGGCCCTGGTCTGCCGCTGGCACGGGCTGCGGGTCGGTCCCGGCGCGGGCGGAGGCTGGAGCCCGCTGCCGGTCCGCGACGACGGCGTGCTGGCCTGGGTCCGGCTGGACGCCGCCGGCGGCGAGGAGCCGCTGGACGCGCCGGTCATCCCGGCCCGGCCGCCCGGCGCCACCAGCATCGACTCGGTGGTCACCATGACCGGGGTGTGCGAGCCCACCGACGTGGTCGCCAACCGGCTCGACCCCTGGCACGGCTCGTGGTTCCACCCCTCCTCGTTCAGCCGGCTGTCGGTGCTGTCCGCCCCGGGCGAGGTCGACGTGGCCGAGGAGGACGACCGGTTCCTGGTCGCGGTCACGTTCAAGGTCGCCCCCGGCCTGGGGGTCCCGGTCACGGCCGAGTTCACCTGCCCCGAGCCGCGCACCGTGGTCATGCGCATCCTCGACGGCGAAGGCGCGGGCAGCGTGGTCGAAACCCATGCCACCCCGCTCGGCCGGGGACCCGACGGCCGCCCCCGCACCGCGGTGATCGAAGCCGTGGTGGCCGGCTCCCGGCGCCCCGGATTCGCGTTCGCCCGCGCCGCCGCGCCCGCCCTGCGCCCGGTCATGCGCCGGGCCGCGACCCGGCTGTGGCGCGACGACCTCGCCTACGCCGAACGCCGATATCAGCTGCGTTCCATGTGAGCCGGGGTGAAACCTGGATCGGGGTCGGCCTGGACGGCGGGCCAGGTGGCACGCCACCTGGGCATCGCTGAGTCGACGCTGCGCTCATGGCACCGCCGCTACGGCATCGGCCCCCACGGCAGCGAGCCGGGCCGCTACCGGCGTTACAGCGAAGCCGACGTGGCCCGGCTCCGGCGCATGCTGGAGCTGATCAAGCTGGGCATGCTGGCCTCGGACGCGGCCCGCACCGTCGAGGCGGGCGAGCCCGAGGCCGTGTCGGCCGAACGGGACGTGGCCGACCTGGTCACCGCGGCCCGCGCGTCCGACTCCGAACGCTGCGGCGCGGTGCTGGACAGTGTCACGGACCGCCGCGGGGTGGTCGAGGCCTGGGAGGCGGTCTGCCGGCCCGCCCTGGCCATCGTCGACGCCGACCAGCGCGACGACCCCGACTGCATGGACATCGAGCACGCCCTGTCCTGGGCCATCCTCGGGGCCCTGGCCCGGGTGCCCCGGCCGCCCATCGCCCCCGGCACCCCGGTGGTCCTGCTGGCCTGCGTCGAGTCCGAGCACCACACGCTGCCGCTGGCCGCGCTGGCCGCGGCCCTGGCCACCTACCGGATCCCGGTCCGCATGCTCGGGGCCGCCACTCCCACCCAGAGCCTGGTCCGCGCGGCCCGCGACATCGGCCCGGCCGCCGTGGTGCTCTGGTCGCAGCGCCCGGACACGGCCGGCCTTCGAGTGATCCAGCCGCTGCGGCCGTACCCGGTGCGGCTGCTCACCGCGGGCCCGGGCTGGCCCGCGGCCGGCTTCGAGAGCATCGAGCACCTGACCGGGCTGCGGCACGCCCTCACCGTTCTGGTCGGCACCCCGGCTGACCCGGGCGACCCCGACGCCCCGGAGTCCCTGCCGTTCCCCTCGGGTCCCTTTACGTCACCTCAGTAACTTTGCGTATTCTACCCATTCCTTGGCGTTACCACGCATACTGAGGATGTAACCGAGTGCAACGGAGCTGCCGTGCGACCTCGCCGCATCCTCGTCACCGCCGCCGTGGCGGCCACGGCCCTGGCCACCACCCTCGTGACCACCTTGACGGTGACAGCGGGCGCCGCCAGCGGGGCCCCGAGCAGGCCGTTGCCCGCCGCTCCGCCGCCCGTCCGCTACGTGGCCCTCGGCGACTCCTACTCGGCCGGCACCGGCGCGGGCCCGTACACCAAGGCGGGCCGCGGCTGCGAGCGCAGCGCCAGCGCCTACCCGCAGTTGTGGGCCAGCCAGCGCGCCCTGGCCTCGTTCGTCTCGGTGGCCTGCGCCGGTGCGACCACCGCCACCGTCCTGGACCACCAGCTGACCGCCCTGACCGGCGCGACCACACTGGTCAGCCTCACCATCGGCGGCAACGACGTGGGCTTCAGCCACGTGATGGAAACC
>DASXMW010000222.1:0-9779 GCA_036495425.1 Streptosporangiaceae bacterium | reverse complement strand
GGTCAGCGCCAGGGTGGCCCGCCTCGCGACCGTCTCCGCCACGGGCCAGCCGCACCTGGTCCCGGTCACCTTCGCCGCCGACGGTGACACCATCCACACCGCCATCGACCACAAGCCCAAGAGCACCACGCGCCTCAAGCGTCTGGCCAACATCGCGGCCAACCCCAAGGTGTCCCTGCTGGCCGACCACTACGCCGACGACTGGACCCAGCTGTGGTGGGCCCGCGCCGACGGCGAGGCCACCGTCCTCACCGGCCTCCCGGACACCCGGCCCCCGATCGCCCTGCTGGCCGCTCGCTATCCCCAGTACCGTTCCACCCCACCGGCCGGCCCCGTCATCGCCATCACCGTCACCACCTGGACCGGCTGGTCCTACACCTGAGGGTGCGGAGGCTGAATGACCGAGATCCAGATCGACGTCGACCCCGAAGATCGGCGGGGGGCTCGAGAGTTTCTGGGTACCGCCACCCTTATGCGCGCCGCCTGGGCCCGCTGGCGCACCTGGCATCCCATCTGACTGGGTACGCAGCGGGACCATTGTCGTCATCAAAATGCTTAACTGACGGGTCCGGTGCGGCTGCTGGGTCTCCCAGTACCGGTGGGGCCGCTGCGGCGGTCGTCCTGCGGAGGGTCATTGGCATGTGCAACTCCCGGCCGCGTGTAGGGGTAAATGCGCGTTCACCCCGATAAGAGTCGGGGCAAATGCGCGTTCACCCCGAAACGTTGCTGTGGCCGCCGAGGTCAGTGGGTGTGAGTGACTCCGGGGGCCCCGGGGATGGCCCGGCTGTTCAGCGATCCATGGCCTGGGGCGGGCGGAGCGCGGTGGCGATGACGGTGGCGATGGCCAGCAGGACGACCACCACGAGCAGGGCGTGGCGGACGGTCACGTGGTCGCCGAGGAAGCCGATCAGGGGCGGGCCGCCCAGGAAGGCGCAGTAGCCGATGGAGGCGACCACGCTGACCCGGCGGGCGGCCAGGATGGGGTCGTCGGCGGCGGCGCTCATGCCGGTGGGGAAGCCCAGCGACGTGCCGCCGCCCCACAGCAGGGCGCCGAGGAAGGCGGCGGGCAGGGCCGGGCCGAGGATGAACAGGACCAGGCCGGCCACGGCCAGCGCGGCCAGGGAACGGGTGACCGGGACCCGGCCGTAGCGGTCGAGCAGGGCCGTGCCCCACCAGCGGCCCGCGGTCATGGCGGCCAGGAACACCGCGAAGGCCAGCGTGCCCAGGGTGGCCGGGGCCCGGTAGTTCTCGATCACCGCCACGCTGATCCAGTCGTTGCCGGTGCCCTCGGCGAACGCGAAGGCCAGCACGAACAGGCCGATCAGCAGCGTGCGCGGCTCCCGCCAGGCGGTCAGCGCGCTGCCCGGCGGCGTCGGCCCGCTGCCCGGCGGCGTCGGCCCGCCGCCCGCCACCCCGGGCTCCCCAATGACCACATCAGCAACAGCGGGCAGATCGGACACGAAGCCCCGGGCCACCATCCAGACCACCGGGCCCTCCAGCACCGCCGCCACCGCCAGGTGCGCGGTGACCGGCACCCGCAGCGCGACCGCGATCGCCCCGATCAGGGCGCCGGCCACGGTGCCCAGGCTCCAGGCGGCGTGGAACCGCGACATGATCGACCGGCCCAGCCGCCGCTCGACCGCGGCGCCCTGGACGTTCATGGCGACGTCCCAGATGCCGGCCGAGACCCCGAAGAAGAACAACCCCACCGCGACCGGCGCCACCCCGGCCAGGTAGCCGAAGGCCACGACGAGCAGGGCCACCGTGGACAGCGAGGCCATGGCCTCGGCGGTGCGCCGGGAGCCCCAGCGGGCGACCACGGTGCCGGACAGCGGCAGCGCCACCACCGAGCCCAGCGCGATGGCCAGCAGCAGCAGGCCCAGCGCGGACGGGTCCAAGCCCAGCCGGGTCTTGACCTGGGGAATGCGCGAGGCCCAGCTGGCGAAGCCGAACCCGGACACCGCGAACACCAGGTAGGTCGCCCTGGTGGCCGCCCGGACCTGCCCCATCAAGACGCGGTGCGCCCGCCCGGCCGGGGCCGCGCGGTCGCCGTCATGTGCTCCGTCCCGTCACAAGTCGATCTTGCCCGATTTTCTGCTGTCCCGGAGGCTGGCCCCGAACCGGACGAGAGCCCGAATTAGGCGCGGGCCCGGCCGCCGGACCAGCCAAGGGGCCAAACCGTGAGCCGACTGTGGCGCGGGCAGCGCCGCGGGCGGCTTATGATGCCCGCCGTGCCCCCTCTCCGTCTGCGCGTCCCGATCCTGCTGACCGCCACCGCCGCCGCCGGTGCGGTGCTGGCGGTGACCGGGTGCGGCGGGCCCGCGGCCGGGACCGACCTCCCGCGGGCCGCGGTCGCCCCGCCGGTGACCCGCACCCCGGCGGGCACGGTGGTGTCCCTGCCCGGGGATCCCGGCAGCCTGGCCGTGGACACCCGGGACGGCCTGCTGGCGGCCGGGGTCAGCGACCCCGGCGGGGTGGCCCTGATCAGCACCAGCACCGGCCGCGAGGAGAAGGTTATCCGCCTGGCCGGTTCGCCGGATCGCCTGGCCCTGACCCGCTCTCAGCAGTCGCTGCTGGTGCCGCTGGGGAAGGCCGGGCAGCTGGTCCAGCTGGCCCTGCCCAGCGGGCAGGTCCAGTACCGGGCCCGGCTGGAGGGGCAGCCCGACGACGCGGTGGCCGCCTCGGCCGGCACGATCTTCGTCAGCAACGGATCGTCCAGCACCGTGTCGCTGGTCCAGAACGGCGTCCAGGTCGCCGACGAGCCGGCCCCGCGGCAGCCCGGCGGGGTGGCCGTCTCCACCAACGGCACCGAGATCATGGTGCTCGGCACGCGCGCCCGCCGCATCGAGGCCTTCTCCTACTCGGGCCGGTCGCTGGGCTCGGCGCCGGTCGGGGCCGGCCCGACCCACGTGGTCGCCAACGGGCGCGCCCTGTTCTACGTGGCCGACACCGAGGGCAACGCGATCGATGTGATCCAGCTCGGGGCCGGGCCCAAGCAGGTGGCCACCGTGGCCACCCGGCCCGGCGCTCCCTACGGGCTGGCCCTGGACCAGGTCCGCCACGTCCTCTACGTCACCCTGACCGCCAGCAACGAGCTGGAGTCGTTCAAGATCAAGGGCACCACCGTGGTCCCGGACCGGGTCTGGCCCACGGTGCGGCAGCCGGACGCGGTGACGGTGGACCCGGCCACCGGCCGGGTCTTCGTGGCCAGCCGGACCGGCGGCGGCCTCGAGCTGATCGACCCCTGAAGCCCCCTAAGATCCATGAGATAACTGCTTGATAACCAAGGTCAGGCAGGGATGGCCAGCGAGCCCGGATCGGGGTGCCATGTTCCACGTTGACTCGGAAGTCGGCCGGCTGCGGCAGGTGGTCCTGCACCGCCCCGACCTCGAACTCAAGCGGCTGACCCCGGACAACGCCGCCGACCTGCTGTTCGACGATGTGCTGTGGGTGAGCCGGGCCCAGGCCGAGCACGATGCGTTCGCGGACGCGCTGCGGTCCCGGGGCGTGGTCGTGCACTACTACAGCGACCTGCTGACCCGGACCCTGGAGAGCAGCGAGGCCCGGGCCTGGATCCTGGAGCGGGTGTTCGACCCCCGCTGGCAGGGGCCGCTGGCCGCCGACACGCTGCGGGCGGCCATGGACGGGCTGGATTCGCCCCGGCTGGCCCAGTACCTGGCGGGCGGGATCACCAAGCGGGAAATCTCCGAGCTCGGCCCGGAGCCCAAGAGCATCGCGTTCCACTCGCTGGACCCGGACGGCTTCGTGCTGCCACCGCTGCCGAACCTGCTCTACCAGCGGGACACCTCGGCCTGGATCTACGGCGGGGTGTCGGTCAACGCCATGCGCCTCAAGGCCCGGATGGGCGAGACCGTCTACGACGAGGCCATCTACCGCTGGCACCCGATGTTCGCCGCCGCCGACTTCGAGACCTGGTACCACGGCGCCGACGCCGAGCCCGCCACCATCGAAGGCGGCGATATCCTGGTCATCGGCAACGGCGCGGTGCTGGTGGGGATGAGCGAGCGCACCACCCCGCAGGCCGTGGAACTGGTGGCCCACCGGCTGTTCGAGACCGGGGCGGCCCGCTGCCTGGTCGCCATCGACATGCCGAAGCAACGGGCCTTCATGCACCTGGACACCCTGTTCACCATGGCCGACTACGGGGTGTTCAACAAGTACGCGGGCATGGGCATGCTGCCGTCCTACACGGTCGAGCCGGGGGCCGGCCCCGACGAGCTCAAGGTCACCGAGCATCCGCCCGAGGACATGCACAAGGCCATCGCGGCCGCCCTCGACCTGCCCGCCATCACCGTGCTGACCGCGGTCCAGGACGTGCACTCGGCCCTGCGCGAGCAGTGGGACGACGGCTGCAACGTGCTGGCCGTCGAGCCGGGGGTGGTGGTGGCCTACGAGCGCAACGTCACCACCAACACCTACCTGCGCGACCACGGCATCGAGGTCATCACCGTGCCCGGCGGCGAGCTCGGCCGGGGCCGGGGCGGCCCGCGCTGCATGACCTGCCCCATCGAGCGCGACGCCTGATTTATTTACCGTGACCGGCCAGCACCGGCCCGTACTCCGGTTCCCGCTCCGGTGCCGGCCCCCTCATCCCGCACCCCCTAGGGACAGTGCAGGTTCTCCAGCTGCCCGGAGAAAAGGGGCGGGATCCGCCAGGCCGCGCTGGCCGTGCCTTCCTCCGTGCTCAGCTCGATGTCCAGCCGGTGCGGCGTCTCCAGGAAGATGACCTCGAGCCGCAGGTCACCGTCCTCGGTCCAGCCGCCGCAGGCGGCGATGGGCACGGTGCCGCCGCCCCGGTCGGCCGGGGCCGACACGGCCCAGGCGCCCGCGCCGGCCGGGAACGTCAGCTGGTTGCCGGCCTCGGCCAGCGTGACTTCCCAGCCGTCGTCCCGCCCGGCCGCCGAGACCGAGGTCAACCGGGTGCCCAGCTCGCCGGAGACCCCGGCCACCGCGAACGGGGCCCGGGCCAGCGCGCCCCCGGCCGCCGGCGCCACTCCGGCCGGACGGGCCGCCAGCGCCAGCCCGCTCAGCCGTTCCGCCAGCTCCCCGTCCCGGCCCGGCTCCCCGGCCCCAGCGCCAGCCTGGCCCAGACCGGGGAGCAGGTGCTCCCACAGCGCGTCCAGCACGGCCTGCATGTCGAAGGTGGCGGCGGTGATGGCCACCACGGTGTCCTGCTCGGGCAGGACCACGCAGAACTGGCCGAACGCCCCGTCGCCCCGGTAGCCGTGCCGGGCCATCCAGAACTGGAAGCCGTAGCCCTGCCGCCAGTCGATCCACTCCCGGTCCGGGTTGTCCACCTGCTTGCGGGTGGCCTGGGCCACCCAGTCGGCCGGCAGCAGCTGGCGGCCGTCCCAGACGCCGCCCTGCAGGTGCAGCAGGCCCAGCTTGGCGACGTCCTCGGTCCGCGCGAACAGCCCGGAGAACCCTTGCTGGCGGCCAGGCTGGCGGCCGGACGGCCAGGTCTGCCAGCCCACCGGCCCGATCCCCAGCGGGTCGAACAGCCGCGGCCGCAGGTACTCGGTCAGCGGCAGTCCCGAGTTGCGCTGCACGATGCTGCCCAGGGTGTAGGTGCAGGGCTGGTTGTAGGCGAACAACGTGCCCGGCTCCCGGTCGGGCGGGATGAGCAGGAACCCGCGCACCAGCTCGTCCGGGTCGCGCTGCCGCGCCTCCTCCAGCATGTCCCGGTCGTGCCCGCTGGCCATGGCCGCGACGTGGCGGACCTTGATGGCCCGGCTGCGGGGGTCGGTGATGCCGGCCTCGAACTCGGGGAAGTGCTTCACCACCGGGTCGTCCAGGTCCAGCAGGCCCTCGGCCCGGGCCAACCCGGCCGCGGCCGAGGTGAAGCTCTTGCTCAGCGAGTACAGCAGGTGCCGCTGGTCCGCCGAGTACGGCGCCCACCAGCCTTCGGCCACCACGTGCCCGTGCCGCACCACCATCAGGCTGTGCATCTCAATGTCCGGCCTGGCCTCGAGCGCGTCCAGCAGGGCCAGGATGGCGGCCGGGTCGACGTGCTGGGCGGCGGGAGCGCTGCGGGGCAGGGAAGACGGCATGCTCGCGAGCCTAGCCCGGTTAAGAAAACGGTTAATGTGCGGTCGCCAGCCGCGGCGGGCCGAACTACAGTCGAGGACATGGAGCAGCCAGAAGCCCTGGAAGTGCTGCGCACGGTGTGGTCGGCCACCGGCCAGAGCGAATCCGAGCTGGACGAGGCCTTCGGGCACCACGGCTCGCACCAGCACGGGCGCGGCAAGTCCTGCAAGAACATGCGCAACGTCGGCTTCGACGGCGACGACGAGGACCTGCGCGCGGCCTGGCGCGGCCGGCTGGAGCGCGAGGGCAAGCTGGCCCGCGGCGGCACCCTGGCTGACCTGGTCTTCGGCGCCACTCCCGACGGTGCGACCCCCGACACGGCTCCGGCTCCCGCCCGGGACGCACGCTGACCCGTGGAGCTACCGGGTAGCGTCGCCGAGCTCACCGAGATCCTCCGCGCGGGCGGCTACCTGGCCGACCGCGGCCTGGCCACCACGTTGTTCGTGGCCCTGTCCCTGGAGCGGCCGGTGCTGCTGGATGGCGAGGTCGGGGTGGGCAAGACCGAGGCGGCCAAGGTCCTGGCCTCGGTGTTCGGCCGGAAGCTGATCCGGCTGCAGTGCTACGAGGGCATCGACACCAGCCAGGCCCTGTACGAGTGGGACTACGCCCGCCAGCTGCTGCAGATCCGCGCCCTCAGCGAGCACCAGCTGGCCGACGGGGACTCGGTCGACCAGCTGTTCGGCCAGAAATTTCTGCTCGAACGGCCGTTGCTGGAAGCGGTCCGGGCCGGCGACCGGGCCGTGCTGCTGATCGACGAGGTGGACCGGGCCGACGACGAGTTCGAGGCGTTCCTGCTCGAGGTGCTGTCGGACTTCCAGGTCACCATCCCCGAGGTGGGCACGATCCGGGCCGAGCGCCCGCCGCTGGTCGTGCTGACCTCGAACCGGACCCGGGAGCTGCACGACGCGCTCAAGCGGCGCTGCCTGTACCACTGGATCGGGTACCCGTCGGCCGAGCGCGAACTGGAGATCGTGGCCGTCCGGGCGCCGCAGGTGGCCGCGGAGCTGGCCCGCAAGGTGGTGGCGGCCGTGCACCGGCTGCGCGAGCTGGACCTGGCCAAGCCGCCGGGGGTTGCCGAGACGATCGACTGGGCCCGCACCCTGGATTTCCTGGGCGAGACCGACCTCGACGAGAGCACCGCCGACGTCACCCTGGGCGCGGTGATCAAGGAGCGCGACGACCTCGACTTCGTGCGGGAGAACCTCACCGAGATCACCTCCGGTGCCTGAACGGCGGCCCGATCCGGCGCCTGAGCCACCGCGCGCGGGGGTCCAGTTCACGCCGGTGCTGGCCGGCTTCGCCCGGGCCCTGCGCCAGGAAGGCCTGGCCGTCGGCACCGGCGACCTGCTGACCTTCTGCGCGGCCGCGGCCACCCTGGATCCGGCCGACCTGACCGACCTGTACTGGGCCGGTTCCACCACCCTGGTGACCAAAAAGGACGATCTGGACGTCTACGACCAGGTGTTCCGCCGCTACTTCCTCGGCGCCCAGGACCCGGTGCGGGAGCTGCTCAAGCTCAGCGTCCAGGCCGGCGCCGAGGTGGACGGGGCCGTGCTGGACGTGCCCGCCACCGACCCGCCCGGCGACGAGAACACCGAGGAGGAGGCCCGGCTGGGCCTGCTGGCCTCGGCCTCCGAGGCCCTGCGCCACAAGAGCTTCGGCGCCTGCACGCCGGAGGAACTGGCCGCGGTGCGGCGGATCATGCGCCGGATCCGGCTGACCCCGCCGCGGCGGCGCACCCGGCGCACCGCCCCGGCCCGCTCCGGCCGCGTCCCCGACCTGCGGCGCACGGTCCGGGACGCGATGCGGCCGGGCGGTGAGGTGGCCGGACTGCGCTGGCGGCGGCGCCGGACCCGGCTCCGTCCGCTGATCCTGATCCTGGACGTGTCCGGGTCCATGGCCGACTACTCCCGCGGCCTGCTCCAGTTCGCGCACTCGGCCCGCCGGGCCTCCGGGCGGGTCGAAGTCTTCTGCTTCGGCACCCGGCTGACCCGGATCACCCAGCCGCTGGGCCGCCGGCGTCCGGACCAGGCCCTGGCCGAAGCCGGGAAAACCGTGCTGGACTGGGAGGGCGGGACCCGGATCGGCGCCGCCCTGGACGAGTTCACCCGGGTCTGGGGCCGCCGCGGGCTGGCCCGGGGCGGGGTGGTGGTGGTCTGCTCCGACGGCCTGGACCGTGGCGACCCCGACCTGCTGGCCACCGCGGCCGAACGGCTGGCCCGGCAGTGTCACCGGCTGGTCTGGCTCAACCCGCACAAAGGCGACAACAAGGACTTCCAGCCCAGCACCCTGGGCATGATGGTGGTGGCGCCGCACGTGGACCTGCTGCTGTCCGGGCACGACCTGCACAGCCTGGAGGAGCTGGCCGCGCTGCTGCCGACCCTGAGCTGACTGAGGAGAACCACGGTGAAGTGGAGTGTCGGCCTGGAGGCCGAAGGTGACCGCGTGCTGACCCACGACGAGATCGTCGAACTGGCCGACGCGGTCGCCCCCAGCTCCGGCATTGCCACCGGCATCGGCACCAACCGCTACGGGGCCCAGCTGGTGGTGGACGCGGACAGCCGCGACGAAGCCATCGAGCAGGGCACCGCCGCGTTCGTGGCCGCGGCCCGGAAGGCCGGGCTGCCCGAGTACCCGATCGTCCGGACCACCGTGGTCAACGAAGACGAGGACGCGGACTTGTGATCCGGCTCGGGTCCCTGGCCGGGCTGCCGTTCGAGGGCCCCCGGGTCCTGGCCGGCTGGACCCCGCCCCCGGCGGCCGGGGTCTTCGCCGTGCTGTACAAGCCCGATCCCGAGGGCAAGCCGGAGCGGTACGCGGTGACCTACGTCGGGCACAGCGACGACCTGTCGGCCGAGCGGTTCCCGTTCCGGCACCCCCGGGCCGCCTGCTGGGTGAAACGGGCCGGGTCGCGGTGGAAGGTCTACATCGCCACCTACGAGGTGCCCGGGGGCGGCCGCGGGCACCGGGAGCAGATCGCCCGCGAGCTGATCGCGATCTACCGGCCGCGCTGCAACACCCAGCAGTACGACCAGGCCTGGAAGGACCACTGGATCGGCAGCGAGCCAGTCCAGGGGCCCGGATCCCCGGGCTAGGGGTTCTTGGCCGCGAACGTGTCGCAGGCCGACGGCGGGAAGCTGGGCAGCTTGGTGGCGTCCCCCGTCCGAGACCGACGGGGTGCCGGTCGGCGACGCCGGACCCTGGGCCGGAGCCGCCGCTCCCGCCCGCAGGCCGCGCGTCATGATCCAAGCTTAAGGTCAGTGCCCGTCCCGGGCCGAGAAGGTCCGCTCCTCGTGATCCAGCTCCCGCTCCAGCACTCGCAGGGTGGTATCGGGCAGCCGGCCCGCGTCCCGCCAGCGCAACAGCTCCTCCCGCTCGGCGTCGATGACGGCCCGCCGGGCGTCCAGCACCGCCTCGTGGCCGGGCGAGCCGACCGGCGACACCTCCGGGTCCTCCTCGTCCTGCCGGTAGCGCCGCAGCCGGGTCTCCAGCGTGGACCGCAGCCCGGCCAGCTCGTGCACGGGCAGCTCCGGGTCCTCGGCCAGCTGGTCCAGCCGGTCCAGGCCCGCCTGGACCGCCGCGGCCCGGGCCTCGTTGCGGAGCTCGGCCGCGTCGGCCGGGTCGGCGCGCACGCCCAGGGCCCGCGCGATCGGGCCGAACGTCACCCCCTG
>DASXMW010000221.1:0-21069 GCA_036495425.1 Streptosporangiaceae bacterium | reverse complement strand
ACTTCGGCGTCGTCCCGGTCTCGGTCGTCCAGGCCGTCCCCCTGATCCTGCTGGCCATCGGCGTGCTGCTCGCCACCACCCTCCTGGCCGCCCGCTCCCGCCCCGCCGACCTCCTCCACACCGAGTAATTCCGGGCTATATCATCATTGATATCATCGTCTCATGTGGCAGGGCGATCATGAAGCTGAGCGACCTGCGCAGCGCGGACTCGGTCGATCAGGAAGACATGGCCGACGATCCCGATTACCGCCGGGAGTACCTGGAGACCAGCTTCGCCAATCAGGTGGCCATCCAGGTGATTCGCTGGCGAACCGAGCACGGCCTGACCCAGGCGAACCTGGCGGAGATGCTCGGCATGCGCCAGCCCAACATCGCCCGGCTCGAAGCTGGTGAGCACACCCCGAGCCTGGACACGCTGAGCCGTCTCTCCTCCGGGCTGGGCCGCAGGTTCGACATCGGCATCGATCCTGAGAACGGCATCCATCTGGACGAGTTCCGGCCCCGCCGCGAGCCGGGTGCCGCCGGCTCCCCCGAGCGGGTTACCGCCACCACCGGATCGGCTCAGGTGCCCGGTGCGCCCGCCATCGCCGAGATAGCGCGGAAGGCAGTCCTCGATCTCGATGAGCCGACCTACGCGGCCATGCGCGAGGCCGTGGTCAAGCTGCTGAGCCGGCTCGGTCAGCGCCGCCCCGTCGATGCGTCAGGAACCAGCGGCCGCCCGGTGAACATCGATGCGCTGTTCCGGGACCCGGCCGGCGGGCTTATCGTCTTCCTGGCCGGGTTCCCGGGTCATCGCGTCAATTACCTCGAGGTCGGGCCCCGTTCTTCCGGTGCGGAGCCGGCCCCTGCTTCGCGCACCGAGTAGCCGCCGGGTTTCCCAGTCCCGGCAGGTCAGATCTGCGGGCGGAGGACGTCGTAGGACCAGCACGCGAGGGTGGTTGGGGTGGTGGTGCGGACGGTGAGGGCCCGCTCGGGGACAAAGCCGTCGCGCAGGCCGGCCGACACGCCTGGGATCGTGGCCGGCAGCCGGACCGGGCAGTCTCTCGCCGTGCAAGATCACCGTCAAGGGCGCCCCCTCCGGTCGCGTCGGCCTCGGCGATTGGCGCAAGCGCGAACTCTTGAGCAGTGATCTTCCCCGGCAAGCTCTCTGCACCTAACCAGCGCATAACTGGGACCCGAGTTAGCAGGCACTTTCATTTGTGCTGATATAAATATTTTCCGGATGCGCGTATTTCGATGGAGTCGGCACGTAAATACCTGGATATTGCACCGGGTCGATGCAGTATGACCAGCCGGAGCTTTGCCATTGAGGGTACTTGTACTGGTGGAGCCATACGCGATAAATGCATGTGTTCTCTGAGTAAATCACATTGAATACGGTGCCGGCATTGTTATTGTACGTTGAACACCTGATCCCGACCCACGCCGTGGGGGTGCAACGAAAAAAATCCGAATTTTCTACTGCGAGAGGTGGATTACCGCAGACAGATGAGGCCGCGGCGGTAGTTGCGGAGGCTGTGGCCGAGGAGGAGGTGGTTGCAGATACCGCAGTCGGGGCAGCCGCGAGAGCAACGATCATGACGAAAGGCACGCAGATAGCGAACGCGACTTTGCTGTGAACACGGCTGGTAAGCGCGGAAGCTACTTTTTGAACAGCACCCATTCTTGACTCCTCTCGTATAGGCTCCTTATAGCGGTTCTTACCACGCCTGCTCATCTCAGGGAAGAGGGCGGCGGTTGCGAAATAGGTGCGTCCGGTGGGGGCGGCCGGGACGAGTACCGCGGCCCTCATCCCCGGCGGTGCCCGGTGGGCCTTGCTCTCAGCGTGGTCTACTGTGATGGGCAGCAGTCAAAGCTGAATCGTCTGTTCGATTACCAGCCTGCGAGCAGCACATCCTTTTTCCCATTCAGCCTCCGCCCCTCTCTGGTCGTCCGGCAGAAGGGTCGAATAACTGATCGCCAGCGCGGCAAACGAACACGCCGCTGCCGCTGGAGGGCCCCATCTCAGCTGTGAACGCGAAAGCGCCGGGACGGAGGACGCCGTGCCCTTACGGGCCGTGACCCGTGGAGCGGTACCGCTGCGCCTCTGCGGTACCCGCGGCCTGACGCGCTGCTCGTGTCTGCCGTGTCTGGTCGCGAGCCAGACGGCGCTCACGCCATCGGCTAATCCACTGGGCGAGCCTGGTCTTCACCATTCTCACCTTCCTTGCTCGTGGAAGAGCCATGGCGAGCCGGGCTGACCGCTCCGCTGCTCCGCCTGCTGATTCCGGCTTGTGATGCCCGCCGATGGCAGCACGCAAGCACAGTCCAGGTTTTGAGTCTACGCCCGCGGAACGCACCGGCAGGGTTGCGCATGCAGGATGGGCGGCGGCCCGGGCACGGAGGACCGGCGACGTCAGGGGACGGCGACCGCGGGCTCGTCGGCGGTCTGGGGCTCGATGCGGCCGTCGCGCATGCGGACCACGCGGCCCGCGGCCGAGGCCACTTCCGGGTCGTGGGTGACCATGATGATGGTCTGGCCGCCGCGGTGCAGGCGGCGCAGCAGCTCGATGACCTCGGCGCCGCCCTGGGAGTCGAGGGCGCCGGTGGGCTCGTCGGCCAGCAGCAGGGTCGGCTCGTTGGCCAGGGCCCGGGCGATGGCCAGCCGCTGCCGCTGACCGCCGGACAGCACCCCGGGCACGGCGGTGGCCTTGTCGCCGATGCCGAGCAGGTCGAGCAGGTCCCGGGCCCGGGTCTCGGCCATCTTGCGCTTGCGGCCGGCGATGACCGCGGGCAGGGCCACGTTCTCCAGCACGGTCATGCCTTCGAGCAGGTTGAAGAACTGGAACACCAGCCCGATGTGGCGGCGCCGCAGCCGGGCCAGGTCGTCCTCGCTGCGCCCGGTGACCTCCTCGTCGGCCACCCAGATCTGCCCCTCGTCCGGCCGGTCCAGCCCGGCCACCAGGTTCAGCAGCGTCGACTTGCCGCAGCCGGACGTGCCCATCAGCGCGATGAAATCGTTCTGGCCCACCTCCAGATCGACCCCGCGCAGCGCCCGTACCGGGGCGTTTTCGGCTTCGAAGGTCTTGCGTACCCCCCGCGCGGCCAGCGCGGGCCGCGCGGTGACGCCAGTGCCGGACAACCCAGCTGAGCTGGCGGCCAGGTCAGAGAAACCCTCACTCATCATGTCCCCCCTCAGGAACGATCTTGTAGGCGATGACCGGGGCCTCCCGCCCCTTGACGTGCTGGGCGCCGAGCGCGGTGGCCTGCACCGGCACGGTCAGTGCCTGCATGGTGGCGTCGGAGATCACCGTCTCGCCCCTGGCCGCCAGTTGCTGCAGGCGCTGGGACAGGTTCACGGTGTCGCCGACCAGCGTGTACTCGAGCCGTTCGGCCGACCCGAGCAGGGCCGCGGCCGTCTCCCCGGTGGACAGGCCCAGCCCGAGACCGAACTCGGGCAGGCCGCTGGCGGTCCAGGACGTGTTGATCTCGGCTTGCAGCGAGTGCATGGCGGCCGCCGCCATCAGCGCGCGATCCGCATGGTCGGGCTGCGGGAACGGGGCGCCGAACACCGCCATCACCGCGTCGCCGACGAACTGCATGACCGTCCCCCCTTCCCCCAGGATGGCCTTGTTCATCGCGGCCCGGTGGGTGTTGAGCTGCCCGGCCAGCTGGCTGGGGTCCGCCCGCTCCGCGATCGTTGAATATGACCTAATGTCGCTCATCAGGACCGTGACCACCAGTCTTTCGGTCTCACCGATGCCGCGTCGTTCCTGCCGGAGCTTGTCGGCCAGCCCGCTGGGCAGCAGCCGGGACAGGGTCTCGCCCTGCTCTTCGCGGTCCACGATGGCCTGGTGCAGCAGCCGCAGCCGCTGCAGTGCGTCCTGGTTGCCGGCCGACACGCCCTCGGCCAGCCGCACGAAGAGTGCCGACACCTCGTCGTCGACCGCCTCGGGCGGGACGTGGCGGCCCGCGGCGATGGCCTTGACCGGCTTGCCCTCGGCCACCAGGCTCAGCAGCTCCTCTTCCGCGGGCCGCAGCGTGCCCGGCGCGGCCACCGGATTGACCAGCGCGGCCACGATGTCCGGGTCCAGCGCGGTGCCGCCGGTGGCCACCGCGCGGATCGCGTCGGCCAGCTGGGTGCCGCCGGCCACGTGGTCCTTGAGCAGGTAGCCGTAGCCCGCCGACCCCTCGGCCAGCAGCGAGACCGCGTACTCGGGGTCCTCGTACTGGGACAGCACGACGATCCCGGTGCCGGGGTGCCGCTTGCGCACCTCCTTGGCCGCGTCGATGCCCTCGCGCTGGAACGACGGTGGCATCCGGATGTCGGTCACCAGCACCTGGGGCCTGGTCTCGGCCACCCCGCTCACCACGCCGTCGAAGTCACCGGCCACCCCCAGGACGCGCAGGTCCTGCTGCCGCTCGATGAGAGCGCGCACGCCTTCCCGCACGATCAGGTTGTCGTCCGCCAGGAAGACCCCGATCGTGGCCGCTGATCCGTTGCCGTGCTCCACATACCCAGTTGTCGCATACCGGGCCGAGCCGGGCCAGTGGGCAGCCACGCCGGCCGCTGATGGTGCTACCACCCCGGGAAACTGCGGTTAACACACTGGCCAGCGGCCCGTGGCCGCCGCGAGCATGGAGGCCATGCGTGTTCACCTGTGCGGGGTCCGCGGCTCAACCCCGGCCCCGGGGGCTGACTTCGTCCGGTACGGCGGCCAGACCTCCTGCGTGGCCGTGGCTCACGACGGCGCCCCCGCCCCTGTCCTGGTCCTGGACGCCGGTACCGGACTGCGCGCGGTGACCGGCCTGCTCGGGGGACAGGCCTTCGATGGATCGATCCTCCTCACGCACCTGCACTGGGATCATGTGCATGGCCTGCCGTTCTTCCGCGGCGGTGACCGCGAGGACGCGCGGGCGGCTCTGCTGCTGCCCGCCCAGGAGGACGGCGCCGACGCCGAAGCCGTGCTGGCCCGGGGAATGTCCCCGCCGCACTTCCCGATCACGCCGCGGGGCCTGCGCGGGAGGTGGACGTTCGCGTCGCTGCGGCCCGGTCAGATCAAGGCCGAAGGGTTCCTGATCGAGGCCCGGGAGGTGCCGCACAAGGGCGGCCGGACCTTCGGCTACCGGGTCAGCGACGGGCGCTCGGCGCTCACCTACATCCCCGATCACTGCCCGACCGCGGCCGGACCCGGCCCGGAAGGCTGGGGTGAGTACCACCCGGCCGCCCTGGCCCTGGCCGCCCAGGCCGACCTGCTCATCCACGATGCGTTCATGGAACCGGCCGAGGTCCCGGCCGAGGCGGCGTTCGGCCACGCGGCCGCCGACTACGCGGTCGAGCTGGGGCGGCGGGCCGGGGCCCGGCGGGTCCTGCTGGCCCACCACAAGCCGGACCGCACCGACCAGGCCCTGGACGAAATGGGCCGGCGGCTGGCCCGTGGACCGGGCCAGCCGCCGGAAGTCATCGTGGCCGCCGAAGGCCGCACCTACCAGCTCTAGGATCAGCTTTCCTGCCCGGCCGACTCTCGCTCAGCCGGCTGCCCCTCAGCCGACTCCCGCTGGTGCCCGGCGGCCAGCTCGGCCAGCGCGTCCCGGTCGAACTGGCTGGCGTCCACCGAGGCCACCCGGCAGGGCGTCACCGAGGTCACCGTCGAGGTCCGGGTGCCGTCCTCGAGCAGGGCCCGCTCGCCGAGCATGACGCCGGGCCCGTACTCGGCCAGCCACTGGCCGTCCCGCTCGACCCGGACCACCCCGTCCAGCAGCAGGTACACCTGGGTGCCCGGCTCGCCCTGGCGCAGCAGCGCCGTCCCGGACCGCACGCTGGAGATCTTCGGCTTGGCCGCGCCGTGCATCAGCTGCCCGGACAAGGTGCGTTCCAGCGCGGTCTCCACCGCGGTGACCAGGGCCTCCGAATCCTGGTCACCCCAGGGGGTGTGCTCACCGAACGAGTCCCGGTTCCAGGTCTTGGGGTCGGTCAGCCCCGATTTGTGGGTGAGCCGGCCGTAGTCGTCGTAGACCCAGTGGCGGGGGAACGGGCTGGCCCCGGTCATGGCGTACTCGGACCGGCCGTCGGCATACAGGGTCAGCGACAGCGTGGTCCACACCAGCGGTGCCTGCCACTGCACGTACGGGGGCCGCGACACGGTCCGCGGGCTGGGGATGGCGGTCCGGCCGCCCACGGTCTGGGAGAACCGGACCCAGCCCGGTCCTTCCTCCGGGGCCCGCCGCAGGTCCGGCAGCTTGACCGCCTGGAACGTGCGGTGCAGCAGCCCGGCCCGGATCGTGGTGGCCCCCAGGAAGCCGCCGTGGTGGCCGCCGCCGCCGTAGCCGTACCCGGTAATCGTGCCGTCGGGCCCGGTCTTGATCCAGGCCCGCAGCACATTGGCGAAGCGGAACCGGTCCGCGGCCCGCAGGGCCGGCACATCGTCGATGCGGTCCGGCGGCGGTGAGTCGTAGTGGAGGATCCCGGCGTCGAACGGCACCCGCATGCCTGCGGGCACTGCCTCGGACGGGATCCAGGACAGTGAGGTGACTGAGCTCTCGTAGCGCATGGCCTCAGCGTCACCGGCCGGGCCACCCGCGGCCAGGGTGCTGCCTGGCGTCTCCGGGCCGGGATGCTCGCCCCCGGCCATGGTGGTGCGACCACGACCATCGGGCCGGGTGGCCTGCTCACTGGCAGGTCAGCGCGGGATGTGCGACAACTGGGGTCATGAACCGCACCGGGCCGCCGGACGTAGCCGGCGTCCAACACCTCGACCGGCACCCCATCATGGCTGAAAGGTCTGTTCCCCGGGTCCGCACCCAGCGCGCGGTGGCCGGGTTGCTGGTGCCCGCAGCCACGGCGGCGTTGCTGGTCGTCGCGTTGCGCAGCCCCGTGCCCGGGGGCGGCACCGGCCTGGCCGCGGTGACCGCCGCGGTGATCGCCTGCTGGGCCCTGGCCGCGGTGGTGTGCGCGTGGAGCCCCCGCCGGGCCAGCGGCTGGACCGCCGCGGCGGCCGCGCTGCTGGCCGCGGCCACCCTGGCCGCCGGGCGGCTGGCCGCCTCGTCGGCCGGATCGGCTTCAGGTGCCGGGCACACCGCGGCCCGGACCGTCGCCACCGTGGGCGTGCCGCTGGTCATCGCGGCCGCCCTGCACCTGGTGCTGGCCTTCCCGGACGGCCGCCTGGCCGGGCGCCCGCGGCAGGTCACCGCGGCCGTCGCCTACCTGATCGCGGCCGTCGCCGGGCTGGGCCTGGCCGTCGCGGGCCGCCCGTTCCCGGTCGCCGCGGCGGCCGCCGGGGCCTCGGTGGCCGGGCTGGCCGCGCTGCCGTCCCTGCGGCTCCGCTACCTTCGCGCGGCCGGTCACGACCGGGAGGCCCTGCAGTGGGCGGGCCTGGGTGCGGTGACCGCCGCCGACATCGCCCTGGTGGCCGTGGTGCTGCACCTGCTGGTGGCCTGGCCCGGGGCCGCCGGCCTGGTGGCCGAGGGGGCCACCGTGGCCATCCCGCTCGCCACGATGGCCGCGATCACGCCCGCGCTGGGCCGCCAGGCCAGCCGGCTGTTCGTCTACGTGCTGTCCGCGGCCGGGTTCAGCGTGGTCGTCGCGGTCATCTACCTCATCGTCATCCTCGGGTTCGGCCAGGCGCCGGACAGCTCGGCCGACCGCGAGGTGCTGGGCCTGTCCATGCTGGCCGCGGCGATCGCGGCCATCGGCTACCTGCCGGCCCGGGACCGGCTGGCCGCGGCGGCGACCCGGTTCGTGTACGGGGCCCGGCAGGCCCCGGACGAGGTGCTGCGAACGTTCGGCAGCCGCCTGACCCGCAACGTCACCATGGACGAACTGCTGCTCCAGCTGGCCGAGTCGCTGCGCAAGACCATGAGCCTGACCAGCGCCGAGGTCTACACCGGCAGCAGCGACGTGCTCGAGCGCACGGTCTCGGTGCCGGACTCGGGTCCCCGGTCGCTGGTGCTGACCAGCCGGGAGCGCGAGGTCGTCAGCCGGGCCGGGGTGTCCGGCAACGCCTGGACCGCGATCTGGCTGCCCGCGCTGCTGGACGGCCGGCTGCGGGCCCAGCTGCGGGTGGCACCGGTCAGCCACGGCGGGGAACTGCTCGGCCTGATCGTGGTCGAGCGGCCCGCCGACGCCGACAGCTTCACCGAGGACGACGACCGGGTGCTGACCGAGCTGGCCCGGCAGACCGGCCTGGCCTTCCACAATGTCCAGCTGGACGCCGCCCTGCACACCACCCTGGACGAGCTGCGCAAGCAGGCCGAGGAGCTGCGTGCTTCCCGCGCCCGCATCGTGGCCAGCGGCGACGCCGAACGCCGCCGGGTCGAGCGGAACCTGCACGACGGGGCCCAGCAGCACCTGGTCGCGCTGGCCATCAACCTGCGGCTGGCCAAAGACATTGTCGCCGACGACCCTGACGGCACCGCCCAGATTCTCGACCAGCTGGCCACCGACGTGCAGGACACGATCAAGGAGCTGCGCGAGCTGGCCCACGGCATCTACCCGCCGCTGCTGGCCGACCAGGGGCTGGGCGAGGCGCTGCGGGCCGCGGCCGGGCGGAGCCCGCTCGCGGTCGCGGTGTCCGTGGCCGACGACGTGGGACGCTACCCGGCCGAGCTGGAAGCGGCCATCTACTTCTGCTGCCTGGAGGCGCTGCAGAACGCGGGCAAGCACGCGCCCGGCGCCACCGTCCAGCTCGGGGTCTGGACCGAAGCGGGCGGGCTGAACTTCGCGGTCAGCGACGACGGCCCCGGCTTCGACCCGGCCCAGGCCCGCGGCGGCCACGGGTTCGTCAACATGGCCGACCGGCTCGGGGCCATCGGCGGCACCGTGCGCTGGGATTCCATCCCCGGCCGGGGCGCCACCATCAGCGGCTCGATCCCGCTCCCCTAGCGGTGAGGCTGGCCCCTAGCTGCTGTGCTCGTCCCACAGCTGCTGCAGGGTGGCCGCCCCGAACTGCTCCTTGTTCACGTAGGCGCGGGCGCCGCTGGCGGCCGCGTCCCGGGGCAGGTCGGCACTGTCGTAGGTCGAGCACAGGAACACCACGATCTCGGGATGGGCGGCGGTGATCCGCCGGGTCGCCTCGATCCCGTTCATCTGCGGCATGTTGATGTCCATCAGCACCAGCGCCGGGTGCAGCTCGTCGACCAGCCGGATCGCTTCCGCGCCGTCGGACGCCTCCCCGGCCAGCTCGAACGCGGCCAGCCGGCGCAGCACGGCCCTGACCGCCATCCGGAACGGAGCCTGGTCGTCCACGACGAGCACGGGATGCGGGAAGTTCACGGCCTCAGCTTCCCACGCGGCTCATCGGGCCGGCAGGGTGCTGGCTTCCCGCCCGGGGTACGGCCAGCCCCCCGGTTTCACTCCCGCTTGCCGCGGCCGAGGAACAGCAGCACCGCCTTGACCCGGCGGTTGACGTCTTTCTCCTCGCTCAGCCCCAGCTTCATGAAGATCGAGTTGGTGTGCTTCTCGACCGCGCGCTCGGACACGGTCAGCGCGGCCGCGATGGCCGCGTTGTTCTTGCCCTGGGCCATCTCGGCCAGGATCTGCGACTCGCGCGGGGTCAGCTCGTCCAGGCTGGATGCCTGCGGGTGCGACCGGGACCGCACCAGCTCGTCGACGACCTGCGGGTCGATCACCGACCCGCCGTCGGACACGGCCAGGATCGCGTTGGCCAGCTCGTCCACGCTGGCCACCCGCTCCTTGAGCAGGTAGGCCCGGCCCGCCGAGCCGCGCTCGAGCAGGGCCAGCGCGTAGCCGGGACTGGTGTACTGGCTGAGCACCACCACCCCGACCTTGGGGCGGTTCTCCCGCAGCCACGACGCGGCCTGCAGCCCCTCGTCCTGCCCGGTCGGCGGCATCCGGATGTCGGTCACCACCACGTCGGGGTCCTGCTCGCCGATCAGGGTCAGCAGCCCGGGCAGGTCCGAGGCCGTTCCGGCCAGCTCGAACTGCGGATGCGCGGAAACCAGCCGCGAGATGCCCTCCCGCAGCAGCACGTTGTCCTCGGCCAGTGCCACCCTGATCATGGCTCGAATGCTAACCGTCACCGTGCCCCGGCACGAGGCCTGTCACTCCAGCGTGACCTGTGGTGCTAGCTCACCCCGTCGTCGGCCGGGCAGCACCCTGGCCAAAGCGGGCCGGATGGGACAGGCTGGCCGCACACCGGCGAGCCTGGACCTGGTGGGGGGACGGACCATGCGGATGACCATGACCTGGCTGCGGCTCGACCTGCCGCGGCGCTGGCGGTCGCTCGCGCTGCTGGCTCTGCTGGTGGCGCTGGCCACCGCGACCGTACTGACCGCCACCGCGGGGGCGCGGCGGGGCCATACGGCCGTGGACCGGCTGTACGCGCGGACGCTGCCCGCCACCGTGACCGTGCTGCCCAACCAGCCCGGCTTCGACTGGAACAAGGTCCGGGCCCTGCCCCAGGTGGCCGCGATCAGCCGGTTCGCGGTCGCCTTCGGGTACGCGATCCAGGGCGACCCGGGGGCCGGCTCGCAGTTCCCGTTCCTGGACCCGTCCATGACCCGCACCATCGAACGGCCGGTGGTCCTGGCTGGGCAGCTGTACGATCCCCGCCGCGCCGACGAGGTCATCGTCACGCCCCGGTTCGCCGCCGCCTACCACAAGCACCCCGGAGACCAGCTGACGCTGACGCTGCCCAGCGTGAAACAGGCCAACGCCGACTACGATGGCACCTCCGGCGGCCCGCCGGTCGGTCCCCGGGTGCGGGCGCGCATCACCGGGGTGGTCCGCTCACCGTGGCTCAGCGACGATCCGGGCGCCACCGGCGCGGTGATCGCCTCGCCCGCGCTGTACGCCCGGTATCCCCTCAACACCTTCGGCACCCAGCAGCACGTGTTCGACAACGCGCTGATCCGGCTGCGGGGCGGCGCCGCGGCCATCCCCGCCTTCCGCGCCGGGCTGGCCCGGGTCACCGGCCGCAGCGACATCGACGTGTGGAACAACTCGGTCAACTTCGGCGATCCGTTCCGGCGGGTCACCGGTTACGAGGCCGCCTGCCTGCTGGCCTTCGCCGTGACCGCCCTGATCACCGCGCTGTTCCTGATCGGCCAGGCCATCGCCCGCTACGTGTCCGCGACAACGGCTGACCTGCAGATCCTGCAGGCGGTGGGGCTGACCCGGCGGCAGGGAGCGGCCGCCGCGGCCGCCGCCCCCGCGCTGGCCGCGGTGGCCGGGGCCACGATCGGGGTGGCCGCCGCCATCGTGGCCTCGCAATGGATGCCGATCGGGGCCGCCTCCCTGGCCGAGCCCCATCCCGGGATCGACGCGGACTGGCTGGTCCTGGGCATCGGCTGGGTGCTGGTGCCGTTGCTGGTGCTGGCCGCGTCGGCTGCCCTGGCCGCGCGGGCCCTCACCGCCGGCCGGTCCGCCCGGGTGGCCCGCCGGTCGGTCGCCGCCGCCGCGGCCTCCGGCGCGGGCCTGCCGGTGGCGGTGGTGGTCGGATCGAGGTTCGCGCTGGAACCCGGCCGGGGCCGGTCGTCGGTACCGGTCCGCCCGGCCCTGCTGGGCGCGGTCATCGGCGTGCTCGGGGTGCTGGCCGCGTTCACGTTCGCGGCCGGCGTCACCGACGCCGCCACCCACCCCGAGCGGTTCGGCCAGACCTGGCAGCTGGGGGCGTTCTTCGGCTTCAACGGCCAGGACGGCGGCCACACCGCCGCCGCGCTGCGGGCCGTCGCGGCCGACCCGGACGTGACCGGAGTCGATGACGCCCGGATCGCCGGGGCCCAGTCCGGCCAGTATTCGGTGGAGAGCTTCACCTACGCCCCAGTGGGCGGCAAGGCCACCCCAGTGGTCATGACCGACGGCCGGATGCCCACGGCTCGCGACGAAATCGTGCTGGCCCCGATCAGCGCCAGGGAACTGCACGCCAGGACCGGATCGGTGATCAGGCTCGCGGGTGGCGGCGCCCCGGTCACCGAGCGGGTCAGCGGCATCGGGTTCGTGCCGGTCGGGCCGCACAACGACTACTCCGACGGCGGCTGGCTGACCCCGGCCGGCTACAGCCGCCTGTTCGCCGGCGCCCACTACGCCTTCAAGTACCACGCGGCCACGGTCAGCGTGCGTCCCGGCGCTGGCCTCTCCGCCGTGGCCCACCGCCTGAACGCTGCCACCGCGAAGGCCGGGGCGCCGAACGTGCAGTTCGGTCCCGTCGATCCCGTCGCGGAACTGACCGTGATCCGGGACCTGGAGGTCCTGCCGCTGGCCCTGGCCGCGTTCCTGGCCGTGCTGGCCGTGGCCGCCATCGGTTACGCGGTGGCCGCCGCCGTCAGCCGGCGCCGCCGTGACCTGGCCGTCTTGCAGGCGCTGGGCATGACCCGCCGCCAGACCCGGCTGGCCGTGGCCACCCAGGCCACCGTGCTGGCCGTGGCCGGCCTGCTGTTCGGTATCCCCCTGGGCCTGGCCCTGGGCCGCTTCATCTGGCGGGACGTGGCCGGCCTCACCCCGCTGGCCTACCACCCCCCGCTGGCGGTCTGGGCTCTGCTGCTCATCGCCCCGGCCGCCCTGCTCACCGTCAACGTCCTGGCCGTCTGGCCCCAGTGGCTCGCCATCCGCCGGCGCGCCGGCCAGATCCTCCGCACCGAGTAGCGCCCCCCAGGGCCGGGCGCCAGTGCGGTCCAGGTCGTCGGGGACGGTCACCTGGTAGTCGCGTCCGCCCTGCAGGAACAGCATGGGCCGGGCAGCGCCGCCGCCGGCTCAGCGCACCGCCGCGGGCTCAGCGGACCGCGACCGCGCCCAGGCTGCGCATCACCTGGCGCCGCATCAGCACGAACAGCACCAGCAGCGGCAGCACCGACAGCAGCACCGCCGCCATCACGGCCGGGACGTTGACCGCGTACTGGCCCTCGAACTTGTACAGCCCCAGGGGCAGCACGGCCACGCTGTTGCTCTGGGTCAAGATCAGCGGCAGCAGGAAGTTGTTCCACACGTTCAGCCGGTTGTAGATGCTCAGCGTGGCCAGCACCGGCCGGGACAGCGGGACGATCAGCCGCCGGAACACCGTCCACTCGCTGCCCCCGTCGACCAGCATGGCCCCGATCAGCTCGCGCGGGATGTCGCGCAGGAAGCTCACCATGATCAGCACCGACACCGGGATGGCGGCCGCGCTCAGGGTCAGGATCAGCGCGGCCAGCGTGTCGTACAGGTGCAGCTTGTAGATGAGCAGGTAGAGCGGCACCATGATGGCCTGGATCGGGATGGCCAGGCCGAACAGCAGCAGCCGGAACAGCGCGCCCGCCGCCCGGGACTGGCGCCGGATGATGCGGAAGGCCGCGCCCAGCGACACGGCCAGGGTCACGAT
Organism: Streptosporangiaceae bacterium; assembly: GCA_036495425.1. Lineage (GTDB taxonomy): Bacteria > Actinomycetota > Actinomycetes > Streptosporangiales > Streptosporangiaceae > Bog-532. The sequence goes on along the minus strand of DASXMW010000221.1, from coordinate 7,777 downwards.
CAGGCCGGCCGCCGTGATCAGCACGCTGTTCAGCAGGTACCGGCCCAGGCCCGCGTTGAACACCGTGCTGAACTGGGCCAGGCTCAGGCCGCCGGTGGGCAGCCACGGGTTCGCGGTCAGGTAGGTGCCCTGGCTGCGCAGGCTGGCCAGCACCATGTAGTACACCGGCGCCGCCGCGATCACCAGCCACACCGTGGCCAGCACGAACGAGATGACGCGCCCGGGATGAACCCGCCGCCGTTTCCTTCCGGCCGGCCGGGCCATCCCGGAAGCCCCCTCAGCCGCCACCCCGCCGGCGGCCACGCGGGAAACAGTCACGCCGCTCACGTTGCCCCTTCCTGCTGGCTGCCCATGGCGGTGAACCCGGTGGCGCGGGCCAGGCCGAGGGCGATGGCCAGGCCCGCCACCCCCAGCACCACGGCCAGCACGCTGGCGTAGCCGAACTGGTTCTGCAGGAAGGCCTCGTGGTACATGTCCAGCGACAGCACCCGCGACGTGTAGCCGGGGCCGCCGTCGGTCAGGATGTAGATGATGTCGAAGTAGGTCAGCGCGCCCACGATCATCAGCGTGCTCGAGGTGACCATGGTGTACCGCAGTTGCGGCAGCGTCACCCGCCAGAACAGCGCGAACCCGCTGGCCCCGTCCAGGGTCGCGGCCTCGTAGAGCACGCCCGGGATCTGCCGCCGGCCCACCTGGTACAGCAGCGTGTGGAACGGGATGAACTGCCAGGCGATGATGGCCACCACCACGTACAGCGTGAGGTGCGCGCTGCCCAGCCAGTTCTGCTGCAGGAAGCCGAGGTGCAGCGACCTGGACAGGGCGGTGACCGCGCCGAAGTTCGGGTCGAGCATGCCCTCCCACACCAGCGCGATGCCGGCCGTGGACAGCAGCAGCGGCAGCACGTAGATCGTGGCGTACACCGTGCGGTACCGCTGCCGCCCCGCGATGAACAGGCCCAGCGCCATCGAGATCGGGGTCTGCACCACCCAGCTGAGCCCGATCACCTTGGCCGTGACCACCAGCGACTGCCCGGCCACCGGGTCCCCGAAGAACTGGGCCCAGTTCGACACCCCGGCCCAGTGCGGGGTGCCCAGCCCGTTCCAGCGGAAGAAGCTGAGCACCACCGCGCCCAGCATGGGCACGATGATGAACAGCCCGAACAGGGCGGTGGCCGGGGACAGCCCGATCAGGTCGGCCGGTGTCGGCCTGCGCTGGGCTGGCCCACGCTGGCCCGGCCCGCGCCGCGCGGCCTGCCCCGGCCGGGCCGCCACATCTGCCGCCATGCTCAGGACTTCTGCTGCTTGTTCATGATCGACGCGAACTTCTGCGGGCTCTGGGTCAGCTCGAACACCTGAGCCAGGTTGGTCAGCATGGCCTGGGCCGCGTCCGGTCCCAGCGACTGGTCCCAGGAGTACTGGAAGCTGGGCGCCTTACCCACCGACGAGTAGATGGTCTGGTCGAAGCTGGCCAGTTGCTGGCCGCTGAACAGCGGGGACGCGCCCTTGGTGACCGGCACCTCGCCCGCTGCCACCTCGGCCTTGGCGTAGGTGGCCGAGGGCATCACGCTCTGCAGGAAGGCGATAGCGATCTTCTTCTGGGCGGCGGTGGCCTTGCTGGCCACGGCCAGGTAGCTGGCGGTGTTGCCAGCCAGATCAGCCGGGTCGCCCTGGCCCCCCGCGACCGCGGGGAACGGGGCCAGGCCGAGCTTGCCGCCGGTCACGAAGGACTGGTTGGAGCCGAGGATGCTGGAGATATCCCAGTCGCCCATCAGCTGCATGGCCGCCTTGCCGCTGTAGACCAGGGCGTCCGAGCCGCCCCCGCTGAACTTGAGCGAGTCGTAGCCCTTCTGGAACGCGCCCGCCCGGACCAGCTGCTGGATGTCGGTCAGGGCCTGGATCATCGCCGGGCTGGACCAGGCGCCGGCCTTCCCGGACTCGATGGCCTTGAACACGCTCGGGCCGCCGATCCGGTCGGTCAGGTACTCCAGGAACATCAGCCCCGGCCACTGGTCGCCGTTGGCCAGCGAGATCGGCGCGACGCCCTTGGCCTTGAGGGTGTGCACGTCGGCCAGCAGGGCGCTCCAGGTGGCCGGGAAGCTCAGTCCCGCGTGCGCGAAGACCTGCTTGTTGTAGAAGAAATACACCGGCTGGGTGCCCTCGACCGGGACCCCGTAGAGCTGGTGGTTGAACGTCACCGCCCCCAGTGACGAGGGCAGGAACCCCGACGCCCAGCCCGGGTTGCCCAGCGACTGCACGTCGCCGGCCTTGATGTACTGCTGCAGGATGCCACCGCCCCAGGTCCAGAACAGCGTGGGCGGGTTGCCGGCCCCCATGGCCAGCTGGATCTTCTGCTTGAACGACTGGTTCTCGACGTAGTCGATGGTGATGTGGTCGCCGGGGTGGCTGGCTTCGAACTTTTTCGCGGCCGCGTTGACCGCGTTGTTGGCCGGGCTCGGCCCGGTGGTGACCAGCCAGGCGGTGACGGTGGTGCCGCCCTTGGTGCTGCCGCCGCCCGTCCCGGTTTTGCCGCCGCCCGCGGCCGAGCCGCATGCGGCCAGCACCATGATCAGCCCGATCAGGGCGGCGGCGGCCGCGCCGCGATGCCGTTTCCAGCCTGCGCCGCCAGGTGCTGATCGTCTGAGTGCGTCCGCCATTGGAGCCTCCCGCTGAGCCACCGAGCCCGAAATGTTGCGAGAATTTCCCGCAGCGTATCGCCGCAAACTTTGGCCGGTCAACGGGTGAGATGAAGCCGATCAGCAATGAGGCGACGCCGATGTGAGCGACCCTCGATGCTGTTTTCCTGGCCGAAAACTTTCGAGATCGGTGCTGCGTGGCCTAGCGCTGTGCGGGCCAGCGCTGTCGCGGACCGGCTAGTCGCCGGACGGGCGGCGGCCTAACGGGTGGTCAGGATCCGGGGGCCGTCGGGGGTGATGGCCACCGTGTGCTCGACGTGCACGCCCCGGGATCCGTCCTGGCTGCGCAGGGTCCAGCCGTCCTTGTCGACCCGGTACTCGTCGTGGCCGCCGGCCAGGAACCAGGGCTCGATCGCGATGACCAGCCCGGGCACCAGGCGGACGCCACGGCCGGCCCGGCCCTCGTTCGGCACCGAGGGTGACTCGTGCATGCTGTGCCCGACCCCGTGCCCGCCGAAGTCGGTGTTGATCCCGTACCCGCCGGCCCGGCCCACCTTTCCGATGGCGGCCGAGATGTCGCCGATCTTGTTTCCGGGCCGGGCCGCGGCGATGCCCGCCGCCAGCGCGGCCTCGGCGGTGGCGATGAACTTCTGGTCCGCTCGCCGTGGCTGGCCCACGATCAGCGAGATCGCGGCGTCGGCGGCCCAGCCGTCCAGTACCGCGCCGCAATCCACGCTGAGCAGGTCCCCGTCCCGCAGCCGGTAGCCGTCCGGGATGCCGTGCAGCACCGCGTCATTGACCGAGGTGCAGATCACGGCCGGGAACGGGCGCTGGGCGAACCCCGGCTGGTAGCCAAGGAACGGCGAGGACGCGCCCGCACCGGCGAGTACCTGGCGGGCGATCTGGTCCAGTTCGGTCAGGGCCACCCCGGCCTTGGCCCCGGCCCGGGTGGCGGCCAGGATGTCGGCCACCACCACTCCTGCCGACCGCATGGCCTCGATCTCGGCCGGCGTCTTCAGTTCGATCACAAGTAGCCCTTCAGTGCGCACCCGTATTTCTATCTTCAAACACCAGCACTCCTACCGGTATTTCTATCCCGGTATTATTATGACACCATGGTCCGCCCGATGCTCACACCTGCCGAACGCGCCCGAGGTCAGCGCCTCGGTGCTGCCCTGCGCCAGGCTCGCGGCGACCGCAGCATGGTCGAAGTGGCCGCCCGGGCCGGCGTGCCCGTGGAGACGCTGCGCAAGATCGAGACCGGCCGCATTCCCACCCCCGCCTTCTTCACCGTGGTCGCGCTGGCCGAAGCGGCCGGGATCACCCTCGGCCACCTGGCCGTGGCCGCGGACGGCGGCGAGGATTCCGGTCAGCGCGGCGAATCGGCCGCCGCCGGGGCGTCCGCGCTGTCGGCCTGAGGAGGCGACCGTGAACCTGGCCGGAACCCTGGCCAGCTGGGCCACCGGCTTCAGCCCTGGCCCAGACGACCTGGCCCTGGCCCAGCGCAGCCTGCTGGACACGCTCGCGGTCACGCTGGCCGCCCGCGAGCACCCGATCCGGCCGGTGGCTGGCGCCCTGCCCGACGCGGCCCGCTGGTCGGCCCTGGGTCACGTGCTGGACTTCGACGACCTGCACGTGCCCTCGACCACCCACATCAGCGCGGTGATCGTGCCTGCCGTGCTGGCCGCCGGGCCCGCCGGCCACGACAGCGCATCCCGCGCCTACCTGGCCGGGGCCGGGGTCATGGCCCGGCTGGGCACCCTGCTGGGCTGGCCGCACTACTCGGCGGGCTGGCACGCCACCTGCACCGCGGGCGCCCCGGCCGCGGCCGTGGCGGCCGGCACGGTCTGGGGCCTTTCCCCGGACCAGCTGGCCGTGGCCATGGCCCTGGCCGTGCCCGCCGCGGGCGGGGTGCAGGCCGCGTTCGGCACTCAGGCCAAGTCGCTCCAGGTCGGGTTCGCCACTCAGGCCGGGGTGCGCGCGGCCGCCCTGGCCCGGGCCGGGGCCGGGGCCGACCCGAGAGCCCTGGACGAGTGGTTCGGCCTGGTCGGGGGCCAGCCGGGCCAGATAGCTGAGGCACCGGCCGTCCCCGGCGGCCTGGCCATCAAGCTCTACCCCTGCTGCTACGCCATGCAGCGCCCGATCGCCGCCGTCCGCGCGCTGCGGGCCGAACTGGGCGAGGAGATCGAGCAGGTGGTGGTGGCCACGCCCAAGGCCACTGTGCAGCCCCTCATCCACGACCAGCCCCGGACCGGGCTGGAAGGCAAATTCAGCATGCCGTACGCCATCGCCACCGCGATCCTGGACGAGTACCCGGGTTTCGGCAGCTTCTCCGACGAGGCGGTCAACCGCGGGCCGGCTCAGGCCCTGATGGCCGCGGTGCGGACCGACTACGGGCCCGGCGATCCCGGGCCGGCCGGGCTGCTGGACGGCACCGTGGACATCTCGGTCCGGCTGGTCTCGGGCCGCGAGCTGCGCACCGAGCTGGCCCTGCCGCCCGGCTCGCCGGACCGGCCGCCGTCACCGGCCGACCTGGACGCCAAGCTGACCGCCTGCGGCCCCGACGTGCCCGGCCTGCTGGCCGGTATCACCTGGCCGGCCGCGGCTGACCTCCTGTGCGAGACCCTGCCCGCGGCCGGCGAGATCGCGGGCGCGGCCAGCGGGCTGCTCACCGCCGGTCCGGTCCGAGACTAGCCGGATCAGGCTGGGTACCCCTGGTCCTGACCTGCCAGCGCACGTACGGCCGCCGCATCCGGGCGCAGATCGGGTTTCCGCTGGCGTCGGTCAGCCGGACCCGGGCCACCAGGCGCTGGCCGGGTCGCAGGGCCTGCTCGACCAGCCCCGGGTCGACGTCGGCCAACCGCAGTTTCGCGCCCCGGAACAGCCGCAGCGTGCCGTCACCGGGCACATCGCCCCAGGCCAGGCCGATGTTGCGGTCGCTCCGGTCACCGCGCACGAAGGGCCCGGTGAAGTCGAAGCCGTCCTCGCCCCGGCGCACGGTCACCGTGGCCTCCCAGCGCACCGACGGTGCGTCGCCCGGGAACGGCTCGATTGCGTCCATCGGCCGCTCGGGCATGGTCAGCGCCGCCCGGTCCGGGGCCCGGCCGCACAGGGCCACGTGCACGTTCTCGTGCAGGCTCCCGCCGGCCGGGTGGCTGCACCGCCCCGGCAGCTCCGATCCCTCGATGACGACCGTGATCGTGCCCACCTTGGGCGCTGGCTTGTGTCGTTCGGACATGACCGGCCACCTTCCCCCCAAGGCTAAGTTACGCCGCCCGGCCGACCGTTGCCGGTGCCGGATCAGCGCTGGCGGTCGGGTGCGGCCGTGCCGCGGGCGGCGGCGATCGAGGTCAGCCCGGCCTCCCGGACCCGCCGGGCCAGCCCGTCCTGGATCTGGCGGGGCCAGCCCGGCCCGCCGTAGATGAACCCGGTGTAGGCCTGGACCAGCGTGGCCCCGGCCGTGATCCGCTCCCAGGCGTCGTCCGCGGTCTCGATACCGCCCGCCGCGACCAGCACCAGCCGGTCCCCGGTCCTGGCGTACAGCCGGCGCAGCACCTCCAGGGCCCGGGCCCGCAGCGGCGCCCCGGACAGCCCGCCCGCCCCGGCCGCCTCGACCAGGGCCGGGTCGCTGACCAGCCCGGCCCGCCCGGTCGTGGTGTTGGTGGCGATGATCCCGTCCAGCCCCAGTTCCAGGGCCAGATCGGCGATCGCGTCCACGTCCCCGTCGGCCAGGTCTGGCGCGATCTTCACCAGCAACGGCACCCGGCGCCCCGGTGCCGACTCATCCAGCGCGGTCCGCACCGCGGACAACAGCGGCCGCAGGGTCGGCACCGCCTGCAGGTCGCGCAGGCCCGGCGTGTTCGGCGAGCTCACGTTGACCACCACGTACCCGGCCACCGGAGCCACCAGCCGGGCGCTGGCCACGTAGTCGGCCACCGCCCGCTCGGACGGCACCACCTTGGTCTTGCCGATGTTGACCCCGACCCCCACCCCGGCGCCGGCCCCCACCCCGGCCGTGCCGCGCCGGTGCCGCAGCCGGCTGGCCGCGGCCGCGGCACCGGCGTTGTTGAACCCCATCCGGTTGATCAGCGCCCGGTCGGCCGGGAGCCGGAACATCCGCGGCCGCGGGTTGCCCGGCTGCGGCTGGGCGGTCACCGTCCCGGCTTCCACGAACGCGAAGCCCAGGGCGCCCAGGGCGTCCGCGCCCCGGGCGTCCTTGTCGAACCCGGCCGCCAGCCCGAGCGGCCCCGGCAGGTCCATGCCCAGGGCCCGCACCCGCAGCACCGGGTCCCGCGGCGCGAACCACCGGCGCAGCAGCCACGGGCCGCCCGGGATTGCCCCGGCCACCCGGATCAGCCCGAATGCCGCCCGGTGCGCGCCCTCAGCCGGCAGCCGCCGCAGTACCGTCCGGTAGGCCAGCCCGTACACGCGCGTCACCGCCTGGCTGCTCACGACAAGTGACCCTACCGCCCGCCCGCGGCCACACCGGGTGGCCGTCCTTTCCGCAATCCGCCACGCAACGTTCACCATCGCGACAGGTCAGTGCGCGTATGCATTGCGTACTCTAAGCCAATGACGGGGAGCCGGAGCTGTGCCCAGTGCGGGACGGTGTTCACGCCGCGCCGGGAGCACGCGCGGTTCTGTTCGGCCGACTGCCGGATCCGGTGGAACCGTGATCACCTCACCGACTCGGTCGCCGAAGAGCGTGCGCTCGAATGGTCCCTGGCCGGCATGCGCGACGTCACCGAGCGGCTGGCCGCCTGCCGTCCCGAGGACGCTGAGGTGGCCGTCTCGGCCGTGGCCGAGGCCGTCTGGTGGGTCACGATCATCGACGCCCGGCTGATCCGGCAGTACATGGACATCTACGACGCGGTGCTGGACGCCCACACCGCGGCCCAGCGCCCGATGATCGAGGGCACGCTGGCCGGCCTGCGGTTCGTGCGCAACCAGTCCAGCAACGAGGCCTTCAGCGTCAGCTTCATCAGCCCGCCCGCCGGGCCCAACGGCCACGCCTCCGGCGTCATCGCGGCCTGGCGCTGGAACAGCATCCCCGAGCCCGCCTTCAGCCAGCTGCCGGACGACATCCGCTCCTGGGAGCGGGACCGCTACCAGGCCTACCAGTCCTGGCTGGCCGACCACGTGATC
>DASXMW010000220.1:0-38464 GCA_036495425.1 Streptosporangiaceae bacterium | reverse complement strand
CCGCGCCCCGGCGCCCGAGCGACAGGAAGGTCCGGTAGAACTCGGCCCGGAACAGGTACTGCGGGATCGAGCCGTCCTTCTTGCCGACCCGGCCGGTGCGGGCCGATTCGGCGTCGTCGGCGTCGACCCAGACCTGGGCCGGGGTCTCGGAGCGCGCCTTCTCGGCGAACCCGGTGTGGTCGGGGTGGGCGTGGGTCAGCAGCACGGCCTCCAGGTCGACCAGCTGCCCGACCGCGGTCAGCGAGCGGGCGAAGAAGTCCCAGTCCCCCGGGGTGCCCGCGTCGACCACGGTGAACTTGCCCGACTCGCCGATGAGGTAGAAGTTCGTGACGCCCTGGGTCAGCAGCTGGACGCCGTCGGCCACTTCCATGGTGGTGCCTCCCGTGTAGCCCTGCCCCCGGAAAATGGGCTTGCGGATCAAAGTTAATCAGATTAACTTAGAGCTAGTCAACTTAACTTTCACGGGTACGGGGGTACTCACGATGAGCGTCATCACGCATCGTCCGGCACCATCGGGCGACTCCATTCCGGCTGCTGTGGGCCCATCTTCCCCGGCTGCTCCGGCTGCCCCGGCTGGCCGGGGGCACGGGTCCCGGCGGTGGCGGTGGATTCCGGTGGTGGCCGGGATCGGCTTCACGCTGTCCTGGCTGGCCGGACTGGCGCAGCCAGTGCCCAACCTGGCCCTCAACGCGCCCGCCACCGAGATCATCGGCAAGTTCGGGCCGCACCTGGCCGCGGTCCAGGCCCAGTTCGCGCTGACCGAAGGCCTGCCCGCGCTCGGGCTGGCCGTGGTGGCGCTGGCGCTGGCCCGGGCGGCCCGGCGGCCCGGTTCCGCGGCGGGGGCCGGGACCGGGCGGGCGCGGGCACGGATCATCGCCGTGGCCGGGACGGTGGCCGCGCTGATCTCGGCGGCGCAGTACGCTCTGGGCGTGACGCTGGCGGGGTGGGCGATACCGGACCACGCGGCCGGCCAGGCCAGTGCGCTCTGGCAGGCCGTCAACCGGCTCGACGGGGTCAAGATGTTCGCGCTGGCCGTGCTGGCCGCGGCCGCGCTGGCCCTGGCGGCCCCGGCCGGGTCGGGGGCCGTGCTGCCCCGCTGGCTGCGCTACGCCAGCCTGCTCCTGGCCGCGACCATCACCGTCTCCGGGGTCGCCTACCTGTTCCTGATCCAGGACCTGGCCTTCATGGCCTACGTGGCCGGGCCGGCCCTGCTGGTCTGGGTCACCGGCGTAGGCCTGGCCCTGGGCCGGATCCCGCGCCGGGCCAGCCGGTAGCGGCGGCAGCGGATCTCATGCCCCGAGCCGGACTGAACCGGGAGCGGATCGCGGCCCAGGCGGCCGTGGTCGCCGACGAGATGGGGTTTGACCGGCTCACCCTGGCCGCGGTGGCGGCCCGCTGCGGGGTGTCCCTACCCGGCCTGTACAAGCACGTCGACGGGCTGGAGGCGGTCAGGCGTGACGTGGCCGTGCTCAGCGTGCGCGAGCTGACCACGGTGCTGGCCGAGGCCGCGGCCGGCCTGGCCGGGCGGGATGCGCTGCACGCCATCGCCACCGCCTTCCGCCGGTTCGCCACCGACCATCCCGGCCGGTACGCGGCCAGCGTGCACGCCCCGGCGCCCGGGGACACGGAGTACATAGCGGCCAGCGACGGGGCCGTCGGGGTGCTGGCCGCGGTGCTCAAGGGCTACGGCATCGAAGGCGCCGACATGATCGACGCCGTGCGGATGATGCGGGCCGCGCTGCACGGCTTCGTTTCGATCGAGACAGCCGGGGGCTTTGGCATCCCCCAGTCCGTCGACGCGACCTACGCCCGCCTGGTCGACACCCTGGACTCGGCCTGGTCGACCTGGAGGGCGTAGGCCCGCTGGTACGTACGATGCGTTGGTGACCATTCCCCTGGCTCGGGACAAGCCGTGCGTCCTGCCCGCGCCCGGCCTGGGCGCGGCCTGGCTGGCGGTGGGCGGGAAGATCCTTTCCGAAGGCATCGAAAGCCGGTACGACGGCCTCCCGGTCCGCGAACTGTCCCTGGTCACGCTGGTCGTGGCGCACCCCGACCCGGACGACGCGATCATCGCCCGGCACGCCGACCCGGAGCGGCTGGCCTGGATGCGGGCCAACTTCACCGACCAGGCCCGGGTCGCGGCCCTGGGTGACGCGGACAGCTACGCCACCCGGCTCTTCGACTACGACCGGACCGGGCGCGACCAGGTGGCCTGGGTCGTCGAACGCCTGCGCCAGGACCCGTCGAGCCGGTCGGCATCGATCACGACGTTTCAGCCGCGCACCGACAGCACGTACATCCCGTGCGTCAGCCTGCTCGACTTCTGGCTCCCGGGCGGCGCCGTGGAACTGGTGGCCTACTGCCACAGCATCGACTTCGGTGCCAAGGGCTACGGCAACCTGGTCGAACTGGCCGCCCTGCAGGCAGTCGTGGCCGGGGCTCTCGGCCGCCCGGCCGGCCGGCTGATCATGGTGGTCAAGTCGGCCCACGTCTACGCCACCGAGTTCGGCTACCTGCAGGAAGTCCTGGCCGCCCAGCCATAGACGGCGCGTATCACCGCATTTACCTTCATAGCGTGACCGTCACCCAGGTCCCGCTGTCCGGCGCCGCCGCCACTCTTATCGGCCTGGGTGCCCTCGGCGTCACCATGATCGGCCCGTTCTGGCGGATCCTCAAGCACGGCACCGTGATGGCCCACGAAGGCGCCCACGCCGCCGGTTTTGCCCTGATCTTTCACAAGGTCGGCGGCATCGGGTTCAACGCCGACGCCACCGGGGTCACGGCCCCGGCCGGCGACGTCGGCTGCCTGGCCTTCGTTTTCGTGGCCATCCTTGGTTACCTGGGCCCCAGCCTGTTCGGCCTGGCCGCTGCGAAAATGATCGAGACCGGGCACATCGTCGAGATGCTCTGGGTCACCCTGTTCCTGCTCACCCTGCTGCTGCTCGCCGTGACCACGAAGTTCGGCGTTTTCACGGTGATCGTCGCCGGAGGCATCGTCTTCCTGGTTCTTCGCTACACGCCGCTGGACATCGAGGTCATCGCGGCCTACGCCATCGCCTGGCTGCTCCTCCTGACCGGCGTCCGCCGCGTCCTCGAGGTCGGCATCGGCTCCGGCGACGGCGCAAACCTGGCCCGGCAGACCTTCATCCCCCGCTTCATCTGGTTCCTCTTCTGGCTGGCCGGCACCCTCGCCGCCGTCGCCATCGGCGCCAAGTGGCTGATCTTCCGCACCTGACCACCCGCGCCACGGTTTCCTCACGGGCTGATGGTGGGTGCGGCCCAGGACCTGGTAGCCGGTTTATATGGGGGCGCGGGTAGGCGTTTACCCACCGGGATGAGTAGGGTCCGGTCCATGGCGGTGGCCTCGCGGCCGGATCACCATGGATGGTATGGAAAGTCTTCTAAATGTCACGCCGCGTCGCTTCCGTGCGCTTGGCTGGGCTGTGCTGCTTCCTGTCGTGATGCTCGTGTGTACGGTCTATTGGGGTGAGCGCCCGTGGACCTGGTGCGCGGTGCTGCTTGCCGGGGCGATTACGATCCTGGTTCCGGCGGTCGCTGCGGACCTGGTGGCGGTGGCCCTGATCGGTTTCGCGGCTTGCGCGTTCGCGCTGGCTCAGCGCGGCGGCGTCATGCCGCCAGGTTCGGGCACGACGGCTGGGTATCCGCTGCATGCTCTTCTGTTCACCAGGGCCGAGCCGAACGGTTTTGACCTTTCGGCGGGACTTGTGATGCTGGCCTTTGGGGTGTGGCTGGTGCCGCGTACCATCGGCGTGCATGCTGGGCTGGCGAAGCGCAACGGCGAGCTGCTGGGCCGGGTCCGGCGGCTAGCCGCGACCCGGGTGGACGCGGTGGACACTGCGGCGGCGGAGCTGCGCCGGGTGGAACGGGACCTGCACGATGGTGCTCAGGCGCGCTTGGTTGCCCTTGGTATCTCCCTGCGGGCGACCGAGCGGCTGATCATCACCAATCCGGATGCGGCGGTGGCCCTGGTCGCCGAGTCACGGGAGAATTCGGCGAAGGCACTGGCGGAGCTGCGCGCTTTGGTGCGCGGGATCAATCCTCCGGTGCTGGCCGAACGCGGCCTCGCCGATGCTCTCCGGGCGCTGGCGTTGGACTGCCCGGTGACCACCACTACAGAAATCGATCTACCGGTACCCATGCCGGCGCCGGTCGAGGCGGCGGCGTACTTTGCGGTCGCTGAGGCCCTCGCCAACGCCGCCAAGCACGCCGACGCGCGCAGTGTGCAGATCAGGGCCGCGCACGCGGCCGGTTTGCTGCGGGTTGAGGTGATCGACGATGGCGTAGGTGGCGCCGGCCTGGCGAGCGGCACCGGGCTACGCGGTGTGGAACGCCGGCTGGGTACGTTCGATGGCGTGCTGGCCATCAGCAGCCCGCCGGGCGGGCCGACCATCGTCGTCATCGAGGTGCCGTGCGTGTTGTTATCGCCGAAGACCTTTTCCTGCTGCGGGAGGGCCTGGCCAGCCTGCTCAAGGAGCACGGGTTCGATATAGCCGAAGCGGTAGGTGACGGCCCGTCCCTGCTGCGGGCGCTGATCGATCAGCGGCCGGATGTGGCGATCGTCGATGTCCGGCTGCCGCCGACCGGCACCGACGAGGGGCTGCGGGCCGCGCTTGAGGCCAGGCGGCGGGTGCCGGGGCTGCCCATCCTTGTGCTGTCGGCGCATGTTGAGCAGTTGTATGCCCGTGAGCTGCTTGCCGACCAGGCAGGCGGGGTGGGCTACTTGCTCAAGGACCGGGTGTTCACCGATGAGCAGTTCACTGACGCGCTGCGTACGGTGGCGCGCGGCGGCACGGTCATGGACCCGGAAGTCGTGGCGAAACTTCTGGCCAGGCGGTCCAGCCAGATGCCGGTTACCCGGCTCACCGACAGGGAACGTGAGGTGCTCGCGCTGATGGCCGAGGGGCGTTCCAACAACGCGATTGCGCAGCGTCTGTTCGTTTCCGAGAAGGCCATCAGCAAGCACAGCACGAATATCTTCACCAAGCTTGGCCTGCCGCCATCCGAAGACGACAACCGCCGGGTCCTAGCCGTCCTTGCCTACCTGAACTCCTGAACCCATCCTGGTCTTCTCCGCGAACTTGCGGGCCCAGCGGCAGGCAGACATCAGACTCACTCGCGGCGCCGTAGGCGCAATGTGGAAACCGTGCCCCGCAGGGCGGCATCTGGCTTCGCCGGGGCTGGTCTGGGGCGGGTGATTTTTGGCCGGTGTCCTGCCGGGGAGGAGCAACGCGGGAGGGTACGGCAGGCCCTATGCTCGTGCGGCCAGGCAGGAAGGGTTTTCATTCCTACCCGGCGTTTTACCTGACCGGACCGGCCGCCGGGGTCCCCGCGCGAATCCCGCAGCCGGGAGGTGGCTAAAGATCACCCGCCCAAGGCTCCAGGAGCTGGGTAGCGGCGGAATGTCAGTCGGCGTGGTTAGCGTGGGGGGGTGGTCACGCTGGAGGAGGTGCGGGCGGTGGCCGTGACGCTGCCGCGGACCTCGGAGCATCTGATCCGGGAGTACGTGAAGTTCCGGGTCGGGAAGATCGTGTACGTCTCGGTGTCGCCGGACGAGACGACGATGGGGTTCGGGTTCCCCAGGGAGGAACGGGACGCGCTGATCGCGGCCGAGCCGGGCAAGTTCGCCCTGCCGAGGCTGTCCGATCAGCGGTTCCACTGGGTGCACGCGCGGATGGCCGCGATCGAGCCGGATGAGCTGCGCGAGCTGGTCATCGAGGCCTGGCGGATGTGCGTGCCCAAGAAGGTCGCGGCGGCGCACCTCAGCCGGTGACAACGGGACGGCGAGCGGGCAGGCGCCCGCCCCGGGCGGGACTGAACGGCGGGCGGGGCTCCATGGGCGGGACTGAGGGGGGTGGCGTTAAGACACGGCCTGTTCGACCGGGGTTGGTAGGACAGGGCGTGCGGAGGGGGGTGGGAACTGGCCGTCGGTGAGCAGGATGGGCGGCTGGGCCATCATCCGGGGGGAGCGACCGCGGTGCGGCCAGGAGGCGGCGTGCACCAGGAAGGGGTGGCACAGGAAGACATCGCCAGCCTGGCCGGTGGCCCGCACGGTGGGACGGTGCGCGCTGGCCCGCACGGCTCGCTGGGCGGCGGTGGGCCAGTCCATGCCGTCGTCGCCCGCCGGGGCCAGGATGGGCGGGACGTCGCGGTGCGAGCCGGGGCGGATCCGGGTCGGGGCGTCGTCCGGGCTGACGTCCGTGAAGAAGTAGAGCGCGAGCAGGCCGCGGCCGCGGGAACGGATGTTGACCCGCGGGCCGTCGGTGTCGGAGTAGCTGGCTTCGATGTGCCAGCCAGCGTCGCCGGGGTCGGCGAGGCTGGGGAAGCGGACCGGAGTGGTGCCGCCGACACCCGGGTGCCGGATCCAGCGGCCGGGGCCGAGCAGCTGGTCACAGGCCTCCCCCACCAGCCGGGTGCGGCCCGCGGCCACGAACGGCGGGCTGTCCGGGGTGACGATCCGCACCACCGGCTCGGTCCAGGTGGCCGGGTCGTCGCGGCGCATGCCGCGGCCGGCCAGTTCGGCCCAGAAGGCGTCCTGGCAGGCCCGGATCACGTCGGGCGGGATCGCGCCGCGGACGGCGACGAAACCGTCGGCCACGAACTGGCCGATCTCATCCTGGCTGAGCACGAGGCCAGGATCGCAGCCGGCCGGAACGCGGCACCAACGGTTTTCCGCGCCGCCGTTACCATGGATAAACGGAGGGTTCTCCGCTCGTGACCGGTCCGATGACCGCTCCTTCGGGGATCCTGGGGCGACCGAGGGAGGAACTGTGCCGGCCAGCGAGCCGCGCCCGGCGCGGACGGGCGAGCAGCCGGCCACCAGCGAGCCCGACCAGCCCCGGGCGGGCGATGGCCGGGCGGCGCGGACGGGCGATGAGCCGGCGACCGGCGGGCCCCGGACGACGCGGGCGGGTGGAAAGCCGGCGGGGGGCGGGGCCAAGGCGGCGCGGAGCGGCGGGAGGCGAGGGGCCCGGGCGCTGCGGGCGGATGCGCAGCGGAATCGGGAGCGGCTGCTGTCGGTGGCGGCGCTTGCGTTCGCGGAGGGGGAAGCCGAGGTGACGCTGGACTCGATCGCCAAGGACGCGGGGGTGGGGATCGGGACCTTGTACCGGCACTTCCCGACCCGGGAGGCGCTGGTCGAGGCGACCTACCGGAACGAGCTGGCGCGGCTGTGCGACGCCGCCGATGACCTGCTGGCGACCATGCCGGCGGACCAGGCCACCCGGCAGTGGATGGACGGGTTCATCGGGTACATGACGACCAAGCGGGGGATGGCGGACGCGCTGCGGGCGGTGGTGGCGTCGGGGGGTGATCCGTTCGCGGAGAGCCTGGCCCGGTTGCTGGGGGCCATCACCACGCTGCTGGACGCGGGCGCGGCCGCCGGGACGATCCGGGGTGACGTCCAGCCCCGGGACGTGCTGGCCAGCCTGAGCGGGGTGTCGCTGGCCGCGGGCGAGCCGGACCAGCGGGACCAGGCGGACCGCATGCTCGACCTGCTGATGGACGGGCTGCGCTACCAGGGGTGACCGCGGCCCCGGCAGCACAGCCCGTCCGGTTCAGGGCTTCAGCGGGTCAGTTCGCTGAACCAGCGGACGATCTGGGCGGTGCCCGCCTCACCGGAACCGCTGTGCCGGGAACCCGCGTAGTCGGGGGTGCCCAGGTTGACCTTGGGGACGGCGGCACCGTGGGCGGCGAAGGCGGCCTGGCAGTGGAAGGTGTTGGCGTTGACGGCCTGCTCGTCGCCGGTGGCGTAGTACAGCCGGGTCGGCACCTGGGGGGCCCAGTTGCAGCCGCTGCTGTCGATCCGCAGCGCGGTGGCCAGGGCGCCGGTGGGGTGCCGGAACAGCGCGTAGCCGCGCGGGGTGAGCAGCTGGCTCAGCCGGTCCGGGGTGCCGGCGAACAGCTGGTCGCCGGTGTGGTTGCCGTCGAGCAGGGTCTCGATCGTGCCGGCGTACGGCGCCTGGAACAGCTGCGACGGCGAGGTGTAGAAGCGGTGCACCCGGTTCAGCCCGACCAGGCCGAAGGCCGCGTAGAGCACGGTGTACTTCTGGCCCAGCTGGTGGTCCGGGTTGAGCCGGACCAGGTCGCCGTCGAGGACGGCCGGGACCTCGGCGCCGGGCAGGTCGTAGGCGCCGCTGATCGGGGCCTGGGCGCCGATCCGGAAGTACGGGTCGGCGCCGTGGGCCAGGGCCCGGCCCAGCCCGAGCGCGGCCGACGCGCCTTGGGAGAACCCGGTGGCCAGCACGTCGCGGTGCAGGGTGACCCCGTGCCTGGTCTCGTACTGCCGGACCGCGCGCAGCATGTCCAGCGTGGCCGTGGTCTCCGAGGGCAGGTCCAGGTACGGGTGCAGGCCCGGCCCGGTGCCGAGGCCGAGGTAGTCGGGGGCGGCGGCGGCGAACCCGGCCGAGGCGAACGTGTAGGCGGGCGCGGGTTCGGACCCGGTGGGCGACTCGGACGGGGCGTCGCCGCGGTAGCTCTCGGTCCCGTGGTCGTACGAGACCACGGTCAGCTGGCGCGCGCCGCGGTCGGGCAGCACCATCAGGCCGCTGGCCGTGGTCGGGCGGCCGAAACCGTCCACGGTCCGGTACACCAGCCGGTAGCTGCGGATTCCGTACCGCACGGAGCTGGCGTCGAACTTGTCGCCGGCCAGTTCGGCCCGGACCGCGGCCGCCGTGGGCAGCGAGCGCAGCGGGGTGACCGAGACCAGCTGGCCGCGCTGGTGGCTGGCCGCGGCCGGCCTGGCCGACGTGGCCGTGGCGGCGCGGGCCGAGGAGGCGAACGCGGGGGCGGCGCTGGTCACGGCGAGGGTGGTGACGCCGGTGACGGCGATCGCGCCCAGCCCGGCCGTGGCCAGCCGGCGCCGGGGGCCGGCGGCCGGGCGGGGCCGAGCGTGGTGGGGGTGGGGCCAGCGGCGGAACTTGGTGCGCAGCGGCTTGGTGGTGGCGGCGTGCCTGCCGCGCTGGGGTGAGGGCGTCATGGCTTCGACGCTAGAGAGCGGCGCCGGTGCGGACGATCGGGTCAGCTTGCCAATCCGGTGGTGGGGATCGCTCCCGTAACGGTGGGGAAATCACCAGTGCACGCCGAGGGCGCGGGCCGCGTCGACGCCGGAACGGCAGCCATCCTCGTGGAAGCCCCAGCCGTGGTAGGCGCCCGCGAACACCACCGAGCTGGTGTTGAGCTCGGGCAGGCGGCGCTGCGCGGCCACCGACTCCGGGGTGTAGACCGGGTGCGCGTAGGTGATCCGGTCCAGCACGCGCTCGCCGGCCACGGCACCCTCGCCGCCCAGCGTGACGATGTAGTCCTGGCCGGCGTCCAGTTGCTGCAGCCGGTTCAGGTGGTAGCTGACCCGGGTTCGCTGCTGCGGGCCGTCGCAGTCGCTGAGCTGGAAGTTCCGGGACGCGCGAATGCCGGAACGGCGCGGCAGCAGCCGGGTGTCGGTGTGCAGCAGGGCCGGGTTGGTCACGTACGGGAACGCGCCCAGCACCTTCTCCTCGGCCGGGGTGGGGCGGCCCAGCAGGGCGAGGGCCTGGTCGGCGTGGGTGGCGATGACCACGTGGTCGAAGGCGGCGGTGCGGCCGTCGCCGTCACGGACGGCGGCCCCGTCCGGGAACCGGTGCACGGCCCGGGCCAGGGCCGAGGTCTGGGCGGCCGCGAGGCGCTGGGCGATCTCCCGCACGTACCGCTGGGAGCCGCCGGTCACGGTCTTCCAGGCCGGGGCGCCGTGCACCGAGAGCAGGCCATGGTTACGCAGGAACTCGAACAGGTACCGGGCCGGGAAGTGCAGGGCGGTGGCGGTCGGGCACGACCAGACCGCGGCCACCAGCGGCAGCACGAAGTGGGCCCGGAAGTAGGCGGAGAAGTCCTCGCTGTCCAGGAACTGGCCCAGGGTCAGGTCGTCGTCGCGGCCACCGGCGTCGAGCAGTTCCCCGGCCCGCAGGTGGAACCGGGGGATCTCGGTGAGGACCCGGGTGTAGCGGGACCGGCCGCGGGTCAGCCCGGCCAGCAGGCCGCGCGGGCCACGCTGGCCCGCGTACTGCAGCCCGCAGCCCGCGCAGCGGACGGACATGCTCAGCTCGGTGTCCCGCCCGGTCACGTCCAGTTCGGCCAGCAGCCGGGTGAACAGCGGGTAGGTGCGCTCGTTGTAGACCACGAAGCCGGTGTCGACATCGTCGGACCGACCGCCCGGGCCGGTGATCCGGTGGGTGCGGGCGTGCCCGCCCAGCCGGTCATCGGCCTCGTACAGGGTCACGTGGTGGCCGGTCCGGGCCAGCACATAGGCCGCGGTCAGACCGCTCACTCCTCCGCCGATGACCGCGACGAACTTCTGGCCGGTGCCGGATACGGGCACCAAAGTCACCACCCCCAGAACTGCTGGCCTGGTACTGGCCTGGCATTCGGTTAAGCGGTCAGGCCCGCAGAAAACGTCACAGACCCATCAGGTGGGCAGGGGCAGGGCCAGGATCGGTTTCGTGGTTGGCTTCAGGGTCCCGCCGGCCGGCTCGACCGTGATGCCGAGTGCGTACCCCTTGACGTAGCCGGACGCGACGACCGGGACCGTCCGGCCGGCCGCGGACGCGGTGAGCAGGCCGGACGGCTTGGCCACGCTCGTCCCGCCGAGCAGCCACAGCTCGTAGACCTTGCCCGCGGGCAGCGCGGGCAGCCCCGAGGTGACCACGACCACCTTGGCCTGGCCGGGCGAGACGATCGCGGACACCTTGCCGCCGACCGAGGTCTTGTCGCTGACCAGGTGCAGGTCACTCGCGGCCAGCACCGTGTCGAGCTGCTGGTTGTGGGCCCGGGCGGTGGTGAGCTGGTTCTCGATGGCGGACAGCTGCTGGTGGGTGTTGTTCTGCTGGACGCCGAACACTACCGCCAGCGCGGTGGCCACGGCGGCCACGGCGACGGAGAGGCGCGGGATCCAGGCGCCGCCGGGCCCGCGGGCCCGGCGGGGCCGCCGGGCCGATTCCCGGGCCGGGCGGTTCTCGGTGATCGGCGGGAGCTGACGGGTCCGGTCGGCCGCGGCCAGCACCCAGGCCCGCATCTCGGCCGGCGGCCGTTCGGCGGTGGCCAGGGCCAGCCGGGACGCGGTCTCGCGCAGGCCGCGGACCTCGGCCGTGCAGGACCCGCAGCGGGTCAGGTGCCGCTCGAACTCGTCCAGTTCGTCAGCGGGCAGGGCATCGACCGCGTAGCACCCGGTCAGGGTGTGCAGGTCATCGTGCTGAAGCCTCACCAGCTCACCTCCATGCAGTCACGCATCCGGATCAGGCCATCCCGGATTCTGGTCTTGACCGTGCCCAGGGCGACGCCGAGCAGCTTCGCGACCTGCGGATACGTGTACCCCCCGTAGTACGCGAGGCGGACCGCCTCGCCTTGCAGCTCGGTCAGGCCGCCCAGGCAGCGGCGGACCCGCTGGCCCTCCAGGCTGGCTTCGACCGCGTCGGCCACCTCGTCGGGGCCGGTGACCGGGTCCGGAGCGAACTTCTGCTCCCGCTGGGCCGCGGAAGTCTCGCTCCGAACCCGGTCCACGGCGCGGCGGTGGGCCATGGTCAGAGCCCAGGACACCGCGCCACCCTTGCCGGCGTCGAACCGCGACGCCGTCCGCCACACCTCGAGCAGTACCTCCTGCGCGACCTCCTCCGACTGGGCCGGGTCCCTGAGCACCTTCTTGATCAGCCCGAAGACCGGAGCACTGAGTTCGTCGTAGACGGCCTCGAACGCGGCGTGGTCGCCGCGCGCCACCTGGGCCAGGAGTCCCTCCAGGTTCTGGCCCCTCCCCTCCTCGGGGCCAGAACCTGGCTGCGGTGACCGCATGCGGGGTGCATCCATGACTGTTATTCGGAGCGGACGGGTGGGCGGATTGGGGCAATTTCTGGCCCGATCTTTGGGGCAATCCGGAGCGGTTCCGGGTCCGAATGACTAGCCGTGATGACCAGAAGGAGTCTGCTCGCGACGCTGCGCCACCGGCTGGCCAGTGCCCTGACCGGGGCACTGTGCGGGCTGCTGGCGGGCGCGGTGGCGCTGGGGGTGGCGGAGCTGTTCTCCGCGATCACCGGGCCGCAGGGCAGCCCGGTGGTGGCGGTGGGCGGGGTGGCCATCGACCTGACCCCGATCCCGGTCAAGGACTTCGCGATCGAGCACTTCGGCACCCACGACAAGACCATTCTGATCACCGGCATCCTGGTCCTGCTGGCCCTGTTCGCCGCGGTCATCGGCATGCTGGGCCGACGGTGGCTGGCGGCGGGCCTGGGCGGAATGGCGGTCTTCGGGGTGCTCGGGGTCGGCGCCGCGCTGAGCCGGCCCGATGCGGGCCCGGCCGACGTGGCGCCGACCCTGGCCGGGGTCGCGGTAGCCATGATCACCCTGGTCATTCTGGTCCGTACCGTCAGCGATAGGAAGATCACCTTGCGCCGGCCGAGGCCGGTGGCGGGGCGGCGGGCGTTCCTGGTCGCCGGGGCCGGGGCGGCGGTGGTGGCCGCGGCCAGCTACGGGGCGGGTGACCTGCTGCTGCGGCGGTTCAGCGCGACCACCGCCCGGTCCCAGGTGCGGTTGCCGGCCGCGGCCCGGCGGGCCCGGACGGCGCCGGCCGGAGCGGAGCTGAAGCTCCCCGGGCTGAGCTCGTTCTACACGCCGAACTCCAGCTTCTACCGGGTCGACACCGACCTGGTGCTGCCGCAGGTGTCGCCGTCGGACTGGACGCTGAGCATCGGCGGCATGGTCGAGCGGGAGATCGAGCTGAGCTTCGACGAGCTGCTCAGGCAGCCGCTGATCGAGGCCGACATCACCTTGGTCTGCGTGTCCAACGAGGTCGGCGGGCCCTACGCGGGCAACGCCCGCTGGCTGGGGGCCAGCCTGCCCGGCCTGCTGCGCCGGGCCGGGATCAAAACAGGCGCCGACCAGGTCCTCAGCACCGCGACGGACGGCATGACCATCTCCACGCCGGTGGCCGCGATCATGGACGGCCGGAACGCGCTGCTGGCCGTGGGCATGAACGGCCAGCCGCTGCCGATCGCGCACGGATTCCCGGCCCGGATGGTCGTGCCCGGCCTGTACGGCTACGTGTCCGCGACCAAGTGGGTGACCCGCCTCGAGGTCACCACCTACGCCGCCCGCGAGGCCTACTGGACCAAGCGCGGCTACGCGGCCCAGGCCCCGATCAAGACCGAATCCCGTATCGACCTGCCCAAGCCGCTGGCCCAGGTCACGGCGGGCCGCGTGCCCGTGGCCGGGGTGGCCTGGGCGCCGCACCGCGGCATCAGCGCGGTGGAAGTCAGCGTCGACAACGGCCCCTGGCACCGTGCCCGGCTGGCCGCCGCCGACGGCATCGATACCTGGCGGCAGTGGGTGTGGGCCTGGGACGCCGATCCCGGCCTGCACACGCTGCGGGTCCGCGCGACCGATGGCACGGGAACGACCCAGCCGTCCCGCCGCGCGCAGCCCTTCCCCAACGGAGCCAGTGGCTGGGACTCCACGGTGGTCACCGTCACCTGACGGCCGCCGCCCGTGGGTCGTCCCAGCCCGCACCCGAAGAAGACAAAAAGATCGAAAAAGAGGAGAGATCATGAACCGTCGCATCCTGGCCATTCCGGTCGTCGCCGCTGGCCTGGCCGTGGGCACCGCCGCCTGCAGCAGCGGCTCGAACGGCACGTCGGCGTCGTCCTCGTCGCCGGCCAAGGCGTCGTCACCGGCGATGCCGTCGAGTTCGTCGTCGATGGCCTCGGCCATGCCGTCCGGCTCGGGCTCGGCCACCACCACCGACTTCGGCTCCGGCTGCGCGTCGGTGCCCAAGTCCGGCGCGGGCAGCTTCAGCGGCATGTCGACCGCGCCGGTGGCCACCGCCGCCTCGGCCAACCCGGTGCTGTCCACGCTGGTGACCGCGGTGAAGAAGGCGGGCCTGGTCGACACGCTGAACTCGGCCAAGGGCATCACGGTGTTCGCCCCGGCCAACTCGGCGTTCGCCAAGATCCCGTCGGGCACGCTGAACAAGGTGCTGGCCAACAAGGCCGAGCTGACCAAGATCCTCACCTACCACGTGGCGTCCGGCCGCTACACCCCGGCCGAGCTGTCCGCGGGCAACCCGATCAAGACGCTGGAGGGCGGCACCGTGACCCCGTCCGGGTCCGGGACCAGCTTCAGCGTGAACGGCGCCCGGGTGGTGTGCGGCAACGTGCAGACGGCCAACGCCACCGTGTACATCATCGGCACCGTGCTGATGCCCAAGTCCTGACCCTCGGGCCGGCTGGCCCGTGTCTCAGCCCGGGCCGCCGGGCGGGATGCGGGCCAGCAGCACGGTGACGTCGTCCTCCTGGTGGCGCAGCGACTCGATCAGCGTGTCGCAGGTGCCGGCCAGGTCACCGTGTTCGCCGGAGATGGCCGAACGCAGGGCCAGCACGCCCTTGGTGAAGGACCGGGTCCGGCTCTCCACCAGGCCGTCGGTGTACAGGGCCAGCACGGCGCCGGGCGCCAGCTTGATCCGGGCCTGGCCGAACTGGCCCGTGCCCAGCCCGACCGGCAGCCCGGCGGGCAGCGCGGGCACGTGGGTCCGGCCGTCCGGCAGGGCCAGCACCGGGGACAAGTGCCCGGCCAGGGACATCGTGCAGGAGCCTTCGGCCGGGTCGACCACCGCGTAGACGCAGGTGGCGCACGTCCCGCCGGGCAGCGCGGCGGCGCTGCGGTCCAGCCGGCCCATCAGCTCGGCGGGCTCCAGGTCCAGGTCGGCCAGGGTGTGCGCGGCCGCGCGGAGCTGGGCCAGCAGCATGGCGGCGGTCAGCCCGTGCCCCATCACGTCCCCGACCACCAGGCCGGTGCGGCCGCCGGGCAGGGCGACAATGTCCCACCAGTCGCCCCCGACCAGGCGACCCGGGGCGGGCAGGGACCGCCAGGCCACCTCCACGTGGTCCGGGACCGGCGGTTCGGCCGGGGCCAGGCCGCGGCGCAGCGCCTCGCCGTCCCGGCGGCGGCGGGCGAACTCGGCGGCGTCGGCCACGCTGGCGCCGGCCCGTACGGCCAGGTCGGCCAGGGCCGCGGTCTCCGCGTCGGTGTACGGCTCGGCCCGGCCGGTCCGGGACACCACCAGCGCGCCGACCACGGCACCCTGAGCGATCATCGGCACGGCCAGGAACGAGGTGTGCCGGCCCAGCACCTGGCGGCCACCGGGCCGGATCCGCTCCAGCACGGCCTGGTCCAGCTCACCGAACCGCTGCGGGCCTGATCCGGTCAGCAGCCGCCCGTAGCGGGAGTCCGCGGTGAACGCCAGCAGCTCACCGGGCGGCATCGCGGCCCGGCCCAGCTCGCCGTCGGACCCGACGAACCGATTGGCCAGGCGGCGTACCACCAGCTGGCTGCCGGGATCGGCCTGCCCGGCCACCAGGCGTTCCAGCACAAAGACGGCCCCGCCGTCGCCGTAGCGGGGCACGGCGATGTCGAGCAGCAGCCCCGCGATGTCGGTCAGGTCGAGGCGGGTGCCGAGCCACTGGCCGGTCTCCCCGCCCCCGGCTCCGGCCCCGGGCGGGCCCGGCGTCACGACGACCCCGGCCGGGCGGGTTTGCGGCCGACCCCGCCCAGCGTGTCCACGGGCACGGCCGGGAACGGGGCCGGGTCCGGGTGCCACTCGTGCACCGGCACCACCCCTGGCTCGACCAGGTCGAGGCCGTGGAAGAAACCGGCGATCTCGGCCGGGCTGCGCAGCTGGTAGGGCACGGCGCCGGTATCGGCGTAGTTGTCGCCGGCCTCGATGTGGGCGTCGCCGGCCCGGACGCTGTCGGCCAGGGCCAGGTAGCTGCCGGGCGGGAACGCCGCCAGCAGTCCGTCCACCACCGCCTGGGCGCCGGCGTAGTCACTGACGTGCCCGAGCACCCCCATCAGCAGCAGCGCCACCGGCTGGTCCAGGTCCAGCGTCCCGGCCGCCGCGGCCAGGATCTGGCCGGGCTCGCGCATGTCCGCGTCCACGTAGGCGCAGGCGCCCTCGGGGCGGCTGGACAGCAGGGCCCGGGCGTGGGCCAGCACCAGGGGGTCGTTGTCCACGTAGACGATCCGGCTCTCGGGCGCGACCCGCTGGGCGATCTCGTGGGTATTGTCCACCGCGGGCAGGCCGGTGCCAATGTCGAGGAACTGCCGGACCCCGGCCTCGGCGGCCAGGTAGCGGACGGCCCGGGCCATGAAGTAGCGGACGGCGCGAGCCGTGTCCACTATGCCCGGATAAGTCTCGCGGTATTTGTCGCCCGCGGCCCGGTCCACCGGGTAGTGATCTTTGCCGCCCAGCCAGTAGTTCCAGATCCGGGCCGAATGCGGCACCGTGGTGTCGATCTTCGACGAAGGCGGAACGTCACGGGCCGGGCGGTCGTCGGTCACGAATAACTCCTGGTGAGGACGCATAACTGCTGTTTTGCGCGGTAGACCGCGGTTCAAACCGGAACCCAGAAATCAGGCCGTGCTTCAGCTGAGCGGTCAGGCGTTGCGCACGTCAGATGGTATTTCTGACCGCGCCGCCGACAATCGTATCCGGGAAAGTCCGCGATGCGTCCCGCTGTCCATTATCGCCCCACCGTATTGCGGATTTGTTCTGGAGGACGCCAGCATTTGTCATTGTTGTGAGCTTGCCCCAATAGGGGTGGGCTGACATCGTGTGGCATCGCCGTGCCCCGGCCGGGGACGTGGGGCTAAGGAGATGTGCGGGACTACCTCGGCGGCCAGGCGTTCCATCTGGGCGGTCTCGTCGAACAGGGCGGTGAGCAGGATCAGGCCGGCGCCGGCGTCGGCCACCGCCTGGACGCCGCGCACGCAGTCGGCGGCGTTTCCGGTCACGGTGACCGGCATCAGCGTGGAGCCGAACGCCGGGCCGTACACCCCGGTGAGCCCCTCGGCCATCCGGGTCCGGGCCCGGTCGGTGTCGTCGTCGATGGCGATGTAGATCCGCTTGGCCACCGGGAAGCCGGCCGGGTCCCGGCCCTGCTCGGTGAGGGCCTCGCGCAGCACGGTGACCTGGTCGGCGAAGGCGGCCGTGGTGCTGGACCCGGCCCCGAAGAACCCGTCGCCGAGCCGGGCGGCCCGGCGCACCGCGGGCGGGGCGGCGCCGCCCAGCCAGATCGGCGGGCGCGGCTTCTGCACCGGCTTCGGTTCCATGGTGGCCTCGCGCAGCTGGTAGAACCGCCCGTCGAAGGTCACCTCGGGCTGGGTCCAGAGCGCCTTCATGATCTCGATGCCCTCGGTGAACCGGGTGATCAGGCCGTCGCCGGTCATGCCGAAGGCGGAGAACATCCGGTGCTGGCCGCCGCTGCCCAGCCCGACCTCGACCCGGCCCCGGCTCAGCTGGTCCAGGGTGGACACGCTCTTGGCCAGCTGGACCGGCTGGTGCAGCGGGCTGATCCACACCGAGCAGCCCAGCCTGAGTCGGGTCGGGCAGGCGGCCGCGAACGTCATCGTCTCCGTCGCGTTGAGCCGGGGCGCCCGGCCGAACGTCTGGTCCATGGCCCAGGCGCTCTCGAAGCCCAGCTCCTCGGCGCGGAGCACGTAGGCGGCGAACGCGGCCGGGTCGAAGGAACCGTCCGGACAGCTCTGCGGGAGGGAGATCGCGAAGCGCATGGGCTTCACCGTAACGCCCCGGTCCCCCGCGCTGGCGGGAGACCGGGGCGCCAGAGGATAGGGATTCGGGGGCCCTTTGGGCTACGCGGGCGAAGCCCGCGTCGGGGGGTCTGGGGGGCTATGCCCCCGAGGCCAGCATTCTTACACGCTCTTCTGGTAGGAGCGGAAGGTGGCCACCGAGATCGTCACGCACACCACGGCCAGGGCGAGCAGGCCACCCAGCCGGACGCCGACCGCCGCCCAGTCGGTGCTTGCGGCCAGCGCGTCCCGGCCCGCGATCACGGCCCAGTTCAGCGGGTTGCACCGGGCGATGCCCTGCATCCAGCCGGGCATCAGCGTGGCGGGCAGGAACGCCGAGGACAGGAAGGTCAGCGGCAGCATGAAGAACACGTTGATGCCGATGACCGCCTCGCGCTGGCGGACCAGCATGCCCACGGTGTTGGACAGCGCCCCGAACACGTTGCCGATCAGGATCGAGGCCACGGCCACGATCACCGCACCCAGCACGCCACCAGGGTAACGGGCCCCGCCCGCCAGCCCCAGGCACAAGATGATGATGGTCTGGATGGTGGTGGTCACCGCCTGCTCGGCCACGTTGGCGTTCATCAGCGCGACCCGGCGGGCGGGCGAGACCAGGAACCGGTTCAGCGTGCCCCGGTCGATCTCTTCCATGGCGTTCATGCCCGCCCACATGTTGCCGTTCATGGCGTTCATGGCCACGATGCCGGGGATCAGGTAGGCCAGGTAGGAGCCGTGAGCGCCGAAGCCGGGAATGTCGATGACCTGGCGGAACAGCTGGCCGAACAGGAACAGCCAGATCACCGGCTGGACCAGGCCGACCGCGATGAACGCGGGCTGGCGGAGCACGGCGTGCAGCTTGCGCCCGGTCAGGTACCAGGTGTGCCGCAGCGTGGTGCCGATCTGGTTCTCGGGGCGGTACCGGTCCAGGGCCGGAGTGGTGGCGGTCATGACTGGGTCTCCTCGTTCTCGGCCAGGTTGGTGATATCCGGCTCTGATGCGTAGCGGTGGCCGGTGTGGCGCAGGTACACGTCGTCCAGGGACGGACGGGCCACGGTGACCGCGGCCACCGGGACGCCGGTCCGCTCCAGCGCGGCCAGGATGCCGGGCACGGCCGACGCGCCGTCGTCGCTGCGGGCGCTCAGGGCCCGGCCGGTGACGCGAAGGTCCCGGACGCGGGGCAGGCTCTCCAGGACCTCGGTGGCCCGGGACACGTCGGCACCGGGCGGCAGTTCCAGGTGCACGGCGTCGCCGCGCAGGTCGCCCTTGAGCTCGTCCGGTGAGCCCTCCGCGACCACCGTGCCGCGGTCGACGATGGCCAGCCGGTCGGCCAGGCGGTCGGCTTCTTCCATGTAGTGGGTGGTGAGCAGCACGGTCATGCCGTCGTCGCCCGCCAGCCGGTTGATCTCCTGCCACATGGCGGTGCGGGCCTCTGGGTCCAGCCCGGTGGTCGGCTCGTCCAGGAACAGGATCTCCGGCCGGTGGACCAGGCCCAGGGCCACGTCCAGCCGCCGCTGCATGCCGCCGGAGTAGGTCTTGACCAGGCGGTCGGCCGCGTCGGCCAGGTTGAAGCGGGCCAGCAGCCCGTCGGCCCGGGCCTTGACCTCGGGACCGCGCATGCCGAACAGGTGGCCCTGCAGGATCAGGTTCTCGCGGCCGGTGGCCATCGGGTCGCTGCCCGACCGCTGGGCGACCACGCCGATCATGCGGCGCACCTGGTCCGGGCGCTTGAGCACGTCCACGCCCTCGATCAGGGCCGTGCCCGCGTCCGGCCGGGCCAGCGTGGTCAGGATCTTGATCGTGGTGGACTTGCCGGCCCCGTTCGGCCCCAGCAGGCCGAAGATCGTGCCGCGCGCGACGGTGATGGACAGGCCGTCCAGGGCCCGGACCGGCTCAGCCTTGCGGCTGTGGGCGGCGTAGGTCTTGACCAGGCCTTCGGCCGCAATGGCGACGTCGGTTCTGGTCGGGGGCCGGGTGGTGGTGACGGATGGTGAAGGCATGACGGTACTGCTCCTCCGGTCGGTGACGCCTGGTCTGGTGATGCTTGGCACCGAGGCCGGTGGGAGCTCGCCCAGGTAATCTGGACGTGCGCACGGCCGTGCTTCGGCCCGGTGGTGACGCGGCCCCGGCCCGGTGCTCCGGATCTTGGCGGTGAAAGGGCACCGGCCGGGGAGTCTTCGTTTCTGGCGTTAGCGGGGCTCGGTCATGGGGCCTCCCGCGGGCGGTCTTCGCCGATGTTGAGCACGGCCCGGTCGGCCTGGGCCCAGTCGGTGTCCTGCAGCTCGGGCGGGAACTCGCCGGTCTCGTGCACGCCGCGCCACAGCTTGAGATCGGCGAACGTGCCGTCTTTGAGTTCCTGCGCGAGCCCGCGCACCCAGTCGGCCTCGGCCCGCTTCATGGCCAGCACGTACTCCGCCTCCAGCATGAACAGCCGGGGCAGCCGGTGGCTGGCCGCGTGGTCGAGGACGGCGCTGGCCCCCACGATGTCGAGGTCGAGGGCCTGCAGCCGCTCGGCCAGCAGCCCGGCCAGCTCGTCCGGGTGCAGGGCCGCGATCAGCGACAGCGCGGCCGCGAACACCGGGTACTCCTTGACCGGCTCGCTGATCAGCTCGCGCAGCCGCTCGGCCAGTTCTTCGGCGCCGTCCTCGGTCAGGCGGTACACCGTGCGTTCGGGCCGGTGGCCCGCGCGTTCGGTGCCGTCGGCGGCGACGAGACCGCGCTGTTCCAGGTCCTGCACCACCGTGTAGAGCGAGCCGTACCTGATCTTGATCACGTCGTCCTTGCCGCGATGCCGCAGCAGCCGGGCGATCTGGTACGGGTGCATCGGCCCGCTGTGCAGGGTGGCCAGCACGGCCAGCGCGAGCGGGCTGGTGAGCTTGCGCTTACGTGCCATGGCTGGCCCTCCTTCGGTGTCTCGGGGTCCCGGACGGGTGCCCGGAATCCTTCTGTGACGTATATTCGTAGACGAGTATACGTAGCTGGATGGTCGCGATACAAGTTATATCGCGAGTTGGTTTTGGGCACCAGGGCGCGGGGGCCGGGCCGGGCCGGCGTTGGACTCGTGTGAGGCGCGGTGGGCAACGGGCCCTGGTGGACGGGGTAGGCGGCGGGGCGAGAGGCTGCCTTAGCGCGGAGGGGACGGGGGAAGCTGGGAAGAGTTTGCCGCAGATAGTGCGGAAAAGCCTTCCCACCTTCCCCGGGGAGCACGGACTGGAGCTGGGGCGCGGCTCGCGCACAGGGCTGGCCCAGGGGTTCCCCTTCCATTCCGGAGTCCGAGGCCCATAACCCCTTTGACTCGTTTTGCTTAGACGAGCTATTTTTAGCTCATGCAAGCAAAGGTAACTAATCAGGGGGCGCGGGGGCGCCGGGCGGGCGGGAAGCCGTCGGTCACCGAGCAGGCTCGGCGGGCGCAGATCGTGACCGCGGCCATCGCGGTGATCGCGGAGAGCGGCTACGGGCACGCCTCGTTCGCGCGGATCGCGGCCCGGGCCGGGCTGTCCAGCACCGGGCTGATCTCCTACCACTTCGCCAGCCGGGGCGAGCTGATGGGCCAGGTTGCCGAGCGGGTCGTCGGGACCATCGGCGAGTTCATGGCCGAGCGGATGGCCGGCGCGACCGGGGCCGCGGACGCGCTACGCCGCTACATCGACGGCAACGTGGCCTTCGTGGAGACCCACCGGGCCGAGATGAAGGCGCTGCTGGAGATCTTCCTCGGCGGCGCGTTCGACTACGACGCCGGCCACGACCGGGCGGCCAAGTCGCCGGTGGAAGCCATCCTGCGCGCGGGCCAGGCCAGCGGGGAGTTCCGGGATTTCGACGTGACCGTGATGGCCACCATGATCCAGCGGGCCGTGGACGGGCTGCCGTTCCTGCTCACCGACGACCCGGACTTCGACACGCGGACCTACGCGCGCGAGGTCATCACCGCGTTCGGCCTGGCCACGAGGGCCGCGCCGTGACCGGGCCGAGCCCCGAGACGGCTCCCGCGCCCGCGCCGGCCGTGACTCCGGCTCCGGTTCCAGCTCCGGCTCCGGTTTCAGCTCCGGCTCCGCCGGCGGCCAGCCTGAAGCGGCAGCTGGCCCTGCTGGTGCTGGACGTCGGGGCGCCGATCGGCCTCTACTACGGGCTGCGGAGCGCGGGCCTGTCCAACCTGGTGGCGCTGGGGGCCGGGGCCATCGTGCCCGCGGCCGGCGTCGTCATCCAGCTGATCAAGCGGCGGCGGCTGGACGGCGTGGGCGGGGTCGTGGTGGTCAGCGTGCTGGCCACCATCGCGCTCTCGCTGATCACCGACAGCCCGCGGTTCCTGCTGGCCCGGGACGGGTTCATCACCGCCCTGTGGGGACTGTGGTTCCTGGCCACCCTGCGGTCCGGGTGGGCCCGGCGGCCCGCGGCGTTCGCGCTGGCCCGGCCGCTGATGGAGGGCAGACGCGTGTTCGGGCCGGCCGCCTGGGATGACCTGTGGGCCAGGGAACCAGCCTTCGAGAAAATCTGGCGGGTCAGCACGATCATCTGGGGCGCGGGCCTGCTGATCGACGCCGTGATCCGGGTGCTGATGTCCTACACGCTGCCGGTCTCGGTGGTGCCGGGGCTGGGCGGCGCGCTGTGGCCGGTGACGTTCGTCGTGATCCAGGTGGTGACCAACGTGTACTACCACCGGGCCGGGCTGTACCGGTTGCTGGGCGCGCCGATAAGCGGTTGGCGTCCCGGGGGCACCATGCCACGCTGAGGCGAGTGAGCGACGAGGTGGAGCGGGAACGGCTGCGGCAGACGTTCGACGAGGCGGCCACGTCGTACCAGTCGGCGCGGCCCGAGTACCCGGCCGAGCTGTACGAAGACCTGCTCGCGGTGACCGCGTTGCCGCCCGGCGACCGCATCCTGGAGATCGGCTGCGCCACCGGCAAGGGCACGCTGCCGCTGGCCCGGCGCGGTTTCGCGATCACCTGCATCGAGCTGGGCGCCGACCTGGCCCGGGCCGCCCGAGCCAACCTGGCCGGCTACGACGTGTCGGTGGTGGAGGGGACGTTCGAGTCGTGGCGGCCGCCGGGCGGGGAGCGGTTCGGCCTGGTGTTCGCGGCCACGGCCTGGCACTGGATCGACCCGGCCGTCCGCTACCAGCGGGCCTGGGCGGCGCTGCGGCCCGGCGGGCACCTGGCCTTCTGGTCGGCGGCGCACGTCTTCCCGGACGGCGGCGACCCGATCTTCGACGAATTGCAGACCGTGTACGACGAGATCGGTGAGAGCAAACCGGAGGACGTGGTGCAGCCGCGCCCCGGCGAACTGCCGACCCTGACCGGCGACATCGAGGCCAGCGGGCTGTTCGACGTGGTGCAGGTCCGGCAGTTCGACTGGGAGGTCCGGTACACCGCCGAGCAGTACATCGCCCTGCTGAACACGTTCTCCGGCCACATCGCCATGGCCGGCTGGCAGCGGGACCGGCTGTTCTCGGTGATTCGGGAACGGCTGAGCGAGCGGCCGGACGGCAGGTTGCGGCGGCACTGGGGCACGGTGCTGCAGGTGGCGCGGCGGCGCGAGGTGCCGGCGACCGGCTAGGCCTGAACGGTAGCGAGAAACTGGGCTAGGTCGTGAGGTCTTGGCGGGCCAGGGCGGCCAGGGGGTCGCCTTCCAGGAAGCCGCCGGACTGGTGGGCCCAGAGGCGGGCGTAGGTGCCGTCGAGGGCGAGCAGGTCCTCGTGGCGGCCCTGCTCGACGATGTGGCCGTGGTCCAGGACGACCAGGTGGTCCATGCGGGCCACGGTGCTCAGGCGGTGGGCGACCACGAGGGCGGTGCGGTCGTCCATGAGCTGCCACAGCGCCTGCTGGACCAGGATCTCGCTTTCCGAGTCCAGCGCGCTGGTGGCCTCGTCGAGCAGCAGGATCGGCGCGTCGCGCAGGATCGCACGGGCCAGCGCGACCCGCTGCTGCTGGCCGCCGGACAGCTTCACGCCCCGCTCGCCGACCATGGTGGCGAAGCCGTCGGGCAGATCGTCGGCGAACTCGGTCACGTAGGCGGCCTCGGCGGCCCGGCGGATCTCGGCCTCGGTCGCGTCAGGGCGGGCGAACGCGATGTTTTCGCGCAGCGTCCGGTGGAACATCGCCGGGGCCTGGGGCACGTACGAGATCAGGCTGCGGAGGTCGGCCTGCCGCAGCTTGCTGATGTCCTGGCCGCCGATCAGGATCCGGCCCGCGTCGATGTCCATCATCCGCAGCAGCAGGCGCAGCAGCGTGCTCTTGCCGCCACCGGACCGGCCGACCAGGCCGAGCCTGGTCCCGCTGGGCACGTCGAGATCGAGACCGGTGAACAACGGCCGCGCGCCCGCGTGCGCGAACGTCACGTGCTCGAAGCGGACGTCGCTGGCGGTCGGCCGCAGCGGCTCGGGCGCGACCGGGTCGACCACGGTCGGCGGGGTCAGCAGCAGCTCGGTGAACTGCGCGGCCTCGGTCAGCGAGCTCTCCATGGAGCGGTAGATCTGGTTGAACTCGAACATGATCTGCGTCGCGTTCGAGTAGTAGGTGAAGGCCACGATGATCGCTTCCACGCCGTGCCTGCCCCCGCCGAGGGCGACGGCCAGCACCAGACCGAGCACGTTGGTCAGCACGGACATCGGCGCGACCAGCGCGTCGATGCGCAGATTGCTGTAGTCCCAGGACAGCAGCGACTTCTGCCGCTGGTCGGCCACGCGGGACCGGTGCTCGGCGGCCTCGCGGTCCTCGGCCGCGAAGGCGCGGATGGTGTCCATGTTCATCAGGCTGTCGGCCACGTGCCCGGACACGCGGGCGATGGCTTCCTCGCGCCGGTCGACCAGCCGCTGCCGGCGGCGGATCAGCGGCGCGGTGCCGACGCCGGTGATGACGATCAGGCCGACCAGCCCGGCGACCAGCAGCGGGTCGAAGCGCCACAGCACCACCGAGGCGAACACCAGCGGCACCAGGCTGGCCACGATGTTGAAGACCAGGTTGTCGGTGAAGTCTTCGAAGCGCGACGCGAAGCTCAGCACCCGCTTGGTCAGCGAGCCCGCGAAGTTGTCGTGGAAGAAGGCCGGGTCCTTGGCCAGCAATTCGTCCATGCCGAGCACGTAGAGGTTCTCGATGCCGCGGCCATCGACACGGTTCAGGCAGTGAATGCCGAACCGCCACAGGATTTCGGCGAACAGGAGCACGCCGGCAAAGGCGATCAGATAGGTCATGGCCGTGCCGAGGCCGAACGAACCGTGCCCGACCAGCCGGCCGACCAGCTGCGCGACAATCAGCGGCGCGATATAGAAGATGCAGGTGTTTCCCAGCGCGGGCAGCAGCATCCCCGGCACCGTGAAACGCCAGAGGCGGGCCAGCTGGCCACCGTAAAGGCGCAGCGCGAGAAAGACCGCCCGTTTCCGGATCGGTGAGTCACGAGTATTTTCCGCCACCGTCATTCCCCCATTCCGAGTCGGCAGCCTGGCCATGCTGCATGACACGGGGCCCTCATCGCGACAGGTTTTTCTGCTATTCAGCCCGTAGAGTCTGTGACCTGGCTCGTTGACGAATGGACGTGTGGCCGCGGTGTGCCCGGGGCCGGGTGGGGGGACGGCGATGAAGTTCCGTGCGGTGGTGGAGCTGAACGGGAAGACGGCGACCGGGATCCCGGTGCCGGACCAGATCGTGACCGGGCTCGGGGGCGGGAAGCGGCCCAAGGTGGTGGTCACCATCAACGGGTTCAGCTATCGCAGCAGCGTGGGCTCGATGGGCGGGCGTTCGATGCTGCCGGTCAGCGCCCAGATCCGGGACAGGGCCAAGATCGGCGCGGGCGACGAGGTCGAGGTGGACGTGGAACTGGACACCGCGCCGCGCGAGGTGAGCGTGCCCGACGATGTGGCCGCGGCCCTGGCGGCGGCGCCGGCCGCCCAGGCGGCGTTCGGGAAGCTGTCCTACAGCAACCAGTCGCGCTGGATCGGCTCGGTCGAGGACGCCAAGACGCCCGAGACCCGGCAGCGGCGGATCGGCAAGATGGTCACCGAACTCACACCGTGATGCCGGCCCGGCCGCACAGGGCGATGATCTTGCGCAGGTCGGTCCGGTAGGCGGGGGTGCTGGCCCGGACCACGGTCAGCTTCTCCAGGTCGGAGGCGTCCCGGCCGAGCGGGGTGCCGTGCGCGTCGGCCGCCACCTCAGCCCAGATGTCGCCGCCCGCCGAGCCCTGGGACGCGGCCAGATCCCGGCAGCCCCTGGCCACCGACCCCGGCTGGCCGGCGCCGCAGCCGAGCACCCCCAGGGGAGCCAGGCCGGTGACTAAGACCGCCAGGGCGCGGGCGGCCAGACCGGTGCGCCGGCCCGGTCCGGACCGGCGCCAGCGCCGCCGCCTGCGCGGAGACGGCCGATTCCGGGCAGGCGAAAAGCAGGCGACGTTCATGGGATCCCCCCTCAGGATGCCCGCATGAGCAGAGCTGCTACCAGGATGCCGATATAACAGGATCCGTCAAGTCCGGCGACTCTCAGTGACCATTCTTGGCTACCTGATGTGACTCGTGATTACGATCGGTAAGATCTCCTTCTCCCCGTCCGCAAAACCGGGCCCGCCACGCTCGAACAGATGTTTGACACTCCTGGCCGACTCGGGCAGGGTGGGGATCACTCATCGAACGTTTGAACGACACGCCACGCCGTGCCAGCCGGCATGGGGCCGGCCACTGAGCCGGCCGGCCGTGTCAGCCAGGTTGGGCCAGCCAGACCAGGAGGAGCCGATCGTGGGCCAGAAGACCGTCC
Source organism: Streptosporangiaceae bacterium (assembly GCA_036495425.1). Taxonomy (GTDB): domain Bacteria; phylum Actinomycetota; class Actinomycetes; order Streptosporangiales; family Streptosporangiaceae; genus Bog-532. Next base: position 12,116 of record DASXMW010000220.1, on the reverse strand, counting down.
GATTCAGCGACCTGAGCGGACAACTCATCACCGAGGAAGACACGCTCACACGGGTGGTCGTGCTCGAGCACCCCGAGCTGGGAGACAGCCCGGTCGAGTTCGAGGCGCTGCTCGACGAGGCCGAGGCCATCGAGAAGTCGGCCGTGCGGGTGGCCGTGGTCGAGCTGCACCTGCCGGGCGAGGAGGAGCCGCGCCGGGTCACGGTGGATCTGGCCGGATTCGACGCGATGGCCACCGACACGGCCATGAGCGAGCTGCTGATCACCGCGCGCCCGGCCCGCAAGTCGTCCCGGACCGCGTCCGTGACCAGCAGCCGCGGCAGCCGGGCCAGCAGCGCCGGCAGCGGGGCCAGCAAGGTCAACTACGCCTCACTGGAGCACGCGGGCGAGCCGCACAAGGGCAAGATGACCGACACCGAGAAGCAGCTGGTGCAGGAGCACTTCGACGAGATCAACGACCGGCTGGTCAGCCAGGGGCTGCGCACGATCAGCCTGGCCGACCCCGACCACGTGGAGCGGTACGGCCTGGCCGGCCTGGCCCGCGAGCAGCTCGGCGAGCAGGACGCGCTGCCGATCAAGGAACTGACCAGCGAGCGCGACGAGGACTTCGTCGCCGACGAGGACGAGGCCCTGGCCAGCTGAGGGCCGACGGCCTGATCCGGGGGCGAACGCGACCTACGCAGGCCAGCCCCGCGTAGGTCGCGTTCCGGCCCGCGCTCGTTCCCTCCCGAATGCGGTTCGGTTGGTATGTTACTCTTGAGTAACAAGACGGACCGATGAGCGGAGGAATCGTGGGCATACCCTCCACCACCCTGGACCCGGTCCAGCCGGCCGCGCTGACCGCGGCCCTGGACGGACGCTGGGCCGACCTGCGGCGGGAAGTACGGGCCCAGCTGGCCGCGGCCGACGTGCGGGACCGGTCGGACCTCAGCACCGAGGAGTACCGGCGGCAGACCCTGGAAGACCTGCGCCTGCTGGCCAAGACCGGCCACGCGCGGCTGGGCTTCGCGCGTGAGTACGGCGGCCAGGACGACCCGGCCGGATCGGTGGTCGCGCACGAGATGCTCGGGTTCGGCGACCTGTCGCTGATGGTCAAGGCGGGCGTGCAGTGGGGGCTGTTCGGCGGCGCGGTCCAGCTGCTCGGCACCGAACGCCACCATCAGCGGTACCTGCGCGACATCATCGACCTGTCGCTGCCCGGGTGCTTCGCCATGACCGAGACCGGGCACGGCTCGGACGTCCAGCACCTGCGCACCACCGCGACCTACGACCCGGCCGCCGGGGAGTTCGTGATCAGCACCCCGGACCCCGGGGCGCGCAAGGACTACATCGGCAACGCGGCCCGGGACGGCCGGATGGCGGCGGTGTTCGCCCAGCTCATCGTGGGCGGGACCAGCCACGGGGTGCACGCCCTGCTGGTCCCGATCCGGGACGCCGACGGGCAGCCCAGGCCCGGCGTGGAGATCACCGACTGCGGGCGCAAGGGCGGCCTGAACGGCGTCGACAACGGCCGGCTCACCTTCCACGACGTCCGGGTGCCGCGGGAGGCGCTGCTCAACCGGTTCGGCGACGTCGACACGGACGGGCACTACACCAGCCCTATCGCCAGCGACGGCCGCCGGTTCTTCACCATGATCGGGACGCTGATCCGCGGCCGCATCAGCGTGGCCGGGACCGCGGGCAGCGCGGCCAAGCGGGCGCTGGCCATCGCGGTGGCCTACGGCAACCAGCGGAAGCAGTTCGAGCTGCCGGACGGCTCCGGTGAGGTCACGCTGCTGGACTACCGGGCCCACCAGCGCAAGCTGCTGCCCGCGCTGGCCACCAGCTACGCGCTCAGCTTCGCCCAGTACGAGCTGGCCGGAGCCCTGGACGAGGTGAGCCGGGCGGGTGCGGCCAGCCAGCCGGACGAGCGGCGGCAGCGGGAGCTGGAGTCGCGCGCGGCCGGGCTCAAGGCCGTCTCCTCCTGGCACACCACCGCGACCGTGCAGGCCTGCCGGGAAGCGTGCGGCGGGGCCGGCTACCTGGCTGACAACCTGCTGATGACGCTCAAGGCCGACACCGACGTGTTCACCACGTTCGAAGGCGACAACACCGTGCTGCTCCAGCTGGTGGCCAAGGGCCTGCTGACCAACTACCAGAGCGACTTCGCGGACCTGGGCCCGCTGGCCACGGCGCGGTTCGTGGCCGAGAAGTTCGCGGGCACGCTGATCGAGCGGACCGCCGCCCGCGGCGTCATCGAGCGGCTGACCGCGGCCGCGCCGGGCCGGGACGACGAGACCGTGCTGTTCGACCGGGCCTGGCAGGTGCGCGCGTTCGAGGACCGGGAGCAGCACATGGTCGACGGCCTGGCCCGCCGGCTGCGCCGGGCCGCCTCGGCCGTGTCGGACGCGCCGGGTGAAGGCGGGGCGGCGGCCGCGTTCGCGGTGTTCAACGACGCCCAGGACCACCTGCTGCGGGCGGCCCGGGCGCACGTGGACCGGGTCGTGCTGGAGGCGTTCCTGGCCGGGCTGGAGCGCTCCCCCGACCCGGCCGCCCACGCCCTGCTGAGCCGGGTGTGCGACCTGTACGTGCTGGCCACCATCGAGGCCGACCTGGCCTGGTTCCAGGCCCACGGTCGGCTCACCCCGACCCGGGCCAAGTCGGTGACCAGCGCGGTCAACACCCTGTGCCAGCAGCTGCGCCCGCACGCCCAGACCCTGGTCGACGGCTTCGCCATCCCGCCCCAGTACCTCGACGCCGAGATGCTCCGGACGGGCTGATTGGGGCGAGGGAGGCTTAGCTTCCGGGGGAGCTGGGACTGCTGTGACGAAGTGGACGGCGGGGCGGGGCTGAGCCCAGGCCGCGGGCCTCCGAGCGAGCGGGCGGCCTGGGCTGGGTGGGCGGCGGACGGAGAGCTGACCGGGCACGGAGGGCCGGGAAGGATTGGGCTCCGGCGCGCCGCGCGCCGAGGGGCGACTGGGACTCGTGTGACCGGGAGCGAGGGGCTGGGCAGGGTTTTCCGCACATGCTGCGGAAAAGCCTTCCCAGCCTGGAGGGACTTCGCACTTCTGAGGCACCTGATGCGGGTGTGACGACTGGGGCTCGCATGCTGGCGGAGGGCGGGCCCCGGCGGCGTGGGAGTCCCACACTTCGGGTGATGGGAGTCAGGGGGTGGGCGGTAGCTGAGGCGCCACCCGGGACTCTTGGGGTGGGCTGGACGCGCGGTGATGGTCTCAAGCCATAAGAGAGGTCCGGGGGCGGGTTACTCGATGCGGGCCAGGTCGTCGGCGGTCACCGGCCGCGCCTCGGCTTCGGAGACTGTGCGGACGACGGCGAAGGACTCGGGGGGGAGTTCCAGGACGGGGCCGGCGTGGTTGACCTTGGCCGAAGCGAGCAGGACGACGTCGACGGGGCGGTCGAGCCGGATGTTGTCGACTTCGGCGGCCAGGTTGCAGACGACGCGGAGTGCGCCGCGGTGCATCACCAGCCAGCGCTCCCCCGGGCCGGTCCGCACGGCAAGCTGGTCCAGTCTTGGGTCGGCCAGTTCGGGGTGGGTGTGGCGCAGGGTGATCAGGTCCCGGTACAGCTCGAGCAACGCGCGGTGCTGACCTTCGACAATTTCTGACCAGTCCAGGGTGGAGCGCTCGACGGTGGCGGGGGACATGGGGTCGGGGATCTCCTCCTCGCCCCAGCCGTGGGCGGCGAACTCGGAGCGGCGGCCGTCGCGGACGCCTTCGGCCAGGCCCGGGTCGGGGAACGAGGCGAAGAACTGCCACGGTGTGCTGGCCGCCCACTCCTCGCCCATGAAGATCATCGGGGTGTAGGGCGAGCCCAGCACGATGGCGGCGCCGCAGGCCAGCAGGCCCGGTGACACCTTGGCCGAGAGCCGGTCCCCCTGGGCCCGGTTGCCGATCTGGTCGTGGTCCTGCAGGTAGGCCAGGAACCGGTAGCCGGGGATGCGGCCCAGGTCGACCGGGCGCCCGTAAGTCCGGTGCCGGAACGAGGACCAGGTGCCGGCGTGGAAGTAGGCGTGGCGCAGGGTGGTGGCCAGGGCGTCGGGGGCGGCGAAGTCGGCGTAGTAGCCCTGGGTCTCGCCGGTCAGCGTGACGTGCAGGGCGTGGTGGATGTCGTCACACCACTGGGCGGTCAGCCCGTAGCCGCCGGCCTCGCGCGCGGTGACCAGCCTGGGGTCGTTCAGGTCGGACTCGGCGATCAGGGACAGCGGGCGGCCCACCCCGGCCGACAGCGCGTCCGCGGCGATGGCCAGCTCCTCCAGCAGGCCCAGGGCCCGGCGGTCCACGATGGCGTGCACCGCGTCCAGCCGGAGCCCGTCCACGTGGAAGTCGCGCAGCCAGCTCAGCGCGTTGCCGATGACGTAGCGGCGTACCTCATCCGAGCCGGGGCCGTCCACGTTGAGGGCGGAACCCCACTGGTTCTGGCCCGCGAAGTAGGGCGCGTACCGGTCCAGGTAGTTGCCGGAGGGGCCGATGTGGTTGTAGACCACGTCCAGGACCACGCCCAGGCCGCGGGTGTGGCAGGCGTCCACGAACCGCTTGAACCCGTCCGGGCCGCCGTACGGCTCGTGCACCGCGCCCCACAGCACGCCGTCGTAGCCCCAGCCGGCGGTGCCGTCGAAGGCGTTGACCGGCATCACCTCGACCAGGTCGATGCCCAGCTCGGCCAGGTAGTCCAGGCGCTCGATGGCCGAATCGAACGTGCCGCGCGGGGTGAAGGTGCCGATGTGCAGCTCGTAGATGACCGCGCCGGGCAGGGCCCGCCCGGTCCAGGCCTGGTCGGTCCAGCCGTAGGCGGCGTGGTCGTAGACCCGGGACGGCCCGTGCACGCCGTCCGGCTGCCAGCGCGAGCGCGGGTCGGGCAGGGGGGTGTCGTCGTCGTCGAGCAGGAAGGCGTAGTCGGTCCCGGGCTGCAGCGGGTCGGGCCCGTGCCACCAGCCGCGGTCGTCCTTGGTCAGCTCGACGTCGCGCTCCTCGGCGCGGAGCCGGACCCGGGTGCGGCCGGGGGCCCAGACGGACGGGTGGGCGGGTGTCACTGGTCACCTCGCACGAGTAGGGCCACCGGGTAGCGGGACAGCAGGCCGGTCAGCGGGATGGCGCCGCCGCCCATGGCCTGCCCGGTGAGGAGGTCGGTCCAGGCCGCGCCGGCCGGACCGGGCAGGGTCAGCGTGGTGCCGCGCCAGCCGTTCGAGCGGGCCAGGGTCAGCGGCCGCCGGGTGGCCACGGTGACCAGGCGGCCCCCATCACCGGCGCCGTCCCCGCCCTGGCCTCGTTCGAACCCCAGCAGGTGCCCGGCGGCCGGGCCGTCGGCGGCCAGCGGCCGGTAGCCCTCGAACAGCTCGGGCCGGTCCCGGCGCAGGCGCAGGGCCCGGGTCACCACCAGCAGCTTGGCCGCGCCGGAGGTGTCGACGGCGGGCCGCCAGCCCGCGTCGATCCGGGCCAGCAGCTCCCGCCGGTGCCCGAAGTCGACCGGGCGGCGGTTGTCCGGGTCGACCAGGGACAGGTCCCACAGCTCGCTGCCCTGGTACAGGTCGGGCTGGCCGGGCATGGTCAGCTGGACCAGCTTCTGGCCAAGCGCGTTGGCCCAGCCCGCGGGCTGGACCCAGCGGACGAAGCCTTCCACGTCGGCGATCAGGCCCGCGTCGGCCAGCACGGTCTCGGGCCAGGCCGCCACCGCCTGGTCGAACTCGGTGTTCGGCTCGGTCCAGCTGGTGGCCAGCTTGGCCTCGCGGGACGCCTTCTCCAGGTAGCCGCGCAGCCGGTCCGGGCTGATCGGCCAGGCGCCGACCAGCGACTGCCAGGCCAGCAGGTTCAGGGTCGGTTCCGGCAGCCGGGCCCGGGCCGACCAGCGGCTGACCGCCTCGGTGAACTCGCCCGGCACCTCGGACAGCACGGCCAGCCGGGCCCGGACGTCCTCCGAGCGCTTGGTGTCGTGGGTCGACAGCGCGGTCATGGTGGCCCGGTGCGGGCCTTCGGCCAGGGCGGCGGCCCGGCGGTGGAACTCCTCCGGTGGCACCCCGAACCGGCCCGGGTCCCCGCCCACCTCGTTGAGGGCGGCGAACCGGTTGTAGCGGTAGAACGTGGTGTCCTCGACGCCCTTGGCCATCACCATGGCCGCGGTCTGCTGGACCCGCTCGGCCAGTTCGCCGGTGGGGTCGCCGGTCATCCGGGTCACCAGCGCGGCCAGGGTGTCAGCCAGGTCCGGGGCGCGGCCGGTGGCCTGGGCGACGGCGTCGCGCAGCGGGCCGTCCTCGCCGTCGGCCAGGTAGGAGCGGTACACGCCGAACGACGCCAGCAGCTCGATGACGGCGGGCTCGAGGTCGTCACGGCCGGCGCCGAACGGCAGGTCGCGGGCGGCCACGGCGGCGATCCGGCGGACCTCGGCGCGCAGGATGTGCCCGGCGATCCAGCGCTTGGCGTCGTGCTCCATCTGGCCCAGGTCCTGCGGGCCGTACTCGGCGGTGGCCAGCGCGGTCAGCGGCCCCTCCCCGGCCGGGTCCACGAACAGCCCGCAGACCAGCCGCAGCGTGTCGTACCCGGTGGTGCCGGCCACCGGCCAGCGCCCGGGGGGCGGCATGGCTTCGTCCGGGCCGAGGATCTTCTCCACCACCCGCCAGGCCGACGGGGCCGCGCTGGCCAGCCGGCGCAGGTAGCGTCCCGGGTCGGCCAGGCCGTCCGGATGGTCCACCCGCAGCCCGGTGACCTGGCCCTCCCGCACCCAGCGGAGCACCAGGGCGTGGGTAGCGTCGAACACCTCGAGGTCCTCGACCCGGACCGCGGCCAGGGTGGTGATGTCGAAGAAGCGCCGGTAGTTCAGCTCGGTGTTGGCCCGCCGCCAGTTGACCAGCCGGTAGTGCTGGCGCTCGTGCACCTGCTGCGGGGTGCCCTCGCCGGTGCCGGGCGCGATCGGGAACCGCCCGGTGTAGTAGGCCAGCTGCCCGTCGACGATCTTGATGTCCTGCACCGCGGCGTCGTCGGCCAGCACCGGGACCATGATCGGCGGGCGGTTCCAGTCGATATCGAAGGTCGGTGCGTAGGAGGAATCCGCTCCGTGCTTCAGCACATCCCACCAGGCCGGATTGGCCGGCGGGACGGCGATCCCCTCATGGTTGGGCACGATGTCCACCACCAGCCCCAGCCCGGCCTGGCCCAGCCGCCCGGCCAGCCGCGCGAAGCCCTCGTCGCCGCCCAGGGCCGGGCTGGCCCGGGTCGGGTCGACCACGTCGTACCCGTGGGTGGAGCCGGGCGCGGCGGCCAGCACCGGCGACGCGTACAGCGCGCCGATACCCAGGTCGGCCAGGTAGCCGGTCAGGTCCGCGGCCGCGGCGAAGTCCAGGTCCGGGCCGAGCTGGACCCGGTAGGTCGAGCTGGGGGTGGTCACTCGTTCGGCTCGCTGCGCTGCAAGACGACCAGGGACCGGCCGGCCACCTTGAGGGTGGCCTTGGCTTCCACCACGCGGGCTCCCTCCATCAGCTCGAAGCTGCTGCCCGCGGTGACCGCGCCGAGCGGCGGAGTGATGCTGCTCAGTGGCCCGAGCGCGGTGACCCCGCCGAACGTGCCCCCGGCGGCCGGGACCTCACCGGTGGCGGTGTCGAGCACGACCGCCCAGCGCTCGCCGTAGGCACTGCCAGGCAGCACCATGTTGACGTCTTCGGGGTCAGCGTTGAAACCGAGCAGGAATGAACTGTCGGTGACCGGTTCGCCGCGCACGTCGAGATCGGGGATGCCGAGGCCGTTCAGGAACACCATCACGCAGCGTCCGACCGGAGCCGCCCAGTCCTGGTCGGCCATCTCGGTGCCGGTGGCGCTGAACCAGACGATGTCGCGCAGCTCATCGCCCTGGCCGGTCCGGCCCGCGAAGAACCGGCGGCGGCGGAACACCGGGTGGGCCCGGCGGAACTCCGACACGGCCGCGGTGAACGCGGCCAGGTCGGCGAACTGCTCGCCACGCTCCCAGTCCACCCAGGAGATCTCGTTGTCCTGGCAGTAGGCGTTGTTGTTGCCGTCCTGGGTCCGGCCGATCTCGTCCCCGCCCAGCAGCATGGGCACGCCCTGGGACAGCAGCAGGGTGCTGATCAGGTTGCGGCGCTGCCGGGCCCGCAGCTCGTTGATGCCCGGGTCGTCGGTCGGGCCCTCGGCTCCGCAGTTCCAGGACCGGTTGTCGTCGGCGCCGTCGCGGTTGTCCTCGCCATTGGCCTCGTTGTGCTTATGGTTGTAGGAGACCAGGTCGTTGAGGGTGAAGCCGTCGTGCGCGGTGATGAAGTTGATCGAGGCGGCCGGCCGCCGCCCGTCGTGCTGGTACAGGTCAGACGAGCCGGTGATACGGGAGGCGAACTCGCCCAGGCTGGACGGCTCACCGCGCCAGAAGTCCCGTACCTCGTCTCGGTACTTGCCATTCCATTCGGTCCACAACGGCGGGAACTGGCCGACCTGGTAGCCGCCGGGGCCGACGTCCCACGGCTCGGCGATCAGCTTGGACTGGCTGATCACCGGGTCCTGCTGGACCACGTCGAAGAACGCGGCCAGCCGGTCGACATCGTAGAACTCGCGGGCCAGGGTGGCGGCCAGGTCGAAGCGGAACCCGTCCACCCGCATCTCGGTGGCCCAGTAGCGCAGCGAGTCCATGATCAGCTGGAGCGAGTGCGGGTTCCGGACGTTGAGCGAGTTCCCGGTGCCGGTGTAGTCCATGTAGTACTGCGGGTCGTCGTCGACCAGCCGGTAGTAGGCCGCGTTGTCGATGCCGCGGAAGGACAGGGTCGGCCCGAGGTGGTTGCCCTCGGCGGTGTGGTTGTACACCACATCCAGGATGACCTCGATGTCGGCCTCGTGCAGGGCGCGCACCATGGCCTTGAACTCCTGGACCTGGTTGCCGTCGCCGGCCGCGGCGTACTCGGCGTGCGGGGCGAAGAAGCCGATGGTGTTGTAGCCCCAGTAGTTGCGCAGCCCCCGGTCCTTCAGCACCTTGTCGGTGAGGAACTGGTGCACCGGCATCAGCTCGATGGCGTTCACGCCCAGCCGGGTCAGGTGCTCGATGACGGCCGGGTGGGCGATGCCGGCGTAGGTGCCCCGCAGGTCATCGGGCACGGCCGGGTGCCGGTAGGTGAGGCCCTTGACGTGGGCCTCGTAGATGACCGTCTCGTTGTAGGGGATGTGCGGCGGCCGGTCGTTGGCCCAGTCGAAGAACGGGTTGATCACCACGCCCTTGCACATGTGGGCGGCCGAGTCGGCGTCGTTGCGCTGGTCCGGCTGGCCGAACTCGTACCCGAACAGCGACTCGTCCCAGTCCACCTGGCCGGTGACGGCCTTGGCGTAGGGGTCGAGGAGCAGCTTGTTCGGGTTGCAGCGCAGCCCCCGGCCGGGGTCGTAGGGCCCGTGCACCCGGTAGCCGTACTGCTGGCCGGGCACCACGTTGGGCAGGTAACAGTGGTGGACGAACCCGTCCATCTCGGTGAGCCGGACCCGCTCCTCCCGGCCGCTGTCGTCGAACAGGCAGAGCTCGACCTGGTCGGCCACCTCGGAGAACAGGGCGAAGTTGGTTCCCGCGCCGTCGTACGAGGCACCGAGCGGATAGGCGTGGCCTGGCCACGGCGCCATAACGAAACTCCTTGACGGTTGGCCCGCCCAGACGGCCGGCACTCAGGGCAGCATAGGACGGCCCGGACATTTTCGTGCCTGGTCGCACCCGCCGGCGCGCCCGCTGGGGCCGGGGTGACTAACACGCGAGCAGCACGCGGATCAGCGTGGCGGCCTAGGACGGCACCGCCGGCCGCTCGGCCACCACGGCCGGGGCCGGGACCACGTCAACGCCGGGGTGCAGGGCCGGCCCGAAGGCCGGTGTGATGGGGCCGCCCCGGCGCGGCGGGCCCGACGGGCCCCCGGCCAGCACGGCGTCGCGCACGGTCCCGATCAGGCGGCTGGCGGGGACGGACAGGACCAGCACGGCCAGACCCACCCAGAACAAGGGCCAGGCCTCGTCGAGGACGGCGAAGGCACCGGCGACGAAGGCGACGACGATCACGGCCACCAGCAGCCACGACGCGGGTTTGCCGTGCCGATGGGAGCCTCCCCCGATCGGCTGCTGGTCGCCCCGGGCTGCGGCATCGTTGCCGAGCCCGCGGGAGTGAAGGTCCATAGCCCTCCGTCTGCCCTTTTCCGTTGCGCTCAATCCTGTCACCGCGTTTGGCTCCTGACCAGAGTTGGTTCCTCGCCAGTCTGGAAATTAGCCGGCCGGGAGGGCGGCCCGGATCTTGGCCGCGTACTCCTCGGCGGGATGTTCCACATCGTAAGGGTGCCGGGGACCGAGCCAGAACCGCAGACCGTCCTTCTTCCGCCGCGGGATGACGTGCAGGTGCAGGTGCGGCACGGACTGGCTGACCACGTTGTTGATGAGGATCATCGACCCGTCGGCGCCCAGGCCGTCCTCCACCGCGCGCTCCAGCCGCTGAGCCTCACCGAAGAACTCCCCCACCCGGTCCGCGGGCAGGTCGCTGAGCAGCCGGATGTGCGACTTCGGCACGAGCAGGGTGTGCCCGCGGAACAGCGGCCGGTAGTCCAGGAACGCGAGCCAGTGCGCACCCTCGTCGATGATGTCGGCCTTGACCGTGCCGTCGATGATCGCGCAGAACACGCACGGAGTGGCCTTGTCGCTCATCGGGCCATGCTAGCGAGCGGGTAAGGTATCCCCGTGCCAAGCCGCAGTGACCTCGAGGCGATGTCCTCCCATGAGCTTCACGACCTGGCCATGCGCCGTGCGCTGCACCACGCCGACGTCGGGTTCCTGTGGGAGTTGCTGCGCGAGATCCCGGCCGCCGAGGCGGCCGAGGGCAATCCCGGGCGGACCGGGGCCGACTTGTACCGGATTTCGGCCTTGATCTCGGACGCGCTCGGTTCGGGTGAGGGTGAGACCGCCGAGGCGCTCCGGCCCCTGTACCTGGACTACCTGGAGAAGCACGGCGACGACATCCCGCCCGAGGAGCCGGCTTCGGAGCCGGGCGGCTCGGGTACGCCGGGCGGCTCGGGTGCGCCGGCGAACTAGGGGCTGACGTCCATGGTGGGGTCGAAGCGGTAGCCCACCCGGTGCTCGGTGGTCAGGCACTGGCCGAAGACCGGGCCCAGCTTGCGCCGCAGCCGGCTCACGTGCACGTCCACGGTGCGGGTGCGGTGGCGTGAGTTCTCCCGCTGGCCCCAGACCCGCTCCAGCAGGCCGGCCCGGCTGAACACCTGGGCCGGGTTGGCGCTCAGGAACGCCAGCAGCTCGAACTCCTGGTAGGTGAGCTGGACCTCGCGGCCACCCAGCCACACGCAGCGGCGGGCGTGGTCCACGACCAGGCCGCCGTCGGCCCGGCCCGAGGCCGGGCCCCGGTCCCGGGTGACACCGGCCGGGACCGTGTAGCCGACGATGGCCAGCGAGCTGTCGGTGCCGGGGATCGGGACCACGGCCAGCAGCGTGCCGCCCGAGCCGGGCTCGTCTAGCCGGGCCAGGCTGGCCAGTTCGGCGGGCAGGTTCGTGGGCGGGGTGGTGGCCGGCTGGGCCGGCCCCGGGATCTCGAACACTCGGGCGGCGAGCAGGTCGGTCGGCATGGGTGACTCCTTCACGTGCGTGGTGGGCGAGCCCTCTTTCGGTACGCGACAGCCGGTCCAGTGGATGGCGGATCGGTCAGCGCGGCACCGGACACTGGGCGCTGGCCACCCGGACGAAGTCCACGTGGCCGCGCCGCACCAGGCGCAGAGCAGTAGTCACCCTGCATATCCTACTTACTGGGTGGGTTTAATCAAGATTTGGCGGCAAACTGCCGAACGCCGGGACGGGTCAGCGGAGCCAGGCGTTGGCGCCGTCGGGCAGCTCGCTGCCGTACCAGGACTCGATGATGCGGCGGGCGATGGAGACCACCGGCGGCAGGGCCAGTTCTCCGGCCTCCAGGACCCGGATCAGCTCGTCGCGCGAGTACCAGTGGGCCTCGGAGATCTCGTTCGCGTCCACGTGGAAGGTGAGGTCACCCACGGCCCGGCACCGGAAGCCGAGCATCAGGCTGCGCGGCAGCGGCCACGGCTGGCTGCCCAGGTAGGTGACCTGGTCCACGGTGATGCCGGTCTCCTCGTGCACCTCGCGGACCACGGCGTGCTC